>DASZVD010000469.1:0-15637 GCA_035547375.1 Steroidobacteraceae bacterium
CGATGGTCGTACGCAGCACCGTGATGGACGGGCCGGCACGCTTCAATCCCCTGACGAACTGCGCCAGCATGTCGAAGTCCCCGTTGGTGCGGATCGTCTCATCGGAAGGCAGCACGTACCGGCCACCCGCCTTGGAGACGCCCAGGTCGCGCAGATCGCGGCTCACGGAGGACTGAGTGACCTCGTGCCCCTCCTTCTTCAACAGGCGCACGAGATCCTCCTGCCGGCGGACTTGCCCGTCCCGCAGGATGCGCATGATGGCGCTCTGACGCTCGATTTGCTGACTATCGTTCAGCACGGGCCTGGAGGCTTCCCTTTCGCGGTCGCATAAACTTGCGCTCATTATGCATAATCATGCACATGAGATCAAGCGGCTCCGCAACCCGACACGCTGCGCCGCCCGTCCGGCCCGTCCCGCTCATCCCGCCCACCCGGGCTCATCCGGCCCGTCCGCTTCATCCGCCTCATCCGGCTCGTCAATTCATCCGCTCGTCCGCTCGTCCGGCGCACCCGGCCGGCACCGCGTCCGGGCGCACAGCGCTGCTTACTTGTCGATGCTGTAAACCAGATCTGCCCCACGCGCTTGGCCCACCTCGGTCCGGATCACCCAGTGATCCCCGAGGCTGTAGCGCAGCTTGAGCGTATTCAGCTGTTCCGTCAGGCTGATTCCATAGCTCACGTACAGCCGCGGCGAGAGATAGCGGCCCAGCACGAGCGACGTGTCATTCGTCAGCAGATCCGACTCCACGCCGACTTGCTGAATACCTACGTGCTGACCCAGCTCCTGCGCGAGCATCGCGCCACCTTGCACGAGCGCGGCATTGCTGGCCGCGCCGCTCGGCCGCGTCGGCGTCGTCGAAAGGGAGCCCGAGAGCAGCAGCGACACGATCTCCGCCTGCGCCAGTGAAGGCTCCGAAAAGAAGGACAGGCGCGGTTGCAACAGTGTGCCGCGCACGTTCACGCCGGCGGTTACGTCGGGAAATTTCCGGATGGCGCGAATGTCGATGCCGGGATCGTCGACCGGGCCACCGGTGAAAATGAGGCGGCCCCGCTGAATATCCAGATTATGCGCATAAGCCACATACTTCCCCTCCTCGACGGACAGCTCGCCCGTGGCCCGGGTCACGGCGTCGTTGCCGCTTCGAACCGTGATGCTGCCGGTCAGCCGGCCGGTCAGGCCCGAGGTCTGGATACTCACGTGGTCACCGAGCGTGAGAGTAATGTTCGTGACCACCTCGAAACGCTTGGCGGGATCCTCAGCCGCCGTACCCAGGATCACTTCGTCCGAAGAGGCGCGCACCGCGCCGGTCAGGTCCTTGGGCTCGATTTTCGCGAGCGGGACGCTCACGCTGCCGGTCACGTCGATCTTGCGGCCGTCGACCCTGAATTCGAGGTCGGGGGAGGCTTCGATCTGCGCCTCCGGGACATCCACGACCCGCAGGTTGCTCCCTTGCAGAGTGAATTTCCCGTAGGGCAGAGAGTCGCGCCACTCGAGATGGCCGCCGGCCGTGGTCGTGCCGGAGCCGACGCGCGCCGTGCCGCTGAAGTTGATGCCGGTGTCGGTCAGGCGAGCCTCCATCCCGAGATCACGCAACCCGAGATTCACCTGATAGAAATCGACCTCTCCCTTGGAGACCTTCACGGCGCCATTGAGCGACGGCGTGCCCAGGGTGCCGGCGATCTGCACGTCCGCCGCGAGCTCGCCGGCGGCGCGGTCGATCTCCGGAATGTAGAGCTCGACGAGATTGAGCTCGTTGGTGTGCGCGTGCAGCTCGCCTCGTACCGGCATGCTCTGCCACTGGGCCGCGCCGCGCTGCGCCTCGAAGTTGGCGTTGATCGTCCCGACCTCGCCGTCTTCGAGCTTGGCGTCGGCCATGATGACGGTGCGATTGGCGTTGAGGGTGACCGTACCGGAGCCGATCCGGGTGTGCTCCACGCGATGATTCAGGAGTTTGTGCGCGAGCTGCGCATCGGTTAACTCGAGCCGCGCGTTTCCCTGCACGGCATCGGCACCTTCCTCGAAGGCACGCGCGTTGATGTTGATGGTGCCCTGGTATTCCACCGCAGGAGTCATACCTGCCGTCAGCGTGCTGATGGGGAGATGGGAGGCGGTCAGGGTCGTCGACCACCGCTCGGGACTCCAGTTGCCGTCGGCGCACACGCTGGCCGGCTTGCCGGTGAGACAGAGCCATTCGATCCGCGCCAGAGTGTGGGACAGCATCAGACCCACCGGCCGCTCCAGCTCGAGCCGCAGCGACTCGGAGCTCGTCAGGCTCAATCTGGTGAGCTGTCCGTTGAAAACGCCCTGCGAGTAGGGTCCTACGGCCTGCGCCGACGCATCGAGGCCGAGCGCCTCGACGTCGAGGTGCAGCACGAAGCTCGAGGGCTTCCCGGCGAGAGTAAAACCAACATGCTCGAATGTGCGATTCTCGTAGGTGAGATTGCGCAGGCGGGCATCGACCCTGGACTCGTGCTCGTCGTGCGGATCGAAGTCGATATCGGCATCGAGATGCTCGAGCTTCACCCCATTGTGTTGGATGCCGTTGCCATGAGCGGAAGCGACGACCACCGGATCATCCAGCGTGCCGCGAACCGTGCCGGCCGCCTTCAGCTGGCCCCGGCTCTCGGGTGCCAACAGGCTCAGATCCTCCGCGGCCACGCTGAAGCGCAGATCGAACTGACTGCTGATGCGGCCGTCGAGCCCGATATTCGTGCGTCCCAGCCCGACGCGGACCGAGTCGAACGTCCAGGCCTTGCCCCCGTGTGACAACTTTCCGCCGCCGCTGGCCAAGGCGCCGCGCAGCCTGCCGCCGAGGTCGCTGATGTCGATCGAGATGTCGCCGTTGGGATCGAAGCTCTGCTCGGCTACGGCGAGGTCGAAATTCAGCTTGCCCGGCAAATCGGGCCGGAAATAACTTGGATCGATCCCCGTCAGGCGGCCCGCGACGGCCCAGGAATTGCGCGGCGCCCACGTGACCGTGCCGCTCACGCTGGCGTGCCCCGCGAAGAGATCGACTTCGCCGCGGCGGTAGGTGAAATGATCTTTCCCCAACTCGCCGTCCACCTGCGTCGGCATGAGCGGCAAGTCGAGAACCTTCGCGATCCCGTCCAGGTGCACGTCGTAGGGCAGTACGCCCTTCAAGGTATAAGTGCCCGACGGGCTGTGAAACGGCACGTCCTTGTCCTTCCCGACCAGGGGCCAGCGGAAATCCTTCCAGTCGCCCTGCAGATCGAGGCGCGGACCGCCCTTCACGACCTCAAAGGTCCCCGAGCCCGTCGCCGTCGCGCCCGTCGCAACGTGCCGCGCGCTCATGTGCCGGGCCGTCAACACATGATTGCTGTAGAAGCCGTCGAACTCCGTCTGAAAGTCCCCAACTTTCAGTCCCGTGGGAGTGGCTATCCCGCTCCCGCCGAAGCCATCCTTGTTGCCGTGGAGAGCGGCCTGTCCCGTGATGAGCCCCAGAGCTCCGCTGGCGCCCCAGACACGGATATCGAGGTCGTGCACGTTGGCCTTGCCGAGCCAGTGCCAGTGGCTGGTGAGATCGAGGGCTTGTCCAGTGAAATCACAGCGGAACGGCGCTGTCGTATGAATCGTCAGGCCCAGCGAAGCCAGGTCACCCTTCGCCGCGACCGTCGCCGCCCAAGCCGGCTGCCCATCGGGACTCCAGTTCAGGCGGGTATCGACGTCGATGCCGAACGGATCGGCGGCGCGCAGCAAGCCGATCCCGGAGACATGCGTGTCTGCGATCTGTCCCTGCGCCTCGAACAAGCGGATGGTGCGATGACGAATGAGCGCGGACCCGTCTATGTCAGTAGCCTGCATACGGAAGCCGTTGTATACGGAAACCGTAGCGATGCCGATGTGCGCGTGCTCAGCGCTGATCACCATCCAACGGGGAACGAATAGCGGCTCACCGGGCCCCGGGGGTCGCGTGCGACGCTTGACCTCGACAGTCACTCGGCCGATGTAGGCATTGGGCGAGCGGATGTTCTGCCACAGCAGCGGCAGCAACCTGACGTTGCCCTGAATATTCTCTACACGCACATGGGCGAGATGGTGATTGACATCGACCGCATCGACGTGAATTCCAGCGGCTACGGTGCCGGTGGGATTGACGATCTCGAGTGTGGTCGTGCCGATCTTGTGTGGAATGCGGCTGACGATGAATTTGAAGCCGCTCTCAGTGAACACGACGTAGTAGACGGCCGCCGAGGGCACCGCGATGGCGAGGAAGATCAGCAGGCCAGCGGTGATGAGGAGCAGGCGTCGCATCGGGAATTACAGCTTCGGCGAGAAATTGATGTGCAGGCGCGGACCCGCTGACCGCGACAAGGGCTGCGCCACGTCAATGCCCAATGTTACGACCGGAAGGCGGACGCGGAAACCGACCCCCGCCGAATACTCGAGAGGATCGCCGATGTGATTGAAAGCGTTGCCGTAGTCGAAGAACGTGGCGACGCCGAAGTTGCGCGGCAGGTCGCGAATGACCTCGAACGTCCCGGTGATCAGGTTCTTGCCCCCGTCCTTGTAGGTCTGGCACTTCGTCGAATTACCCAGGGCATCCTTCGCGCACACCGCATCGATCGGCGAAAGCTCATCGAAGGCGAAGCCGCGCACGCTGTTATCACCGCCCGCGAAGAAACGCATGACGGCCGGCACGTCACTCCAATGCTGTACGGCGGTCGCGCCCAACTCATCGCGCAACAGCAGGTGCCACTTGTCCGCGAGCTGAAATACGTGCTCCGCCTGGATGTGGAGCTGCAGGAAATTGGCGTTGGAGCCGATTCTGCTGTCGGAGCCGCGGATTTCCGCGAAGAAAGGATGTTGGAAAATCGGCTCGCCGAGGTATCCCTTCGGGACCGAGGCAATATCGATGCCCGGCACCAGCATCCGCGCCGTGCTCACTCCGGCGATGGAGTCGTCGATCGTGCGCATGGCATTAGCGAACCACACGTACTGCCAGTTACCCGACACCTTCGTAACGCTCGGACCGATGGATGCGGTGTGGGTCACGATGTCGGCGAGCTGCAGCTGCTCGACGGTACCCTGGAAAGTCAGGTTCTCCACGGCCGGATCGCCGATCGGAATGATGTAACGTGACTGCACGAGATAACGCTGGACCTGCGACGCTTCCACCGTCACGCTGAGGCGGTGACCGAGCGTGTTGACCCGGCGGTCCTCCCACGTCAGTGTGCCGCGCACACCGGTATCGGTAGCGTAGCCGGCGCCGAAAGAGTAGCGGTTGCGACGGCTCCGGTCAGCGCGAATGCTCACCGGCACGGTGTGAGCCTGCCGATCCGCATCCAGCGGCAAGACTTCCAGGTTGGCAAAGTACTGTGCGTCATCCAGTGCGAACTGCGTGCGCAACACCTGCGTCAGGTCGAACGGATCGCCTTCCTTATAGCGCAGATAGCGACGCACGAGTGCGTCGCGAACCGAGGCCTGCTCGATCGTCGTCGCGCCGAAGCGGTAGCGCTCACCCGTCTGCATCTCGAGCGCCACGCTGGCCCGATGGTTCTTGGGGTCCACCACCAACTCGTTGCGTGTGAGCCGCGCGTCCAGATAGCCGTAAGTCGCCGCCGTGCGCTGCAAATCGCCCTTGATCGACTCGTACGTGGCGTGATTCAAACGGTCGCCGACGTGCAGCGGCGGGTTCGCCGTGATGCGCTCGAAGAGCGGATCGGCTGCTCCCGGCCCCTCCACCTTCACGTCGACCTTGTCGATGAGCACGGGCGGCCCAGGGTTGATGTCGATGGTGACCCGCCAATCACCCCGCCCCAGATCCTTGACTTCGGACTCCACCTTGGGCTCGTAGTAACCGAAGGGCTTCAGGGCGGACTGCACTTCGCGCTCTACCCGGTTGTGCAGCCGCTCGACGGTGTCGGCGCTGAGGTCCGTGCGTTTCTTGTAGCGATCGAAGCTGAGGTAGGCGAGGACATTCGCGCGCAACTGATCGTCGACGCCGTGGACATCGACGTCAACGTTCGCCTCGGCGATCGGCAGGAGGCCCACGAGACACATCGTCGCCAGCCAGGCCCGGCCGCGCCACCGGCCCCGGGAGAGGTGATTGCGATGCGCCATCTACACGTGCAGATTGAATATAAACTCCGGATTCTAGAGCCTCGAGCGCGGTCCCGCTCGCGGGTCTTCAATGAGAGTCCAACGGCACCCCCCGGGTTCCGCGGCCCTGGCGCACCGATTTCACGGTTCCCGACCGCCCCTAACCTACGGCCATTCTCCCGCGGCCAGCGAGAATTCGGTCTGTCCCTGCTGCACACCTCGGGCATCGAAGCGCCGCTCCGCGAGATAACCGGCCCCGGACGGCTCCAGCAACAGCACCGTCGAGCACCGTGTCCCGTAATCCGGGTGCTGCACGAACGGCGCCGACAGCACACGCTCCCACTCGGGAGCGATCCCCGTTTTCGGCAGCTCCTCATCGGTCCCCACCCGCGTCCGGTCATCGAGAAGCGCGAACAGTTCCGCCGGACTGGCCTGACCGGGCACACTCAACCAGGCGTCGAACCGCTGCCGGACCCTTTTCAGTTTGGGCCAGGGGGTATCGAGGAATTCGTTGGAAAGACCGTACACCCCCGGCGGCAGCGGGCGCGCGAATCCCTCGGAACGATTCGAGGCGTACCAGAGCGAATCCTCGTCAGCGAGCAGGAGATTGAAGCCCGCGTAGTGGGACGCCTCGGCTTCGAGTCGGCGCAGGTAGGCTTCGGCCGACGGCCGGCCGCTCGGGTCATCCTCTCCGCTGCGCCCCAAGCCAGTCCCGCGTCCCTGGTCTCTCCCGCCCCCGTCATCTCTCTCGCCCTCGTGATCTCTCTCGTCCCTTCCGCGCAGAAACTCCGGAATCAGCAGCCCCCGCGACGGCGCATCCGGCCGTCTCGGCTGCAGCTCGCGAAAATTCGTGATGACCCCGAAGCGGCGGCGGCGATCGAGGCCCAGCCAGGTCCCCCGGGCGCGCAGATCGCGGCCCGCGAGAACCTCATCGGGCGCCGGCCAGCGGGCCAGCGGCGCGGTGGGGCGCTCGTGAAACTCGTCGCGATTCGCGGCAACCACGAGGCGATAGCGCGGATGCGCCTGCCAGGCTAAGACGAGCAGGCACATTTCAGGTATCGCGTTTCAGCCAGGCTGAAATGAGCCGGTAGGAAATCGAGTGCGAGGGCGGTACGAGCGTCGTGCCCGACTCGATCTGCTCGCGCGTGAACCAGCCGGCGTCCTCGAGCTCGCCCGTCACTTTGACCGGACTGCCAGGGGCTGCCGTCGCCTGGAACCCGAGCATCAGCGACGAAGGGAACGGCCATGGCTGCGACGAGTGATAGGTGGCTCCGGTCACCTGAACGGCGGTCTCCTCCATCACTTCGCGCGCGACCGCGTCCTCCAGGCTCTCGCCCGGCTCGACGAAACCCGCAATGGTCGAATAGCGGCCCGGAGGCCAGCTCGCCTGGCGCCCGAGCAGCGCGCGCTCGCCGTCGGTCACGAGCACGATGATCGCCGGGTCGATGCGTGGGAAGACCTCGTGTTGGCACACGGGATTCGTGCAGCGCATGACGTGTCCCGAACGCTCGGGAGCCGTCGCGGAGCCACAGACGCCGCAGAACCGATGGCGTGCGCGCCAAATCGTGAGCGCCCGCGCGTAAGCCAGCAAGCCCGCCTCATCACCACGGAGTAACGGCGTGAGCGGCCGCAGCTCCTCAAAGGTTGCGCCCTCGGGCAGCTCTACAGCACTGTCCGTTTCGAGCTCG
The DNA here is from genome assembly GCA_035547375.1 of Steroidobacteraceae bacterium. Classification (GTDB taxonomy): domain Bacteria; phylum Pseudomonadota; class Gammaproteobacteria; order Steroidobacterales; family Steroidobacteraceae; genus 13-2-20CM-66-19. Next base: position 7,750 of record DASZVD010000469.1, read on the forward strand.
ACGAGGACAGACCTCGCACCCCGGAACCATCCCAGCAGCACGAATTGCCGCTCGCTCACTTCACGAAGGGCCGGATGCTCTCGCGTCACGAACGCGATGCGCGGCTCGGGTTTCGTGTGCAGCAGCTGAGCCGTGCCTTTCGCGAACAAATAGATTGTCGCGGGATCCGCCAACGCAGCACCGAGCCACCCCGCCTCCTCACGCGCTTCCGCTCGCCGGTCGACGTAGGGGCCCGAAAAGAAGTTCGGCCGTGATTGATCCATAGGTGCATTTTAACCCGCGCCGCAGGCGCAGCGGGCCCCCTATTCGGATTGCGGGCTCACGGCGGGAGCCCCGGCCAGCCCCGGCGCAAGCCCGGCTCTGCGCCCCGAGGGGCGCGAGGACAGAGCGCGCAGCAGAGGCCGCTCCACCCAGAGATGGAAACCGACCCCCGCCAACAGACAAGCGGCGAGAATCGCGAAGAAGGCCACCACGGCTCCGGTCACGCCGTGGAGTCCAAGCGCGCGCAGCACTTTGCACAGGGCAGAGATGAGGGGATAGTGAATCAGATAAAGCACGTACGAAGCATCCCCCAGCAACACGAGCCACCGATTGCGGACGGCCAACCGGCCGGTGTCTTCCGCCTGCACCAGGGCATACAGCAGCAGCCCGCCGAGCCCACCATAGACCAGGTGTCGATCGACCGGGAGCCACTCGCGACCCAGGAGGGTCTCCAGCAGCGCATACAACACAAACGCAGCCGCCGCGATCGAAGCAACCCGCAGGGGTTGCGGCAGGCGGAGTGGCCTGCGGGCACAATACGCCAGCAATACTCCCAGTCCGAAGAGCAGGAACAGGTTGTTGGCCAGGAAGGCTCGAGAAAAGGTGCACACGCCGGTGTGGCAGCCGATGAAATTCGCCGCGAGCAGCGGCACCAGGACCAGGCCGAAGACGCGGCTCAGGATCGCCAGGGCGAACAGGGCATAGAAACAAATCTCGTACTGCAGGCTCCAGGCGACGATCAGAACCGGCGCCCCGGTGCCGCCGACCACCGCTTTGTCCTGCGGAATCAAGGCCAGCGACTTGAGCAGGAGGATCGGGTCATGAGGCGCGGTAGCACGCGTCTCCGGCAACAACAGCAAGGAGGCGTAGGCCACGCCGAAGAGGATGAAGTAGGTCGGATAGATTCGCACCGCGCGCTTGCGCAGGTAGCTGGCAAGGCGCTCCGGCCGGCCGAGATCCCCGGCGTGCACATGGGCGATGATGAAGCCGCTGAGCACGAAGAAGAACGCCACGCCCGAGTCGCCGAACTGGAACAGCCCCTCCAACGGCGCGACGCCGAAATATTTGGCGCTCGCCAGGGCGATACTCAGATGGAACAGCACCACCAGCAGGGCAGCGAGCGCCCGCAGACATTGAATCGATTTGTACATGAGCGCGCGCCGGACACTGCCACCTCGGTTTGGCGCAGCGCCAAGGAATAGCGGTTCATCCGCGATCCGTCACGTTACCGCCCACCTGTGACCGGCGCGTGACCGTCCACCTGCGTCCACCTGTGATCAGCACGAGACCGCGATCGGACACGGCACGTCCATGCACGCTTTACCGCGCCCGGTGGGCCGCCGTCCGCCCTCTGTCCGGCGCCTCTGCGTCCCGCTTCCCACTGTCGCCGTCTTTCGGGCACCCAATGACCCTGCTGGTATCCGGGTCTCCAAGCACGCGATGGCCCCGCCGACTCCCGCTCCGCCGACTCCCGCTCCGCCGCCTTCTGCACCCGCTTCCCGCTGTCGGACACTCCTGCGTCTCCGGCCTCCCCAGTGTCCAAAGCCTCTGGCCCGCACCTCTCCACCCGCTCGTCGGGGTCGCATCACGCCTCCGCCCTCACGCACTGATGGCACCGCTTCTCCCGAATCGGGAACCGCTCGACCACGACGAGGCTCCCGCAGCTGGAGCAACTCCCGAGCCGCAGCTGCTCCCCGCGAGACAACGCCATCGTCAGAAACACCGCGTGCTCGAATGAAATCTGCGCGGACGGGATCATCGCGCGGTAGATTTCAAACGCATGGCACAACAGCTCGCCGCGCGCGATGCTGGGATGAGCGAAGCTGCCGTCCGAGGCGGGATCCGTTGGAATCACGCCCAACAGACTCAACAGGCTCGCCAGCCAGGCCGTCTCTTGCTGCAGTCGCAGCGAGCGCGCGAAGTAAGCGACCTGATGCGGCGACTTACCCCGATGTCGCGGCACGTAACGCCGCGCTCGCGTCAAGTACGACCGGTACAATTTTCGGATGCGGTCGTCGCTGAGCCCCGTCCACTGGCGAATGGTCTGAGTTCTTGCCTCGTGCTCCAGGAAACGCAGCGCAAGTTGCATGCTGAGCCGCTCGCGGCTGTAGCGATCCTCCGAAATCCGCATGATGCCCTTCCGCCGCCCGTCGCGGCTGTCGTCGCGGGCCGTCATTGTTCGCGAAACCCTACGCGGAACACAACGCGCAAAATTTACCAAAAGTCTTCGAAATGCGAGAGACACCGTGCGCAAGTGTTTTGTTAGGATTGCAGCGCGCGCGCCCACGGCGCCTCTTCAGATTGCCGCCAGGTTGGCACAGACTGGTACAGGATGTGCCAACTGGTAAATGACGTGCTATCCCCGTGGCGCCTTGATTGGTGCACTGGCTCGCGCCGGCTCGCCGCGCGGACTTTCCACGCTGATCAAGAAGCTGAAGGCTCCACTCAAGAAAGTGAAAGCATCCGCGAAAGTCACTGGACTTGCCGTGGGCTCCCTTGAAGCCGAGCTTACTGAGGACCCCAAGGTCACCGGACCTGTGCTCTCCGACTCGTTGCGCAGCTTCGACCGCCCCGACCGAAAGCTCCTGCTGGTGCTCGACGAAGCGCAGGTACTCGCCTCGCCCGCGCACTCAGATCTGACTCATTCGCTGCGGGCCGGTTTGGATATTCGAAAGCAGACCATCAAGGTCGTCTTCGCGGGCAGCTCGGAGAGCTCTTTGCGACGCATGTTTGGCCATGCGCCATGGCGGGATCAGACGTGGACGCAAACGCGAACGTGGGATATACGGTCAGGTCCCGACCGTCTGGTCCTGGCCGTCTTTCGCCGAATTGCGGGCATAGACGATCTATCGAGAGCCGGGCGTCAGGAACTTGCACTTTGGCCCGACCGTCTTTGCCAGGCGCCGGTCCAGGGTAGCTAACGGGTATCCGAGCTCCTCGGCGACAGCGACGTACCACGCATCGTAGCTCGTAACGGTATGGCGTAGCTCCCAGATGCGATCAGAGAATGGCTCAAACGGAAACTGCTCGATTTCAAGCTGCGTCAGATCTTCCTGTGCGCCGTTCGCCTCAGCCGTGGTTATCTGCTCGGCACGCTCCAAGCGACGAAGGACGTTCGTGGCCTCCACACGCACGAGTTCCGGAGCGTAGAGCACCTGATCGTCGATGACCTGTTCCGCCCAGACACCGTCGGGTCCGGTATCGATTAGGGCGGCCACTATGACCGAAGAATCAACGACGACGCTCACCGCCGGTCAGCGTCGCGGCCGGTCAGAATCTCCTCCGCAGCGATTCGGGTTCCGGCCGCCCGCTTGCGCCTCTGCACCTGCTTCAGCCAGGCCTCCGCAGTTGGGCGGGTTGCCAATCGCTCTAGCGCTATTCGCAGATATTCCTGCATGGATCTACCCTGCGCAGCAGCCCGGGCTGCAAGCTCCCGCCGCACCTTCTCCGGCACATCACGGATGGTAATCTGTACACTCATGCATGCATAATGCCATCAATACATGCGATGTGCAATCCGGTCGCTAACCTACCGCGGTATTTCCATCCCTGAATGACCGCAAACCAGGTGTCCGGCACGGATCCCGGATGACCGGTTCTCGCCGAGAGCAGCCTCTCGCACGGTCATTGCTGTCTCGCACTGAGAGATTGTCTTGAGTGGGTAGTGTCTGCCAGCAGAGTCCTGTTCCTATTGCCAGGAAATGGTGCCCCGGGATTGGCCGGGCAGCTCCGAATCCACTGTCAAATAGCCTGCAACCTGAACACTATACCCTTTCGGATGCGGTCATCGCTGAGACCGGTCCAGTACCGGATGGTCTGCGTTCGCGCCTCCTGCTCCAGGAAGCGCAGGGCGAGCTGCATGCTCAGCCGCTCGCGGCTATATCGATCCTCCGAAATGCGCATGACGCCCTTCCGCTGCCCGTCGCAGCCGTTGTCGTGGGCCGTCATTGTTCGCAAAATCTTCTTCCAAAGACAACGCGCAAAATTTACCAAAAGTCCTCGAAATGCGAGAGACCCCGGGGTGTTCGGTCCAGTCGATCGGACGCGATAAGAGGCGGAAAGACACGAATACTTGTCACGGACACCGTTCAGAAACCCGTCGTAATGCCGAGCAGCCATCTACACGATACCATTCGTTCCCGACACGCAGTCGATACTGTCGTCCGACAAATGTGAAATCGCCTCCGAGCTCAAGGAGGAAACTCTGTAGTTTGCCGAGCAAAGCCTCCTCGAGTTCGCTTTCCGAGTAGTCGTCCCTTAGCCCAAGGAACTCCAGCACGTACGGATCCTTGATCTCTTCATCCGGCGCCAGACTATCGCAGGCGTGAGGTCGATCGCTCTCCCCGAGGAGTGTAGCCTTGTCTCGCGAAAGGGCCGTTCGCTCATAGAACTGAGATTGAATCTGGCGATCGAGCTGGCGGATCGTCCAGCCTCCGCGCAGGGCTTCGCTTTCGTAGAACGTGCGCGCATGGATGCTTCTAACCGCTAGGAGCCTCACGTAGTGAGACCAAGGGAGAGGAAAGCGCGACGCACACTCCTTGGCAAGCGCACCGAGCAATTGTGCAGACAGTGTCTGCACAATCCGACCCGCACGTACTGTCGCGGGTGATGAAGAGGTTTTTTCAGGCATCGCCCCCAGGGGCGGCCAGGCGAGATAGAAAGCCCTCATTTGCCAAAGATTTCTTTCGAGAACCCCCGACCAAAACGCCTCGAAAGATCGTGGGCTAGGCGCTTTACCAATTGCTCGCTGTAGTCTGCTCGCGCAGCGCCCCGTTGTTCCTCCTCAACAACCCAACGTCCGATGAGCCAATACGTGGTGGTCATGGCTGCATTGACCGTACGTGCTGCGGCGCGCCGAGCCTCATCGATGACGTGCACGACGTCGGCCAGAAGGCTCTCATAATCGGCGGAGAAAACTCGCTTTGTGGCGTTCACCGATTGCCCAGGTCCCCACTCATGGGTATCCAGACGTTCGTGGGATCAACGGTCGGAAATTAAGTATATAACACATCAACATCGGGGCGTCTCACGCTGCTCGCATCCTGTGTGCATTCCCGCCCAACGTCTGAGCACATTGGCAATTTGTGATCCCTCTGGGCCGATCGCGTGCATTAGAGCTCGCCATACACCCACGTTGCGTCTCACGCGTAAATTCACTCTGTGATTTGCGCGTGAGTTTGCCGCACGCAACCAAGCGCGAAAGGAGGTGTCACTTGATCAGCGGCGGTTATGTGGCTTACGTGTCGTGCGAGAGGCCATCCCAATGCCCACCTATCTCCTCTGCAGACTCCGGCTACACGGAATATTGAAGCGGGCAGTGCCCGCCAGCAGAGTCTTGTTCCCATGCCACGAAATGGTGCCCTGGGATTGGTCGGCCAGCTCCGGGTGCATTACGGCCAAGTTGTGTAACCTGAACAGAATACCTTTCTGATACGGTCGCCAGAAAGACCCGTCCAGTGTCGGATCGTCTGAGTCCGCGCTTCATGCTCCAGGAAACGCAGTGCGAGCTGCACACTCAGCGGCTCGCGGCTGTATCGATCTTCCAAGATACGCATGGCTCCCTTTCGATACTCTGGTCGCGGCTGTCGTCGCGGGCCGTCATTGTTCGCGAAACCCTACGCGGAACACAACGCGCAAAACTCCCTTAAATGTTTGCAAATTCGCAGGACCCGCCGGCCCGACGCCCTGTCAGGATGGAATGACGGCCGAGGACATGAGGCAGCAGGGTGTATGGCGAGGAGCGTGAACCTACTTATGGAGAATGGTGTTTCCTGTAGGCCTCCAAGTCCTTGAACAGCTCCCCTTCAGGGGCGCGCCCGTCAACGCAAATCGTTCTGGTCGGCCGTGCTCGAGCGAACACGTCAGGTGTGCCCAAGGGGGCCGACTCGGAAAGCACGTAACAGCTATCGTCCACCCAGGCTTCATTGTTTCCGCCTGAATCGCGATACGCTTCTCCGGCTCGATGGACTGCCTGCAATTGCTGCATCGCGCCTAGGGGATCCTCTTTGGAGGAAGGCCCCAGCTGGCGTGCTTTGGGCGCACCCAGAACGGCAGTGACGGCCTTCCGGCTTTCCAACACCCAATCCACCGCTTGGGCCGCGTCATCCGAAAATATCGGCAACGACTGGATCTCGGGCGTCTCGATCGGAATCGCTCGGATCAGCTGCCTCGAATTCAGCTGCGCCCGTGATTCCGCTGGAGGCGCCGGCGCCGCACGGGCGGGCAACAGGACCCAAGTAGTGACGAAGTCGGGGGCCGAGGAATGTGAATCCCCACGACGTGTCGCGAGAGCCGCTGCAATGATCAGCGTAAGGTGGATGACGAGAACCACCGCGACGACACCCGCCCGCCACGGATCCAAGACCCTCGCGCGCTCCATGTCCCTACCTCCCCGGGGTAGACGCTCGGATGGACCGCTACCGTTGTGAATTGTTCCCGCCGGTCATTGTTCGCGCAATCCTCCCTGGAACACAACGCGCAAAATTCCATTAAACGTCTTCAAATTCGATGGACCCCGCGGCCGCGCGCTTTGTTAGGATGAAATCCGACACAAGGGAAAGGGGTCCATCATGTCGCTGCGTCGTGGAACGGATGCACTGGTCATGGGCGATCTCGGCGCTCCGGTGGTCGCCGCCGAAGCGCTCGAATCGCTCACCCAGCTCAACGAGAAGTGCCTGGACCTGATAGCGGAGCAATCCGCGGCGCAGCCGAACAGCGTCAGCCTGTTATCGCGTCAGGTTTGCGAGATCTGGCGCACGCTGGACCCGCTCGCCCGCCGGCGCGCGGCGGAGTGCCCGTATCTTCTGCTGGACGTAGGATTTGCCGAGCCGTCCCGGTGGCGCTGGCTCGACGGGCAGCACGTCAACGAGAACCCCAACGTCGTCGTTGCGCCCTATTTCACGGTCTCCCGGGCGGCGGCGGTGGCGAGGGAAGTCTTCATCTACGCATGGCATCTGGCCCAGTCGAAATACGTCGCCGCGCAACTTTGCCTCGGCATGCCCGCCTACTGTGCGCAACTCATAAGCGCTTGCACGCTATCGCAAATTCACGATCTCGCGCAGACGCACCCCGAGTGGCTTCGTCCTCGCTGGATAGCGCGCCTACGATTCTGGCGCGAGCTCCTGCTCGCCGCCGCATCCGGCGAAGTCGTCGCGATCGAGAGCTCGCGCATGCACGGCCTGCAGCTCATTGCGGCCGAGTGCCGCAAGGCGACGCAACAGATCCAGTCCCAACTGGGCTAGCTGTTGCGCCTGTCGGCGGGGTTGCGGCCCTTGCTGGCTTAGGCGCTAGTGCGCATCTGCGCCTCACGAAACGTCAAAGCCCACAATTGGGGGAGAGCGCCCGTCGAACCGTGCGCCGCATCACCGCCCCAGCGTGTGGTATCCGCAGCCGTCACTCGAGCAAGGAATGTCTGCGCAGCCGTGTTGCGGAGTTCCATGCCACCTACTGCACCAGCGCGCGTAGTCGGTCGATCAATTCCGGTAAACGCGACTGACTGGCCACGTCACCGGGCAGGTGGGCCGGTAAGGCTTCGAGGAAATGATTGTTTTGCAACAGCGCTCGAAGTTGCTCGACCAGATATTCGCGAAGATGAACCGATGCCTCACGAACTTCCTGGCCCAATTCG
>DASZVD010000470.1:0-7676 GCA_035547375.1 Steroidobacteraceae bacterium
AGCCTTTATCGACGCCCATCAGTTGCACACCGACGAGCTGCGACCCGAAAAGGCCGACCACGTCGAATATGGCGACCAGCAGCGGCAACGCGATCAGGCCGCCGATGAAGCGCGGTGCGGCCACGTAGCGCAGCGGGTCGACCGCCATGATCTCCATTGCCACGAGCTGGTCTGTCGCCCGCATCAGGCCGATCTCGGACGTGAGCGCCGTACCCGCGCGTCCGGCAAACAGCAGCGCGGTCACCACGGGCCCCAGCTCCTTCAACAGCCCGATTGCCGCCGCGCTTCCGAGCGCCTCCTCCGAGCCGAAGCGCTGCAGCAGGTTGAAGCCCTGCAGCCCGAGCACCATGCCGACGAACAGGCCCGCGAGCATGATGATGATGAGCGAGCGGGCGCCCGAATTGTAGATCTGCGCAACGATCAGGCGCGGCCGCGCAAGCGCGGGCACGCACTGGATGAGCAGGCGGACGAGGAAAATGGCGGTGGCGCCGAACTTGCGCACGCCCTCCAGCAGCAGCGAATGACGTTTGCTGTTGCTCAACGGTCCTCCGCGGCCAGCAGCTGCTCGGTGTAGTCGCCCGCCGGATAGTGGAACTGGACCGGTCCCTCGGCGCTGCCGGTCATGAACTGGTGGACGGCCGCGGACGAGCTCTCCAGCAGCTCCCGGGGCGTGCCGGAAGCCGCCACGTTCCCGGCCGACAACAGGTAGCTGTCATCGGCAATGCTCGACAGCTCGTGCACGTCGTGCGAGACGACGATACTGGTGATGCCGAGCGCCACGTTCATCTGCTTGATGAGGCGCAGGATCACGCCGAGGGAAATCGGATCGAGCCCCACGAAGGGCTCGTCGTAAATGAGGATCTCGGGATCCATGACAATGGCCCGCGCCAGAGCGACACGCCGCGCCATGCCGCCCGAGAGCTCCGCGGGCATGAGATCCGCGGCGCCCCGCAGCCCCACCGCCTGCAGCTTGGCGAGCACCAGCAACCGGATCAGGGGCTCGGGCAGGTCGGTGTGCTCACGCACCGGAAAGGCGACATTCTCGAAAACGCTCAGGTCGGTGAGCAGCGCGCCGTTCTGGAACAGCATGCCCATCCGCCTGCGCACGCCGTAGATCTCGGGGCGCGACAAGCTCGCCAGGTCCCGGCCGAACACCCGCACCTGGCCGCGATCCGCCTGGATCTGCGCGGTGATGAGCCTCAGGAGAGTGGTCTTGCCGGTGCCGCTCGGCCCCATGATGGCGGTGATCCGGCCCCGGCGCACATTCAAAGTGGCCCCCGCAAAGATGGGGCGTGTGTCGACGGCGTAATACACGTCACGCACGGCGACCACCACGTCATCGGCCGGTGCCGATGACGTCGGTTGAGCAGGTTCGGAGCTTGTCACGCGAAGCGGGAGCCGCCCGTCAGGCAGCCTGGCTCTCCTGGTCGGACGAGTAGCGGCCGGTCGTCGCCAGGCCGTTCAACTTGGCACGCTTGGCGAACTCCTTCTGTCCCGCCGTGAAATTCGCGGCGGCCCCGCCCCAGGCCTTGAGCGCCGTATCCTGCAACGCGCGGCCGTAGCTGAATGTCAGGTTCCAGGGAAGCGGTCCCAACTTGTTCATCAGCGACAGGTGCAACGTCGCCTCGGTCGAGGACTGGCCGCCCGACAGGAAGGCGATCCCCGGCACGGCGGGCGGCACATGGCGCTTCAGGCAGCGCACGGTGGCTTCGGCGACGACCTCGGGCGAAGCGCGGTTGGCGGCTTTCTTGCCGGAGATGACCATGTTGGGCTTCAGGACGATGCCCTCGAGATAGATGCGGTGCTCGGCGAGCTTCTGGAACACGGTCTGCAGCACGGCGTCGGTGACTTCCTCGCAGCGCTCGATCGAGTGCCCACCGTCCATCAGCACTTCCGGCTCGACGATCGGCACGATGTTGTTCTCTTGTGCGAGCGCCGCATAGCGCGCGAGCGCGTGCGCATTCGCCTCGATCGCGAACGGCGTCGGAATCCCGTCAGCGATGTCGATCACGGCGCGCCACTTCGCAAAGCGCGCTCCGAGCTTGTAGTACTCGACGAACCGCTCACGCAGGCCGTCGAGGCCCTCCGTGATCGTCTCGTTCGGGAAGCCGGCGAGCGGCTTCGCTCCGGTGTCGACCTTGATGCCGGGGATGATGCCGAGCTTCGTGAGGTACTCCGGGAAGGGCACGCCGTCTTTCGTCTTCTGGCGAATGGTCTCGTCGTAGAGGATCACGCCGCTGATGGACTCCGCGGCGCCGGGTGCGGTGAACAGCATCTCGCGATACGTCCGCCGATGCTCTTCGGTGGACTCGAGCTTGATGGAGTCGAAGCGCTTCTTGATGGTGCTCGTGCTTTCATCGGCCGCGAGAATGCCTTTGTTCTTTGCCACCATCGCGCTGGCAATGCGTGCGAGCTCGGAGCGGTTCATCGTCTAAGTCCTCCACGTGAATGGGCCCGCCGGGACGCAGTATTCGTGCCTGCGCCGCCCAAGCCAGCCCGACGAATCGGGGGCGCAGAGAATACCAAAGATGAGGCGGTTCAGGTCCCGCTTGGTTCCCCCGCCAATTAGTACTAAACTAGTCCTAGTTTAAAGAAACCGTCACGTCTCCATGCTGCGCATCAGCCGGCTCACCGACTACGCCACCGTCGTTCTGGCTACCCTCGCCGAGGACCCCGAGCGCGTGCAGACCGCTACGGCGCTCGCCGAGAGGACCCGCATCGCGGCCCCGACCGTGAGCAAGCTCCTTAAACAGCTGCAGCGGGCGAATCTGGTGACTTCCACGCGGGGTTTGCACGGCGGCTACCAGCTGGCCCGTCCCGCCTCGCAAATCAGCGCTGCGGCCATATTAGACGCCCTGGAGGGCCCGGTTGCACTAACAGATTGTGCCGCGGGCCACGGCCAGTGCGGGATCGAGGGAACCTGCCGCGTCGGGCGGGTGTGGCAGCGCTTGAATCTGGCCATTCGCCGCTCGTTACACGATGTGAGCCTCGCACAGCTCGCCGGCATCGACTCGGCCCAGGCGCGGCTGCCGGCGCTCGAGCGCGAGGTGAAGTTCGCGACGCCGCGCATTCCCCGCGGCGTGACCTGAGATCTACCGATTATGAGTGAAACCGCCAAACAGTTAGAGAGCTTGATCGGCCGCGGCTACCAGCACGGCTTCGTCACCGAGATCGAGTCCGATACGGTGCCTCCGGGGCTGGACGAGAGCGTGGTTCGCCTCATCTCGCGCAAGAAGAACGAGCCTGCCTTTCTCACGGAATGGCGGCTCAAGGCACTGCGCCATTGGTTGAGCATGAGTGAGCCCCACTGGGCACACGTGAAAATCGCCCCGATCGACTATCAGGGGATCTCGTACTATTCCGCGCCCCGCGCGAAGACGGACGGCCCGAAGAGCCTCGATGAGGTCGACCCCAAGCTGCTCGAGACCTACGAGAAGCTCGGGGTGCCGCTCCACGAGCGGGCCCGCCTCGCGGGCGTCGCGGTGGATGCCGTGTTCGACAGCGTGTCGGTTGCAACAACCTTCAAGGAGAAGCTCTCCGCTGCCGGCGTGATCTTCTGCCCGTTCTCCGAAGCGGTGCAGAAACACCCTGAGCTGATCGAGCGATACCTCGGCAGCGTCGTCCCGATCTCCGACAACTTCTTCGCCGCGCTCAACTCCGCGGTCTTCTCGGACGGCTCGTTCGTATACGTGCCGAAGGGCGTGCGCTGCCCCATGGAGCTGTCCACCTATTTCCGCATCAATGCGGCCAAGACCGGGCAGTTCGAGCGGACGCTCATCATCGCGGACGCCGGCAGTCATGTGAGCTACCTCGAAGGCTGCACCGCACCGATGCGTGATGAGAACCAGCTCCATGCCGCCGTCGTCGAGCTCGTCGCGCTCGATGACGCCCACATCAAGTACTCGACGGTCCAGAACTGGTATCCCGGGGATGCGAACGGCGTCGGCGGCATCTACAACTTCGTCACGAAGCGTGGCGACTGCCGCGGACGCAACTCGCACATCTCCTGGACCCAGGTGGAGACCGGCTCGGCCATCACCTGGAAGTACCCGAGCTGTGTGTTGCGCGGAGAGGGCTCGATCGGCGAGTTCTATTCGGTGGCCACCGTCAACAATCATCAGCAGGCCGACACCGGCACGAAGATGATCCACATCGGCCCCAACACCCGCAGCACCATCATCTCGAAGGGCATCTCCGCCGGACAGGGCCAGAACACCTACCGGGGGCTCGTGAAGATACTGCCGAGCGCGCACGGTGCGCGCAATTTCACGCAGTGCGACTCGCTCCTGATGGGCGGCAAGTGCGGCGCGCACACGTTCCCGTACGTGGAGGTGAAAAACCCGTCCGCGACGGTGGAGCACGAGGCGAGCACCTCGAAGATCAGCGATGACCAGCTTTTCTACTGCCTGCAACGCGGCGTTTCCCAGGAGGATGCGGTGAACATGATCGTGAGCGGCTTCTGCAAGTCGGTGTTCAAGGAGCTGCCGATGGAGTTCGCCGTCGAAGCGCAGAACCTGTTGGCGGTGAGCCTCGAAGGGGCGGTGGGTTGATATGTTGAAGATCGAGAATTTGCGCGTCAGTGTCGAGGGCAAGCAGATCCTGAACGGGTTGGACCTCGAGGTGCGGCCCGGCGAAGTGCACGCCATCATGGGGCCGAACGGCTCGGGCAAGAGCACCCTCGCCTACGCCCTCGCCGGTCGCCCGGGCTACGAGATCAACGGCGGCAAGGTGAGTTTCGAGGGACGCGACCTGCTGGCGCTCGCGCCGGAGGAGCGCGCCCATGAAGGACTGTTCCTCGGCTTCCAGTACCCCGTGGAGATCCCCGGGGTCAACAACGTTTACCTGCTGAAGGCGGCCATCAACGCCGCGCGCAAGCACCGCGGCCTGCCCGAGGTCGATGCCTTCGAGTTCCTCACACTGGTGCGCGAGAAGATGAAGGTCATGAACATGGACGAGGCCTTCCTGTCCCGCGGCGTGAACGAAGGCTTCTCGGGCGGCGAGAAGAAGCGGAACGAGATCCTGCAGATGCTCATGTTGGAGCCGCGGCTCGCCATTCTGGACGAGACCGACTCGGGGCTCGACATCGATGCGCTGAAGATCGTCGCCAACGGCGTGAACACCCTGCGCTCACCCGAGCGCTCGATCGTGCTCGTCACCCACTACCAGCGGCTGCTCGACTACATCGTGCCCGACTTCGTGCACGTGTTGATCCGGGGGCGCATCGCCCGCAGCGGCGACAAGACTCTGGCGCTCGAGCTCGAGCGGCGGGGCTACGACTGGATCATCGAAGAGGCGGCCTGATGAGCTCGGCTCTCGCAACCCGCATAGCCGCGGACCACGCGGCGGCCGCGGCCTCCCTGCCCGCCGGCGTCGTGAGCCTGGAGCAGCGTCGGAGTGCCATCGAAATCCTCGGCGCCGAGGGCCTGCCCACCTCGCGTGACGAGAACTGGAAGTACGCGAACCTGCGTCCTTTGGAAAAGGTGCGTTTCGTCCCGCCGGCCAGCGCACCGCCCGTCAACCCGGCGGACCTGCCGTCGCCGATCGAAGGGTACGCCCGCTATACATTCGTCGATGGACTGTTCTCCCCTGCTCTTTCCTCACCCGTTTCGAGGCCCGGCATCACGGTAGCTTCGTCCGTCGCGGTTGGATCGTTGCCGAAATCCAAGGACGCACGCTTTGCGTTGCTGAACGATGCATTTGCGACCGATGGAGTCTCGATCCGGGTGGCGGCGGGAACGGAGTGCGCGACCTGCATCGAGCTGGTCTTCGTCGCCAGCACGGACCTGCAGGCCGGCTCGTCTTACCCCCGTGCCGAATTGCTGGTCGAGGCTGGAGCGCGCGTCGGCCTCATCGAGCGGCACGTCAGTGTGGGCGCCGGCGCGAGCTTCGTGAGTGCATCGGTGAAAGTCGATGTGGCTCGTGATGCGAGCGTGACCCACTACCGGGTGCAGCAGTCGGGCGCGAAGACGCTTTTGTTCGACACCCTGTCGGCCACCCTGGCTCAGAATGCGACGTACAGGCTGCACGGAGTCAATGTCGGCGGCCTCTCGGCCCGATCGACCGTCAACGTGCAGCTGGCTGGCGAGCACGCCGAAGCCTCGATTGCGGTCGCCTCCCTGGGGGATCGGCAACAGATCCAGGATGCTTTCGTCCAGGTCGAGCACGCCGCGCCGCGGGCCCGCTCCGAACAAACGTTCCGTGGCATCTCGTCGGGCCGCGCACGGGTGGCTTTCAACGGGATGGTCGTGGTCCGAAAGAACGCCACGGGAACCGACTCACAGCAATCACTTCGAGGCCTGCTCGCAGGCCCCGAAGCGGAAATCGATGTCCGCCCGCAGCTGGAGATCTACACGGACGACGTTCGCTGCTCTCACGGGGCGACGGCCGGGAAGCTCGACGACGACATGTTGTTTTATCTGCTGTCACGCGGCATCGACGCGGCCACGGCGCAACGTCTCCTGAAATGGGCATTTCTGGAAGACGTGGTGGCCAAGATCGAAGTGCCCGAGCTGCGCCGCCAGATCGAGCGCAGTCTCGCGGGACAGATGCAAGAGGCTTGGCTCACCGGTCTTCCGGGCGCCGGGCTGTAAGGAGTATCCGTAATGGCGGCAACCGCACCGAAGATTCCCGTGGCAACGGCGTTCGACGTCGAGCGCGTGCGAAAGGATTTCCCTATTCTCGAGCGCACGATCAACGGCCGTCCGCTCGTCTATCTCGATAGCGGCGCCTCCTCGCAGCGTCCGATCCAGGTGATCCGCGCCGTCGACGAATACGAGACCACCTCGCACGCCAACGTCCATCGCGGCGTACACGCCTTGAGCCAGGCGGCGACCGAGGCCTTCGAGGGCGCACGCGAGCGGGTTCGACGATTCCTGAACGCCCGCTCGACCCGCGAGATCATTTTCGTCCGCGGCACGACCGAAGCGATCAACCTCGTTGCGCAGTCCTATGCGCGGCCGCGCCTGAAGGCGGGCGACGAGATCCTCATCAGCGCGCTCGAGCACCATGCCAACATCGTTCCCTGGCAGATGGTCTGCGAACAAACCGGCGCCACCCTGAAGGTCGCGCCGATCGACAAGCGCGGCGAATTCCTGTTCGACGAATACCTCGAGCTGCTCTCGCCCCGGACGAAGATCGTCGCGGTCGCCCACGTATCGAATGCGCTCGGTACCGTGATGCCGGTGAAGCGGATCATCGATGCCGCACACGCGCAAGGCGCGGTGGTCCTGATCGACGGAGCCCAGGCCGTTCCGCACATGAAGGTTGATGTGCGTGCGCTCGGATGTGACTTCTACGCCTTCTCGAGCCACAAGCTGTACGGCCCGACCGGCGTCGGGGTGTTGTACGGGCGGGAAGAGCTGCTGAGCGCCATGCCGCCCTGGCAAGGCGGCGGCGACATGATTCTCAACGTGACGTTCGAGAAGACGACGTACAACGACCTGCCCTACAAGTTCGAGGCCGGCACGCCCAACATCTCCGGCGCGGTCGGCCTGGCCGCCGCCCTGGACTACATCGAAGGGATCGGCATGGAGGCGATCGCTGCGCACGAGCACGGCCTGCTCGAGCTCGCCACCGCGGAGCTGGAGCGCATTCCGGGTATCAAGATCATCGGCACGGCGGCCGACAAGGCAGCGGTGCTGTCTTTCACGATGGAAGGCGTGCACCCGCACGACCTC
>DASZVD010000471.1:0-4835 GCA_035547375.1 Steroidobacteraceae bacterium
TGCCTCTGGAACCGCTGCCGCCGCAGGTGCGGCCCGGTCGAAAGCTGTCTCGGCGACGTCGCAGGCGCGGGATGTCAATGCGACCGGTGCGATGAATGCGGCCGCGAGCGGAGGTGGCTCGTTGGATGCTTCCGGTGCGGCCGTCAAGGGCAATGGCTCAGCAAATATGTCGGGCCGGGCCGCCGGCTCCTCTATGTCGGGTAACGGCTCGCTGGGCGCGTCGGCGTCACACTAGGGATGTCCTGACGCTAGAAATGTCCGGACGATAAATGTCCTGACGATCGATCGTCCTCCCGCCCGGGGCCGCCGCCGGAGGCTGCCCCGGGCGTCACTTTCGAGAAGTGGGTGTTGGCGCAATCACCCTGGAGCGTGGTTGCCGGAGACAGTGTCGATCGAGCCACCGACGTGGGCGGCTGCGGCACGGATATCACCGTTGACGTTCGTGACGTTGCCCGTCACGTCAGCCGTGTTGTCGATTCGGAGCGAGCCGTTGACCGTTTTGACGCCGCCGTTGACGTGTACGCCATCGTGGACGTTCATGGAGCCATTAACCGTGTTCAGCGCCCCGGTCGTCGCCCGGGATTCGACGTTTACGCTTCCATTCACTGTGCCCGCTTGACCGACGACGGCGTCGGAGCCGATGTGGATGGATCCGTTAACCGTGCTGATGTTTCCCGTGTGTTGACGGGGGAGGACATCGATCGATCCCATGACCTTGGAGAGACCGTTGTCAGTCTCCGTGGCCGCCACCGATCTCACGCTCAACGCGAGCGCTGTGCTCAGTGCCAACGCCGTTGCGACGACTTCACGAATCATGCTCCGCACTCCTTGAATGCACGGATGAATATGTAATGCGCGGATGACTCTGCGCGGACGACCTTGCGTGGATGGCTCTGCACGGATGGCTTAAAGGGCCATTTCCGGAGAGAATCCCGCCATGGCAGGCAAAAAGAAAGCGCTCCGGCAGGCGCTCCGGCGCAAGGAGGCTGCAGCTCGGCGCAAGCCGGCAGCAGGTCAAAAGCTGGCTGCACGCGGCACCCGCAGGGCGGTGGCCCGGTACAAGGAAGTCGCGCGCCAGAACGAAGGACGGGGCGGCCGTAAGGCTGCGACGCGAGCCCCCGGCTCGTCGAGTGTCCCGCGACGCATCCTGGTGCTCGACGTCGGGGGCTCTCATGTGAAGCTGCGTATCGGTAAGCGGGGCACTCCCCAGCGGTTCGCGTCTGGGCCGAAGATGTCCGCGGCCAAGATGGTCAAGGGCGTCCGTAAGTGGGTCAAACCGGATCAGTACGATGCAGTATCCATGGGTTATCCGGGCCTGGTCTTTCGAGGCCGGATCGCTGCGGAGCCCTACAACCTGGGTCGTGGCTGGGCGGGCTTTGATTTCGAGAAGGCCCTGGGGAGGCCGGTGCGGATCATCAACGATGCCGCGATGCAGGCCCTGGGGAGCTATGTCGGCGGCCGCATGTTGTTCATAGGGCTCGGTACAGGTATGGGAGCGACGCTGATACTTGACGGCATCATCGAGCCCATGGAGCTGGGCCACTTGCCTTACAAGCGCGGCCGTACGTACGAGGAGTTCATCGGCGAGCGCGGGTTGAAGCGGCTGGGCAAAAAGAAGTGGCGTAAGGCGGTTGATGAGGTGGTGACGCAGCTGGGAGCCGCGTTCGAGGTCGATTACATGGTACTGGGCGGCGGTAACGCACGATTGCTGAAGAAACTGCCCAAGCGGGCGCGGTTGGGCGGCAACGACAACGCCATGATCGGGGGTGATCTGCTCTGGCGAACGCGTAGGTCTCCGCTCCCCTGGGGTCGCACGTCCGACGCCCACGGCGCGCAGCGCCGCGGCATGGACGGGATCGCTTCGACCCCGAGGAACGTGGCCGAAGGCTCGAATTAAGACTTGCAGGTGACCGGCAAGCCTGAGAGCCTCTCGTCATGCCGTTTACTTTTGCGCATCCGGCAGCTGTTCTGCCGCTGCGCCGGCTCAAACCCCTGCAGACGGTTCCGCTGATCGTCGGCAGCATCGTTCCGGACCTGCCTTACTACATCCCGGCCCGGCTCGGGCGGACGATGCTGGAGACGCACACGGTGGCGGGCTCCTTCTGGCTGGATATTCCCCTCGGGCTGCTTACGCTGCTGCTGTGCTTCCTGCTGCGCAAGCCCCTCGGCGCCCCGATGAGCCCCCGTGCCCGTGCACTCTACCTCCAGGCGATGGAGCGCTTCAGGGAACAGCCGCGGCATTGGCTGTTGGCGCCGATCAGTCTCCTCGTCGGGACGTGGACGCATCTGCTGTGGGATTCCTTCACCCACGACAACGGATGGGTCGTCAGGCGCGTCGCCGCCCTCAGCGCTCCGATCACCATCGGCGCTTACACCAGCACCGTCTGCCACTTCCTGCAGTATGCAAGCTCGGTGGCTGGGCTTTTGATTCTGGCTATCTGGTATCTGCGGCTGCCGGCGCCGTCGGCAGCGTCCGGCCCCGCACTGGCGCCGGCAGGCGCGCGTATCGCGATCCTGCTGCTCGTGTGTGTCGCGGCGGCCGCGATCGGCGGCTACATCGCGATGCACGCCGCCATGATGGGCGCGAGGGTGTACCGGGTCATCTATCTGCTCCTCACGCGCTCGATCGGGTGGTTCGCGGTGCTCTATCTGGCCGCAGGTCTGCTCCTCGTCAGCCGGAAGCCGGAGCCCGTGCCGGAAGTGTGAGCGCCAGGCAGGGAGCCTGTCTGACAGGCTCCTAGACCAGGAACCCGGCCACGCCCAGCCCGAGCCCGATGAGCGCCGCAAGCCCCCCGATCAGCGGGAACAGGCGCTGCTTCGACAAAAAGTAAAGCGAGGACAACACCAGCCCGAGCTCGAGGAAACCCTCGCCCATGTCGAACCGGAAGGCGCGCACCTCCTCGTGGCTGCTCTCCTTGTCCTTGGCCAGCGCTTCCTTCTGGATATCTTCGGATTCGTGGGAATAGCGCTCGCGGTCCTTGTCGAGCTTCGTGACGAGCCCTTGAACCCGTGCGGGATCGCTCGCGAGCGAGCTCGCCAGGCTGGAGCTGATTTCCGCGAGGTGCTGGCGGAGCTTCTTCGCCTGGTAGAAGGACCACTGATCGTTCGCTTCGGTGCGGGCGATCACGGCGGCGGTGTGCGCCCGATGTGACGCTATGGTGACAACCGCCAGCACGATACCGATCACGCCCACGATGACTCCGACACGACGCCCGAATTCGTCGCTCGAATGATCGTGACCGGTGTGAATCTCGACTTCCGCCATCGACTCCGCTCCACGCCAACCGCCCAAGCTCAAGGCGCGCAATCTTACGAAATCGACGCCGGGCTGCAAGCGGCCTGCGCCACGGCGCACTACAATGGGCCCGACGACTTCGGTGGCGCTTTCTGTCGCAGCGAGTTGCACATGAACATCGGATTCATCGGCCTTGGAAACATGGGTGTCGCGATTGCGGCTCGCCTGGTGCACGCGGAATACGCATTGCGCCTGTGGAATCGGTCCCCCGAGAAGCTGCGCGAGTTGGCATCGGCGGGAGCGCAAGTCGTCGCCACACCCCGGGAGGCATTCAAGGGCGATGTCGTGTTCTCCATGCTCGCGGACGATGCGGCGGTTCGGGCGGTGTTTCTCGATAGCGGTGTGCTGGAAAACGCGGCAGGTGACACGGTTCGTGTGCACGTCAATATGGCGACCGTGTCAGTTGCAGTGGCCGACGAGCTGGCGGCACGACACGCGGAGCGGGGGATCGCGTACGTCGCCGCGCCGGTGCTCGGGCGTCCCGATGCCGCGGCGGCGGGGAAGCTCCACATCATAGCCGCGGGCCCATCGGCTGCGATCGACGAGGTCGAGCCGCTTCTGACTCTCCTGGGGCAGAAGACCTGGCGCTTCGGCGAGCGGGCCGCGCGGGCCAATGTCGTGAAGTTGGCCATGAACTTCATGCTGGCCGCGGCGATCGAATCGATGGGCGAGGCGGCGGCGCTGGCAACGGGCTATGACATCGGCGCGGGCGAATTCCTGGAGCTCGCCAGCCAGACCGTGTTTCCCGGACCGATCTATTCGGGATATGGGCGCCTGATCGCGGGGAGCGTCTACGAGCCGGCGGGGTTCACGGCGCGGTTGGGGCTCAAGGATGTGCGCCTGGCGCTGGCCGCCGCGGAGGCGGTCACGACGCCCATGCCGGTGGCGAGTCAGATCCGGGATTCGATGCTCGAGGCTCTCACGCGCGGCGAGGGAGAAATGGAGTTCGGGACGGTGTTGGGACGGGCGGCGATGCGGCGCGCGGGGCGGTGAGGCGAGTCCATCGCGTCGGGCTGAGCCGTCGCGTTGGGGTTGAGCCGTTGCGTCGGGGCTGAGCCGCGCAGCGCCGCGCGATTTACCGAAATGTGGCGGGGCGTCGGCGGATCGCGAAGGTCGTCACACTCGCGGCGGGTTTGCGAGCCGTGCGGCAGCCGCCGATCGAAGGAGTGCGGTGCGCCGACGAATGTAAGACCGTCCTGTAAGAAAAGCTTCATCAACGGCGGCGGTGGAGATGCTGAGCCGGTCACAGCGGTCTCGAGGACCTTGCGCGTACCTTTGTGCGCAAATGAGCGATGCGATTCATGAGCTCGTCGCGGGGGAAGCGCTGTACACGCTTTTTCAACCGATCATAGACGGCGCGACCCGGGAGCCGATCGGCTATGAGGCCTTGACGCGGGGTCCGCAGGGGAGCCCGCTCGAGGCGCCGACGGCATTGATTGCCGCCGCCGCGGCCGCCGGGCTCAGCATTCCGCTGGAGCGCCGCTGTCTCGAATCCGCTTTGCGCAGCTACCGCACGCTCGGACTGCAGGGCCGGCTCTTC
>DASZVD010000472.1:0-11411 GCA_035547375.1 Steroidobacteraceae bacterium
AGACACCGTCCGCGCTCGTGATGATGCGCGCGCCGTGCGCCGCCAACTGCTTGAAGTCAGTGAACGGGTGCAGGTAGTGCCGGGAATCGGTGGCCTGCCACTCGTGAGTCGTGCGGGACGCGGCCAAGTTTTGCTTCGTGCTCATGACGAAGGAAGGTAGCTGAATGCCGGCGGAAGCGCCATGTGGGCGCCCACCGCGATCGCGAGAGCTCCGCCGGAGTCCGCCGAGTGCCGGACGTCCGGCGGATCGGATCGATCAGCGATGCGGCTCGGCACGCCCCTGCCCACGCGGCGAGGCTTCCGGGTGATTGGGTGCCGGGGCGTGTTGCGGCGGAGCCGCTCGCGGCGCTGGCGGCGGTGATGGAGTGACGTGAGGAACCGGCGCAGGCGGTGGAGGCGGCGAATTGAAGTGCGGCACGGGAGCCGGCGGGGGCTGCGGCTCGGGCGCGCGCGGCACTGGAGCGGGGGGCGGAGGCGAGAACCGGGTCGCCGGCGCATCCGCGGCAGCAGGCCGCTGGAAGTTATTCGTGGGTGGCCGGTTCGGCTCGAAACGATTCGTATCCTGCCCGGACTGCGTCCGGCCGGGTCGGTCATCGCGTGCCGGCACGCCGGGCCGATTCTGCGGTGCCGGGCTGGCGGGCGGCGGCGCGAAGCGGTTGACCGCGGCGCCATTGCCCGGAGGCGGCGTGAATCGATTTCCCCCCGCCCCGCCATTGGCGGGAGGCGGTGCAAACCGGTTCACCGCGGACCCGTTCGCCGGCGGCCGCTCATTCCGCGGCCCGGGAGCAGCACCGGGTGGCAACGTGGTGTTGTGCTCCAGCGCACGGGCACGATCGCTGAGACTCCGGTTATCGAAAGTGGCACTGCGTTGTGCATTGAAAGTTGGCCCACGCTGTATTTGCCGCGGTGGTGCGACCATTCTCACCCGCGCGGCCGCCGCTGCCGGCGGGGGCGTGCGAGCGACTACGGTTCGATTCGACACAACCGGCGGAGGACGGCGCACCGGACCGCCGTTCGCTCCTCCAAGATAGCTTTGGCGAACGGGAGTAATCGCGGGAGGCGCGCCACTGGCGGTGATATGAGCCAGCTCACCCGGGGCCAACGGCATCCGATGAGCATTAACAGGCTGCGCCGACGTGAATACGCTCCGCGGCACCGTCGTGACCGCACCCGGAACGGTACTGTTCACATACCGGATATTGGTTACGCGGTTCTGGTACACGTTGGTGATGTACGTGTTATTCACAATAGTCGTGTTAGTGACATTGATCGTGCGCACGTACCGGTCGCTGACGCGATAGCCCGGCACATAAACCTCGCGAGGCCCGAGCGGGAACCAGCCGACCGGCCCACCAGCGCCCGGGGGACCGAGACGGGGGCCGCCGACCCAGGCCACCATCGCCGGCGCATAAACCGGACGCACATTGCGCGGGCCCGGAACCCAACACCACGAGCCGCGCCACTGTGCCCAACGGCCATAGTGGAAGGGAGCAAAGCCCCACGGAGCCGCGTCGACCCAGGTCCAGCCCCACGGCGCGACCCAGGCCCACCGCCCGTAGCTGTATGGCGCCCAACCAACAGCCACCGTCGTCGGAATCCACACCGGACCGTAGTCGGGCGTATCCTGCCACTCGCCGTTGTCGTCGAGGTCTTGCGCTCCCGCGACGTCGTCCGCGACGTAACGACGCGAGTCGGCATCTTCGTATTCACGGTCGCGCTCGAATGACCAGTCGTCGAGTCCATCAGGCGCACCGAGCGAAGAGCCCGATGCAGCAAGCTGCTGGCCGGTACCGGTAAACGTCACCATCTGCTGGTTGTAGACAGGCAACGTCTGCGCGCCGGCGGTCGCTTCCGCTTGTCCGTCACTTACCCTCACGACCGTGGCGCCGCCGTTTTCGTCGACGTCCACGCGATACTGTCCCGGCTGATCCAACACCAGGGCAATGTTGGGAGTGTCAATTTCGTAGGTCTGATTATCCAACAGCTCGCGCAAGTGAACGATCACCGTTCCGGCGGTCACCTGCATCTGCGCGGTGCTGTCGTCGAGGTTGAGGAATGAGAAGCCGGTGCCTGAGCCGAGCCGGATGACGGCCCCGCCGATGTCGAGCTCCGCACGCGAGCCCGCGGCGTCAGTCCATAGCCTGTCACCAGTGGTCAGCGGACGATTGAGCTCGGCAGCCGTCCAGTCCTCCACCCCAGCGGGTCCCAGTGAGACGGAGCCCTGCACGAAGCTCAGCCGTGCCACCCTCCCCGGCGGGTCGGGCTCGTCCGCCAAAGCGGTGCCGAGCATGAGAAGAGAAAGCAGGACCAGCAAGGCGAGTCGCTTGGCATCGCCCAACGTCGTGAAAAAGGACCGCATGCGGATTCGCTTCACTCTGGCCTCGATGCCCCTAGTGTAACGAACTGTAAGAGGGGCGTTCTGAACCCATCGTGAACCGGGCCAGACCCTGCCGCCGCCTACTTGCTGCCACCCTCGCCATGCACTGCCGCCGCCTACCGCGCTGCCACCCCACCGTGCGCTGCCACCGCCTACCGTGCTGCTGCCCTAGCCGCCTCCTTACCCGTGCCGTCGCCAGCCTCGACCGCCCCGCCGAAAATTAGACGGCACGGTGGCTCGCAGGATTCGCGACTGGGCAACGGTGCCGCTGCGCGCCCAATGCAGGAGCGCGAACACAATGGCCATCACCCCCAGCACCTCGTGCGTGACCGCGGCAATATCGTGGAGCCGATCCGTCGTGTAGTAAAGGGCATAGCCGCTGACAGTGAGGAGCAAGGCGAATCCCGCCAGCGAAAAGCCGGAAAGCCGGTTGCGCGAGTGGTGCCAACGGTCGCTGATGTGGTCTGCCGTCACCCAGCCGAGCAGGAACACCATCGGCACGGCGACCCAGCCGTGCAGCCGCAGCAGGCTGGGCTCCCAAGGGTTGGGAGCGGGGCCGAAATCGGTGCGCACCGGAAACTCGAAGTGCAGGATCAGCCAGGCGCAGCCGCTCACCCACAGCAGGGCACAGACGAGATAGATCGCGCGACGCAGGGCCGGGGGCATGGCAAATGTACGCTTCTCAGGCCGCTGGAGGCACGCTCGAACGCAACGTGACTTCCCAAAGGGCCATGAGCCACCGGACACCTTGCGTGACGTGGCCGCAGGAGAGCGTCGCGCCGGCAATGTTCTTGATGTCCGACTCGAACTGCAGCTGATCCAGGCTCTGGCGACCGGAGAACTGGCGCCGCCAGGCATCGCCGCGGACCTCGCCTCCATGGCTCTCCCGATAGGCGAGAATCTCCAGCGTTCCGAGGCGGCCCGCGGAATCGATGCTCGCGGCGTAGGTGATGAAGTCCTGCCGCCCGACGACCTCATCCACGAAAACGTAGCCGAGCACCTCGCTGCCCCGGACCGCCTTCCAGGACCGCAAGGAGCGATGAGGCGGCTGCGGCCCGGCGAGCTTCGCGACCTGCTGCTTCTGCTCGGGGCTGAGGGCCAGGACCACCTCGTCGAAGCGCTCCGCCGCCGGGAACAGGGACTTTTGCGCCTGCTCGACCGTCAGATACTCCGCCGCCACGACGATCTGCGCCGGTGCCAGACTGACCGCCCCCAGCCCGACAGCGGTCCAGCCAAACCAGTCCTTCGCCCTCACGACGCGCCTCCACCAGTGCCGCATTGACAATTCAAATGCGAATGATTCTTAATAACCAGCCAGCATACCGACCGAGAGCGGACTTCGCCACCGGACAATGCAGTCCACCTCCCCCAGCACTCCTCAGCAGCCTGTTCCCCAGCGACGCCCCTCTTCTCGGCGGTTGCGTATCGCGTTGGGAACCTGGGTCGCCATCGAGGCTTCGGCCGACACTCCTGCGAGCGAGCTGGCTGCGATCGAGGCCGCCTATGCAGCAATCGACGAGGTCGATCGCCGGATGCATCCCCACCGTGACGGCAGCGACATCGCTCGAATCAACTCCGCGCCGACCGGCACGGTTGTCGAGATCCATCCGAACGTAGGGCAGCTCCTGCGGCTCGCACGCCACATATACGACCTCACCAACGGCACGTTCGACCCCTGCCTTCCTACCCGACCGGGCCGACTCACGGACATCGAGCTCAGCAACGACTGGTTGATCTGCCACGTGCCAGTCGAGCTCGACTTGGGCGGCATCGCCAAAGGCCATGCCGTCGATCGTGCGATCGAGCAGCTGACAGAACGCGGCTGCCACTCCGGCACCGTCAACGCCGGAGGAGATCTCAGGATATTCGGCGGTGCGCAAACGTTTCTGTTGCGGGCCGGCGGTTACGTTCGCCAGCTGGATCTCAATGATGCAGCACTCGCAGTCAGCGACCGCGACGCGCGGCAACGCCCCGAGGAGCATCGCGGCTATTACAACCACTGCGGTGATAATCCCGTCCGGAATTATGCCGCAGTCGTCGCCAAGACAGCAGCTATCGCGGATGCGCTCACGAAGTGCGTGCTGTTCAGCCCCACGTCCACAATGATGCGTGCACTACGTGAGTTGGAAGCGGAATCGATCTAGTACGCACAGTGCCAGGCAATACGCTGACACAAAGTGAAATGCTCATTGCAATCATAGTCTTACGCAAGATATAGTGGCACTGCGAGCGTCGCCGGAGCGAATATTTTCATGTCTCCACTCAATCGACGGCAGGTTACCGTTCACCGATCGAACGCAGAGGCAGATGACGGCGGGTACATGCCCGGTACAGCCGAGGAGCGTTTGTTGCAAGTATGGGAACTGACGCGGGACGTCTGGGCGTTCTACCAGGAAGCCAATGCTGAACGAAGATTACAAAGAAATGTTGCAGTGCTTATTAGAGGAGCAAGTTAGGTTTCTTCTGGTCGGCGCTTATGCCGTTGCGGTGCACGGCTACCCCAGAGCGACCAAGGATATCGACATCTTCGTCCGCGCAGCACCGGACAATGCGTCGAATCTCGTGAGAGCGCTCGCACGCTTCGGCGCTCCGTTGTCCGGCATATCCGAATCCGACTTCTCGACAGAGGGAATCGATCGGCAGTAGTCCGAGACGCATCGACATATTGACGCGGATCAGTGGCGTCGATTTCGAGCGCGCCTATGCAAACAGGCAAACCGTGTCCGTGGAGGGAATGGCAGTGCCCGTCATCGCGTTGGGCGATTTGATCGCGAACAAGCGCGCTACCGGTCGTACTCAAGACCTGGCCGACCTCGAAAAACTGGAGTCTATTCAGACTAGCAAAGACGAACCCACCTGAGCTTGTGTTGTCGGACTCTGCGGATCACACGAGGCGCATCGCAAATATCAACACACCCTAAGACACGCTCGGCCGGCGCTTCGGATTGCGATCGTGCCCGATGACCTCCTCCGGCATCGCCTGCGGCTCGGCGTCCTCCTCTTCTTCCGCCTCGACAGGGCGTGTCAGGCTCACCGTTCTCCCATCCCCGGCGCCATCGTCAAGAACGAAGCCACCGGCCTGCCGGCTCCACAATCTGTGATAAGCCCCCTGCAGAGCCAGCAGCTGCGCGTGTGAGCCATCCTCGACGATGCGCCCCTGATCGAACACCAGGATGCGATCCAGGTGCGCGATCGTCGAGAGCCGATGGGCCACGACAATGACGGTCTTGCCCTTCATGACCTCATCGAGCGTCTCCTGAATGGCCTGCTCGGTGATCGAGTCCAGGCTGGAGGTCGCCTCGTCGAGAATCAGAATCGGCGCATTCTTGACCACGACTCGCGCGATGGCGACACGCTGCCGCTGGCCGCCGGAGAGCTTCACACCCCGCTCCCCGACCAACGCGCCATACTGATCCTTGATCTGCATCACGAAGTCGTGCGCGTGAGCCTTGCGCGCGGCCGCCATGACTTCCTCTTCCGAAGCATCCAGCCGTCCGTAACGGATGTTCTCCAGCAACGTGCGATGGAAAAGATTGGGATCTTGCGGGATGAGGCTCAACTGCTCGTGGAGCGAGTCCTGCGTCATGGTGCGAATGTCGGTGCCGTCGATGAGGATGCGGCCGCCCTGCACGTCATACAGACGGAGAATGAGACTCACGAAGGTGGATTTGCCGGAGCCCGAAAAGCCGACGAGACCCACACGCTGGCCGGCCGGGATGACCACGCTCAGATCGCGGAAGATCGGCTTCTCCGGCACATAGCCGAAAGTCACGGACTGAAACTCGATTCGGCCGCGATCGATGACCGCCGCGACCGCCTCGGGTCGGTCCACGATCTCGTGCGGCTTGACGATGACGTGGACGCCGTTAGCGACGTTCCCCATGTATTCGAAGAACTCCAGGAAACGCCGGCTCAGATTGCGCGCTTCGTTGATGATGAGCAGTGCCGTCGTGCAGGCGACGACAAACTCGGCGACAGTGATCTGGCCACGTCCCCACAGCTGCAAGGAGTAATAGAGCACGCCGACTTTCAGCGCAGCCGCCGCGACGTACTGGAACCAGCGGACACGCTCGGAATAGCCGTTCGAGCGCCGCACTGCCTTCAATTCCTTGCGGAGCTGCGCATCGAGATAGTCCCTCTCATAACCGAGCCTCGCGAAGAGCCGCGTGCTGGTGAGATTCGTGACGGCATCGACGACCTTGCCTGTCGTCTCGCTGCGGGCCGCCGACGCCGCCACCGCGTAGGGGCGTGCGCGCATCGCGAGCCAGAATGAGATGCCGACGAAAAAGACGGCCCACACGCCGACCAGCGCCGCCAGACCCCGGTAGGCATGTCCGAGGATACCGATGGAGACACCGAATACGATGGCCATCGGCCAGAAATCGAAGATCACCGTCCACAGCGTCTGGGATACGCCGAGGGATGTTTCACTGATGCGATGCGCGAGCGCGCCAGCGAAATCGTTGCTCAGGTAACGGTGCGAGTGATGCTGCAGGTACGCATACAGAGCTCGCGTCACGGTTTGCCGCTGCCGCGGGCCGAGGATGATCTGACAGCGGCCGCCCGCACGGCTGAAGATCACCTCGCCGATGCTCAAAGCGACGAACAGCCACACCGGCCCGCGCAGGCTGTCCACCAGGGCCAGCGACTGCTCGTGCGCCTGGGTCACCGCCTTGATGACCTGGCCGGTGGCGTAAGGGATGAGGATGCCGCAGGTGGAGTTGATGGTCTCGAACACCACCATTGCCACATACCACCAGCGGAATCGCGCGATGAAATGGCAGATGAAGCGAAACGGCGTCTCCGGGAGCGGCGGGGCTCCCGGAGCGCGTTGAAATTCGGGGCGCGCGTCCATGTTGGGGACGCGAAGCGTACCACGGGATCAGCGGGTCGGCTGGAAGCCGTACTTGAGAAACACGGACTTGGCGGCGTCGCTGGTGAGGAAATCCACGAATTCCTGCGCCGCCGGCCCCCCTTTGCTCGTCACGGCGACCGGATAGATGATCGGGGGGTGCGTGTCTTCGGGAAACACGTCGACGATGCGCACCCGCTTCTCGGCGAGCGCATCCGTGCGATAAACGATCCCGAGCGGCACCTCGCCGCGCGCCACGAAGGCGAGAGCGGTGCGGACATTTTCCGCGCGCACGATGCGGCTCGACACGCGATCCCAGATACCGAGCTTCTCCAGCGCCGCGTGCGCGTATTTACCGACCGGGACTGAATCCGGGTCGCCGGTCGCGAGCTTCCCGTCGCCCAGCGCTTTGAGCAAATCGAAGCCTGGCGCGATCTTCACGGCGACCTTGCTGTCGGCCGGCGCAATCAACACCAGCCGGTTGCGCACGACATCATGACGTGACCCCGGGCGCAGAAGCTTGCGCTGGTCGAGATAATCCATCCATTCGAGATCGGCGGAGAAGAAGACGTCCGCGTTCGCGCCCGCCTCGATTTGCTTCGCCAGCGTGGAGCTGGCCGCCGGCGCGGACTTCACCTGCACATGAGCTCGCTCGGTGAAGTCGCGGCCGAGCTCATCGACCACGTCCGTAAGCGATGCCGCGTCGAAAACGAGAACTGCGGGCCTCTCGTCCGCCGCCGCAGCCGTGGTGCCGCCCCAGAAGACCACGAAGCACACCCACGCCAACAGACACCGCAGCACCGATCGTCCAACCATTGAAGTCCCGCCTCTGTTGATTGCCGCCGCAGCGCAGTATCTGCGTGGACATATCGATACCCGCATTTGCAGCGGTTTGCAACAGCGTGGCCGTAGTATGCTGTCCGTCCATGAAACAGCTCGTGCGCTTTCGCGTGGACTTCAGCCCCGCCTGCTCGCTGGGGCCGGGAAAGATCGATCTGTTGGAGAGCATCGAGCGGACCGGCTCGCTGCGCCAGGCGGCACAGGCCCTCGGCATGAGCTACCGGCGCGCGTGGCTGCTGCTGGATGGACTCAACCGCTCGTTCACCGAGCCGGCGGCGACCGCCAGCGTAGGGGGTCAGGGCGGCGGTGGGGTGACCCTGACGCCCTTCGGGCTGGAGATCATCCGATGCTATCGGACCGCGGCGCAGGCCGTAGAGGCGATCGCGCGAAAGGAGCTGCAATCGGTCGGCGCGCGGGCGGTGATGACCGCGCCAAAGGAAGCCAAGCGCAAGCGGCTCGCCCGCTCCGCAGCGGGCGCCGCGGACTCCAGTAAGGAGTAAGGTCCTACAGGGGGAGTCCTCCTGGCCGAGGGGAGTCCTCCTGGGCTCTTACGGCCGCAGGAACGCCGGCCTCGAGACCGTTAGTGTTTCTTTCTCGGGGGCGGCTGCCCCGGTGTCGGCGGCTTCAGGCCCGCCATCTGCGCGGGAGTCTGTCCCGGCATCCCCGGTTTCAGCACCTGATGGGTTCCGGTCGTGCCGGTGTTGGTTTTCGAGGCAGGATCGGGCGGCGCCTTTGGCGGCAGCATGTCCACCGACAAAGTGAAAGTGCGCTTCTCCGAGCCCTGCAAGGCGCCGACATTCACTACCTGGCGCGCCACTTCCTCGCCGCGATCGTTGCGGATCGCGATCGTCACGAAATACTCCCACGGCTCCTCGAGGGGCGGATGACGGATCATCCCCTCGACCCGCAGCGCGGAAGTGGCCGCCACCTGGCGCTTCGCCGCTTCCGAATCGAAGCGCAGGTGGTGCAGGCAGCCCGGACAGATGCTCAGGCTTTCAAGAATGACCGCCTTGCAGTGCGGACACGTACGCGTCTTGCCCGGCGAGACCGGGCGAGAGGCTACGTTCATGCGTTACCGAATCCTTTGACCTCCGACTTGGTGCGGGCGGCTGCTTCCCCGTCACCCCAGCCGAATTCCACCTGACCGCGCATGCGCGATCCGGCGGCTACCGTGAGGGATCCCGCCTTGACGTCGCCGCTGATGACGCCGCCCTCGAGCAGCTCCACCCGCTTGGCATTCTCGATGTTACCGAGCAGCTCGCCACCGACGACGACGACGCTCGCCTTCACTTGCCCTTCGAGGTGGGCGCCCGTGTCCAGGGTGACATTACCGTCGACCTGCACATCGCCCTTGAACCGGCCGGCGATCCGGACATGGCCCGAGCCGATGATCTTGCCCTCGATGGCGAGATCGGACGCGATGACTGACTCTTTCATATCGGAACGCTGTGCCTCTTTGACGGGCGGCCGACGGGCCGCCTCGGGCAGGGGTGCTACGTTGGCCGCCCGCTCCGGTTCACGCGGCGGGGGCGGGCTCGGCGGTGGTGGCGCGCTCGACGCCGGTGCGGAAGCAGGTCCTGGGTTCGTATCTTTCCAAAGCGCCATGTTGGCCCCCGTGGGTTTGAGGAACGTGGAAGTTACCTGACCGATCCAGCGGCCGACCAGTGTCTCCATCGACAGACAGGCCGACGGTCGGTTCAGGCTGTACCTCGGGCGGAGCTGCCGTGCCGCGCCGGCGCCCCTTGGCTGCGTCGACACGATCCGACAAGCTTCGCGCGGACGACCCGAAGAGGCAAGCCCTTGCAACCGAAACCATTTCGGCGACGGGTCGCCGCGCGCCCGAATTCAAGCGGATCGGTCCGTTTGTATCACGCTCCCGGGCAACAGAACTGATGCACAGCGCACATCGTGCACACAGCGCAATGCTTCTGGAGCGCCCGGTGCCACGGTTGGGACGAAGCTCGAATGGAAAAGGGAACTCGAATCAGCCCGCGAGACTCCGCGGCCGCAGTGCCTCCAACAGGACCTGGAAATCGCAGCCTTTCTGCACGAAGGCAGCCGCACCCCGCCGCTTCACTTCACGGGCCACTTCGTCGCTATTGGCCAGACCGCTGAAGATGATGACGCGCAGGTCCGGCAGGGCGCTCGTCAGCTCCTCGACCAGAGGCAGGCCGCTGCCTCCTTGCAGCATCAGGTCGAGAATCAGAACGTCCGCGGAGGCATCCCGCGCGGCGGCCAGGACTTCCGTCGCGTCCGACACCTGTCCGACACATCGCATGTCGGGCTCGGTGTCGATGAGTTGGCTCATGACGTCACTGAGATCGCGGTGGTTCTCCGCGATCAGCACTCGTAACGGCTTGCCGGCCCGCACTAGATTTCCAGCTTGCATCATCTGCCCGCTGGAGCAAATTTCATTCCCAGGGAAAAACCCGGCGTCAGCCGTCGATCAGCGCCAGAATCTCCGCCGTCTTGTCCCGCATGAGGGCTTCGCTGCCCCGCGACTCGACGTTCAACCGGACGAGCGGCTCGGTGTTGGAGCCGCGCAGGTTGAAGCGCCACTGCGGGAATTCCATGGACAGGCCGTCGGTAAAATCGAGCGTCTGCGCTCCGGACTCGTAGCGCTTCTGCACGCGCGCGAGGATGGACTTCGCGTCGGTCTGCAAATGGCGGTTGATCTCGCCGCTGGCGGGGAACAGCCGCATGCGCTCGCCGACGAGCTCGGCCAGCGACTGGCCGCGCTCACAAATGACCTGCAGCACCAGCAGCCAGGGGATCATCCCGCTGTCGCAATAGGCGAATTTGCGGAAATAGTGGTGGGCGCTCATCTCGCCGCCGTACACCCCGTCCACTTCGCGCATCTTCTGCTTGATGAAGGCATGGCCCGACTTGCACAGCACGGGCTCGCCGCCGCACCGGCGCACGATATCGATCGTGTTCCAGGTGAGCCGCGGATCGTGAACGACCCGACCGCCCCGCTCGCCCTTCAGGAACGCCTCGGCGAGCAGACCCACGAGGTAGTAGCCCTCGATGAACCGGCCCTGCTCGTCGAAGAAGAAGCAGCGATCGTAGTCGCCGTCCCAGGCCAACCCCAGGTCCGCCCCGGTCTGCCGGATGACGTCGGCCGTGGCGGCCTGATTCTCCAGCAACATGGGATTCGGCACCCCGTGCGGGAACGTCCCGTCGGGCAGATGGTGCACCTTGACGAACTCGAACGGCAGGTGCGGCTCGAGCTGGTCGACGATGAGCCCGGCGCCGCCGTTGCCGGCGTTCACCACCACCTTCAGTCGGGGCGCGCCAGCCTTGTGGAGCTTGGCGCGGTCGACGTAGCTCAACAGGTGATCG
>DASZVD010000473.1:0-9422 GCA_035547375.1 Steroidobacteraceae bacterium
ACGGGCATGGCGCGCTGGGCCTATCAATTCACGCCCCATGACGAGCATGACTATGACGCGGTCAATGAGCAGATCCTCCTGGACATGCCGTTCGCGGGAAAAATGCAGAAAGTGCTCATTCATCTCGATCGCAACGGTTACATATACGTGATCGATCGGGCCACCGGACGCGTACTGTCGGCCGATCCGTACGGTCCGGTGAACAGCTCGCGCGGTATCGATCTGCAGACCGGCCGGCTCATCGTCAATCCCGCGAAGCAGACCAAGCTGGGCGAGGAGGTTCACGACATCTGTCCGACCGCCTCCGGCTCGAAGGATTGGCAGCCCAGCAGTTTCAGCCCGCGGACCGGCTTGCTCTATATCCCGCACGAGAACCTGTGCATGGATTGGATCGACATGCAGGTGAGCTACATCGAAGGCACGCCTTTCGTCGGGGCCAATGTGCACATGAAGCCCGGCCCGGGCGGTAATCGCGGCGAGTTGACGGCGTGGGACCCGGTCCGCCGACGTGTAGCCTGGGCAGTGAAGGAGAGTTTCCCAATCTGGTCGGGCACGACCGTCACGGCGGGGGATCTCGTTTTCTACGGGACCATGGATGGCTGGTTCAAGGCAGTGGATGCGCGCAGCGGCGCTCTGTTGTGGAAATACAAGGTCGACAGCGGAGTCATCGGCCAGCCCATCAGTTATCGGGGCCCGGATCATCACCAATACATCGCCGTGCTTTCCGGCGTCGGCGGCTGGTCCGGCGCGGTCGTCTCCGGGCCGGTCGATCCACGGGATGGCTCCGCGGCGCTCGGCATGATCAACGCGATGTCGGACCTGCCAAAATACACAACCGCTGGAGGGACGCTCTATGTGTTTGCGCTTCCCCATTAGCGTGGCCACGTTGGCGCTTCTTACTCTATCTGCGTGCGGCAAAGGCCCGCCGATGGCTCACGCGGCCGCGCCCGGAGCGGAAGGAAGAGGGGTCATCGACACTGCTTTGACACCGGGGGTTGGACATCCGCTGACTACGATCGATCCGCGGGCTGTCCCCTACTACGACAACGCGGAAGCCGTGACTACCGGTAAGCGGCTTTTCGGACAGTACAATTGCTCGGGCTGCCACTCGAACGGCGGCGGTGGCATGGGGCCTTCGCTGATGGATGACGAGTGGATTTATGGTGGTCGACTGGAACAGATCCATCAAACGCTGGTCGAGGGGCGTCCGAACGGAATGCCCGCGTGGGGCGGCAAGATACCCGATCAACAGCTGTGGCAGATCGCGGCCTATGTCAGGTCGATGTCATTGCCTGCGACACTGGCCGCGCAAAACGGCGCGACTCCGTCCCAGTCGCCCGCGCCGGTTCCTCACGCGGCCGCCAATGATGACGGCTGGTCGCCCCCGGCCGGGACGTCCAACGACTACACCAGCACCATGAGGGGCCCTCAGTAGTTTCCGTCCGGCGCTTCGCGCCTCTCCGTCGGCGAAGCCCCTCGCAGCTCCTTCAATGCGCGGTGAATCCGTTGCTGATCAGTTCCTGCGCCAGCTCGGCCTGGTCCACCGGCTTGACCAGATGCTTATCGAACCCCGCTTCCATCGAGCGCTCCCGGTCCTCCTCGGTTCCCCAGCCCGTGACGGCGATGATTTTTATGGGGGTCCCGGTACGATGGCGCAATCGCCGGGCCACGTCATAGCCGTTCATTCCGGACATGCCGATGTCCAGCAATACGACCTCCGGATGAAATTCGTCAGCAAGCTCAATGGCAGTAGGCCCGTCGTAGGCGACCCGCGCGG
Source organism: Steroidobacteraceae bacterium (assembly GCA_035547375.1). GTDB lineage: Bacteria > Pseudomonadota > Gammaproteobacteria > Steroidobacterales > Steroidobacteraceae > 13-2-20CM-66-19. The sequence continues at coordinate 1,778 of DASZVD010000473.1, forward strand.
TGTGCCCAAGAGACCGCAACAGGGCTTCCAAGGTGTTGGCAGCATCCTCGTTGTCATCGACTACGAGCACCCGTCTGGCGGCAATCCCCGCCGCCTCGAGCGGAGCGCGCTTATCGAGCGGGGGCGGCGTTGCTCCAACGAGGCGGGGGAGGCGTAAAGTGAACTCGCTTCCCTTGTTCGGGCCGGCGCTGCGTGCTTCGATCGTGCCCTCGTGTAATTCGGCAATGCGCCGGGAGAGGGCGAGTCCGACGCCAAGACCGCCGCCGACGCGGTGAAGGGCTTCCTTCCCGTGGATGAACATGGAGAATATCAGCGGAATGTCTTCCGCGGCGATGCCGCGCCCGGTGTCAGCAACGGACAACACGGCGTAAGTGTTATGCGAGCTTGCCGAAATGCGAATGCTGCCTCCGCTGGGGGTGAATCTCACGGCGTTGGTGAGCAGGTTTACAACGACTTGTATAAGACGCTCGGCGTCTCCGTGGACGTATAGAGGCTCTGTGCTGAGCGCCAGCGTCAACCGATGCTGCGCTTGCTCTATCGCCGGCGATACGGTTTCAACTGCGTTTCGGATGACCTCCGACAGGTCGACGGTCCTCGGTGAAATGGACAAAGTCCCGCGGGTCACCCGGCTGACATCCAGCATGTCGTCAACGATCCTCATCAAGTGCGTGGTCTGGCGCTCGATGGTCTGCAACATGCGCTCCTGCACCCCTGAGTCGCCGCGCATCTGCGTCATCACGGAGACTGCGTTGCGGATCGGCGCGAGCGGATTGCGCAATTCGTGCGCCATGATGGCGATGAATTCGGTGATGTGCTGCGTCGTTCGCTCCAGGGATTGGGCGTATTCGCGCGCGCTCAGGTCCTGGGTCACCTTGGAAAAGCCCTGCAGCCGCCCTTCAGAGTCGTAGAAAGCGCTCAACACGTTGCGGGCCATGAACTTGCCGCCGTCCTTGCGCACCCGCCAGCCCTCGGACTCGAGGTGTCCCTGGGTGCGGGCAATGGCCAGCTCTTTCCAGGGAACTCCCGCGTCGATATCTTCCGGAAGGTAGAAGTGCGCGACGTGTTTGCCGATGACCTCGTCCCTCGTGTACCCCTTGATGCGCTGGGCACCGGCATTCCAACTGGTGATGACTCCTTCGGGATCGAGCAGGTACACGGCGTAATCGGCCACACCTTCGACCAGCAGACGAAAGCGCTCCTCGCTTTGGCGCAACAACTCCTCGGATTGCCGGCGGGACGTGAGATCACGGGTGATTTTCGAGAAGCCGAGCAGCTTACCGCCATCATCCCGCAGAGCCGTGATCACGACATTCGCCCAGAAGCGGGAGCCGTCCTTGCGGATGCGCCAGCCCTCGTCCTCGAAGCGCCCCTCGATGGTGGCCATCCTCAGCTCATGCTGCGGCCAGCCGCGCTGCCTGGCTTCGTCCGTGTAGAAAGTCGAGAAGTGCTTGCCGATGATCTCATCGGGCCGATAGCCGTTGAGCAGCCGGGCGCCGGTGTTCCAGCTCGCCACGTTGCCCTGCGGGTCCAGGACGAAGACCGCGTAGTCCTTGACCGTTTCGACCAGTAGCTCGAGGATCCGATTATCGATTGGCACATCAACCTCGTGCGCGCGGCAAAAGCGCTTCTTTTTCTCCTGAGCCGGGATGGTGATCGGCACATTGCCAAGCCCAGGGCCGTGCTGCCGGCATTGCCGGCCGCCGCGCTCCCTTGGACACCTGCTCCGGAACGGTTGCGGAGGCATTTTGATCCCTCGCCCCGGGGCCGAGTGAGAAATCAGGGGCGCCGCGCCTCGATGAAGATCCGCTGGACATTGGGGTGTCGTTTGCGGATCTCCTCCTCGATGCTGTAGATGGCGGCGAGGTGGTCGTCGGCGGAGATTCTCTCGCGAAACTCCACGTCCAGGTTCAACAGGATGTCCTGCGGCCCGAGCTGCATCGTCATGAGTTGGCGGACAGCCTGAACGCGAGGGTCACGCGCGACGATGTCGCGAATGTCCGCAATGACTCCGGGAGCCGCGCTCTCGCCTAACAGCAGACTGCGGCTTTCGGAGGCCAGGGCGAGCGCCGCCCCGGAGAGAATGACCCCGATGGCTATCGATGCGGCAGCGTCGAACACCGGTGTATGCCAAAGGTGGGACAGACAAACACCCAGGGCCGCGACCACCAGAACCCGTGTGCCCGCAACCTGCGCCGCTTTCCGAGCGCCGGGCTGAGGAGCGATCGCACGTTCCTGTAGGCGGGCCGCTCAGCATCAGCTTGCGGTTGGGGGCGGGAGGCGGTGGGGGGCGAGAGATAGCTCACTGGTGGCCGGGGAGATCGACAGCTCTATCCGGAATTGCCGCGGCGCCCGGCCGGAGCGAATATGAGGAGAGTCACTTCCGCCGCAACACGATAAGAGGAGAGCCGCCATGGCCATTCCCGCATCCGTTCGCAATTATCTCGACCAGGAAGGTGTTGTATACGATGCGATCCCGCATTCGCGCACAGTGGACAGCTCGCGCAGCGCGCAGGCCGCGCACGTCCCGGGGGATCAGTTGGCGAAGTGTGTCGTCCTCGAGGACGACAATGGCTACTTGATGGCAGTGATTCCCGCGAGCCACCGGCTCGACTTGCGGTCCATCCGCCGCGAGCTCAGTCGGGAGCTCGGTCTCGCAACCGAGCGTGAGGTCCTCGAGCTCTTTCGCGACTGCGAGCCCGGCGCGGTCCCGCCGCTCGGCCGCGTTTATGGGATCGACATGGTGCTCGATCAGAGTCTCGTGGACGCCCGGGAGGCGTACTTCGAGGCGGGAGATCACGAATCGCTCATCCGTGTCAGCGGCCGGGACTTCCTGAAATTGATGGCGGATTGCCCGCGCCGGAGTGTCAGTCACCACCTGTAGGGGAGAGCGGCGACTCGTTGCGGGTGATGGTAGCGCAGGGTATAGTGCCTCCGGTTGATGTAATCCATTACATCGAATCGCTGGAGTCGACGAATGTCCTGGAGAGGGGGTACGGGAGTCGCCGCGCTGGCCACGGTCAGTGTCCTGGCACTGCTCCGGGTGCTGTCAGTGGAGGCCGCCGAGCACGTGCAGCCGGCTACGGCCGGAGGCGGGCAGGCCAGCACGGCGGGCGAGGACTTCCCCCGGCCGCCGAGCGACCCGGCCGCGGTCGCTCGCGGCAAGCAGGTATTCAGTGTCAATTGCAGCTTCTGCCACGGATCGGACGCACGCGGCGGGGAGGGCGGCCCCAATTTGCTGCGCTCGCCGATCGTGCTGAACGATCGCAACGGCGAGGCCATCTATGCGGTGATGCTCGCCGGCCGCGTCGACAAGGGAATGCCCAAATTCAACCTGACTTTGGACAACGCCGCCGACATCGCGGCTTATGTGCACAGCATCCCCATCGGGCGCGGCGCCCGTGAGGCCTTCGATCCGAAGTCCATCGTGGTCGGCGATGCAACGGCCGGCAGGGCGTATTTCTACGGCAAGGGCCACTGCAGCCAGTGCCATTCCCTGCAGGGCGATTTCGCCCACATCGGCTCCCGGTTCGATCCCAAGACCTTGCAGGACAACATCGTCTCCGGCGCCGCCGCGACGATGTTGGGTGCGCCGCTGCCGACCGCCCCGCCGCGAACGGTCACGATCACATTACCGTCCGGCGAGGTGATCCAAGGCAACCTGATCAGCATCGATGACTTCAATCTGTCGTTGACCGACGCGGCCGGCAACCGCCGCACGTTGCCACGGGAGGGCGACCGTCCGCGCGTCGAGATCAAGAATCCGATGCAGGCGCACCTGGATATGCTGCGCAACTGGGAGGATCGCGACATCCACAATCTGACGGCGTTCCTGGTGAAGCAACAATGATGTTTGGCGCGTTCCGACCTGCGCGTTGCGCGGTGCTCGCCGTCGGCTTGCTGGGTGTTTTTGCGGGGACGACGGCCGCGGGAACCGCGGGACCTGCGGCAGCGGCGCCGCCCGGCGCACCGGCGACCGACTCCTGGCCGACTTATTCCGGCGACTACTCCGGCCAGCGCTTCAGTCCGCTGATCCAGATCAATCGAGCCAACGTCAAGAACCTGACTTTGGCGTGGACCGCTCGTCTGGCGGGCGGTGCGGACAGCGGTGGTGGCGGGCCCTTTGCGCCGCCGAGTCCCCCGACGATCGTGGGTGGCGAGGCGGCCGAAGCCGTGGTCACCGGCGGGGTGTTTTCCTCCGCGGCCCCCATCAGTGTGCGGGGCGCGATCCTGCAAGTGAACGGTGTGCTGTATGTGTCGGCCCCGGATAACGCATGGGCGGTCGATGCCCGGACCGGCACGGTGATCTGGCACTACTACTGGAAGACCAAGGGCGGGACTCATACCGCCAACAAGGGAATGGGCCTCTACGGCGACTGGCTGTTCATGGAGACCGCGGACGACTACCTGGTCTCGCTGGATGCTCGCACGGGGGAGGAGCGCTGGCACAAGGAGACCGCGAGCTTCAGTGAGCAGTTCTTCTCCGAAGCCGCTCCCATTGTTATCGGCCGTCACGTGCTGGTGGGTGCGGGAAATGATTCGGACGCGGCCGGCGCCTTGAGATCATTCGATCCCGAAACCGGTGACCTGCAGTGGACGCTGCACACGGTGCCCATGAAGGAAGGCGATCCGGCACTCGGCTCGTGGCCGAGCCTCGATGCCGCGCGCCATGGCGGTGGCAATGTATGGGTCACCGGATCGTACGACCCTGAGACCCACCTCTACATCTTCGGGACTGGAAATCCCACGCCTGCCTATGTTCCACGGGGACGCGACGGCGACAATCTCTACACGTGCACGCTGGTGGCGGTGGACGTGGAAACCGGAAAAATGGCGTGGCACTACCAGACCTCGCCGCACGACACTCACGACTGGGACTCTGCGCAGACACCGGTCATCGTCGATGCCGACTTCGACGGCAAGCCCCGCAAGCTGGTGCTGCAGGCGACGCGCAACGGGCACTTCTTCGTTCTCGACCGGGTGACCGGCGAGCACCTCCTGACCAGCCGTTTTGCCAAATGGGGCAAATGGGTCAAGGAGCTCAACCAGAGCGGCCAGCCCATCCGCGACCCGGCGAAAGACGCCTCCGTGGGAGGATCGCTCGTTTCCCTCGATGGTTGGACGAACTGGCCTCCGCCGTCCTTCAACCCGCAGACCGGGCTTTTTTACCTCCGCGATCTGGAGAGCTACGGCCTTCTGTACTACACAGAGAAAGACCCTCGGGGAGCCATGGGATTGGGCGGCGTTGCCAGAGGTGGCCAGGTCTCGTTGGGCAGCATCGTCGAAGCGATCGATTACCGCACGGGGAAAGTGGTCTGGGAGCGCTCCTTCGGGCCGGGTCAGGGGCTGGTGGGTATGTTGGGAACCGGCATGCTGAGCACGGCCGGCGGGCTGTTGTTCACAGCGGATTCGGGCGACAACTTCGTAGCCTTCGATGCACGAAACGGGACGCCACTGTGGCACTCGCGTCTGCATGGCGTCTCCAACGCCGCTGAGACTTACACATTGGACGATCGCCAGTATGTAATTGTCGCTGCAGGCGACACGGTGTACGCGTTCTATCTCTATGAATAGACCTGCACTGTCGCGTAGGGATGTGCTCGCTCTGGCCGCGGGGTCAGCCGCCTCTTTGGCGGTGCTGCGGGCCCAGCCTGCACCCGCCGCGCCGATGCCCGAGCGCTCCACGATCGATGGAGTGAAAATCGGGGCGCAAACATACAGCTTTCATGACATTCCCAACGACGGAGGCAATCACGCGGATCGCGTCATCGCGGACATGCGAGAGTGCGGACTCTTCACGTGCGAACTCTGGCCGGGACATATCGAGGCCTCGACCTATGTGGGAATCCCTCCGCCGGCCGCCGATTGCCCCAAACCGGATATCGGTTGCGCTCCGGGGAAGGGGGGCAGCGAGCGAAACGGGTTCGCCTGGGTGTTCGGGCAGCGCCAGGGCGAGGATCTGATCCGGACCCGCCAGGCCATCCGCGCTTTTCTGGAATCCGGGCCCACGAAGTATTTCGAGGACATCCGCAGACGTTTCGCTGACGCCGGGATCGAGATCTACACCTATAACGCGTTCATGGATCCAGGCGCCGCCACCCCGCAGATGCCGACCACCGACGCCGAGATCGATGGGATCTTCTACGCAGCCAAGGCTCTTGGCGTGAAGGCGATCAATGCCTCGATCACGAAGACGGTGCTGCGGCGGCTGATCCCGTTTGCCGAGAAGCACCGGGTGATCATTGCTCCCCATGGGCACAGCGAGACTTCCAACCCGGAGCACTTTTCTACTCGCAGGACCTTCACCGACGCCTTCACGCTTTCCAAGTGGGTGGGCGCCAACCTGGACATCGGTCATTACACGGCGGCCGGTGGGGATCCTCTGGAGTTCATCAACTCCTTCGCCGAGCGGATCACGAATCTGCACCTCAAGGACCGCAGGCGCAACAGGTCCCGGACGATCGAGGACGGTGCCAACATGCCGTGGGGGCAGGGCGAGACGCCCATCGGCGAGGTGCTGCGGCTCATCCGCGACAAGCGTTACAACATCCCCTGCATGATCGAGATCGAGCACATCGGCACGACCTCCGCTACCGGCGAGGTGAAGATCGCCTACGAATACTGCAAGCGGGAACTGGCCAAAGCCTGAGAGCGTCCGGCTCGCACGATACAGCATCGTCCGGGGCAAACGTTTATACTGTTGAAATGGTTACCATCCTGGACGTAGCCGCACGGGCGGAGGTCTCGACCGCAACCGTGTCTCGCGTTCTGAGCACTCCGGAAAAAGTATCGGAGGCCACGCGCGGGCGCGTGCTGAAAGCGGTTCATCAGCTGGGCTATTCACCGAACGCCTCGGCAAAGAGCCTGCGCACCCTGACCACGCGGAAGCTGCTCGTCACCGTGCCCGATATCGCCAATCCCTTCTTCTCCCTGATCATCCAGGGAATCGAGGAGGCGGCTCACCGGGAGGGGTATGCGGTCGTCCTGGGAGATACCCACCACGATGCCGAGCGCGAGGAGCGCTACGGCGAGATGCTGCTTCGCCGCGAGGCCGATGGCCTGATCTTCCTCGGCCACAGCATGAGCAAGTCACTGAGCTCGTTGACGAAGAAAGGGCGCCTGGCCCCTATCGTCAACGGGTGCGAGTACAGTCCCAGCCTGGGGGTTCCCAGCGCGCACGTCGATAACGAAGGTGCGGCCTTCGAGGCCATGAGTCACTTGTATGGCCTGGGCCACCGCCACATCGGCGTCATCACCGGACCGCTCGCCAGCCCGCTCAGCCGCGACCGGCTGCGCGGGGCGCAGAAGTGTGCCAGGGAAAACGGCGCGGGACGACAGATGACCGTGGTCAACGGTGATTTCTCGATCGAGTCCGGCATCGCGGGCGCCGCCCGGCTGTTTGCTCAGGAAACCCAACCCACGGCGGTGTTCTGTTTCAACGACGAGATGGCTATCGGCGTGCTGGATTACGCCAATCGGATCGGCAAGTCCGTGCCCGAGTCCCTGTCCGTGATCGGTTTCGACGACATCCGGTTCGCGCGCTATATGCGCCCGGCGCTGACGACGATCAGCCAACCGATGCTGGATATCGGCCGTGAGACGGTGCGACTCCTGTTGGGCGTGCTGCAAGGGAGCGTGACCTCGCCGG
>DASZVD010000474.1:0-2939 GCA_035547375.1 Steroidobacteraceae bacterium
GCAGAGTGGCTCGCAGTTCGCCCACTCCCTTGGCGAGAAACAGGTGCAACGGCCGAATGGAAGCGAGGATCTCATTGAGAAAGCCGGTGTCCTCGGCCAGACGGGCATGGGAGACGGCCTCCACGTGACGCTCACGCTCCGAGTACCACGACGCCGCGCGTCGATGTAGTCGAGCTCGATCCCCCCGCGAGGCCTGGAGCCGCACCCGTGCATAGTCCGCCAGCAGTGGATGAAGGCGGTACGCCTGCTCCAGATGATCGGCCGAACGCTCGACGAGACCGGGCAGCGCGGCCCGGACCGCTTCGAGCGATTGCGCGCTGTCGGTGGTCTCCCGCATCCAGTCCGCCAGCTCCGTCGTGATGGACTCGAAGAGCGACAGATCGATCAGGAGCTGTTGATGGCGCGGCTCCAGCGTAGCGAAGACCTCTTCCGTCAGATAGTCCGCAACTTCCGCGACCCGGGCGCCAAAGGGCGCGGGTTGGGTTCTGCGTCCGGTGCGGGCGCGCCAGAGCCTGAACAGCTCGACGGCAACCGCCCATCCGCCCGTCTGCTCCGCGATGGCCGCGACCTCGGGAGCTTCCGCCGGAAGCCGCAGCAGCTCGGCAATCTCGACGGCGCTCAACAGCAGCTCACGAGCCTCGATCGTCCGCACGAAACCCTGCGCTCGAAGCATAGCCATCGTTAGCTGCGGTCGCCGTCGCGTCGCCAGCACGACGTGCGCCGTATCGGGCGCAGCCGCTATCAGCTCCTCGAGATAGCCGGCCAGGGCCGGAGTCTCGATCCGGTCGAAAGCGTCGACAATAATGACCGTGTCGGCGCCTGTGACATCCAGCTTCAGCAGGATGCCGTCAATGGCCGAGCGTGGCTCGACGTCCCGAGTGTCAAGAACGCCCGTATCGCCCATCGGCAGGCCGGCGTAATCGAGCGCCTGGGCGATCATGGAGAGAAACGTGGAAGGCTCGCGCTCGCGGACGGATGCCGTGAGCCAGGCTACGACGACTCCCCTTGCGCGCAAGTCATCGTGCCACTGGGTGAGCGCAACGGTCTTACCGGACCCCGGTGGCCCGACCACCTGCGTCAACCGCCCGGTTCGCGCCACCTCGAGCGACCGGAGGAGCCCCGTGCGCGCCACCTGCTCCGTGAGTTGCATCGGCGGCGAGAGTCGGCTGGCACGGGCGCGATGCCGCGCGGCATCCCCACTGTCCATCTCGTCTTCTGACAGCAGACCCCACCTCGCTTGGCGACCGCCGGCGGATGCCCGGGCGGAGGCCCCTCCAATATTGCCGGCAACGCGTGGGGCGGCTCAAGTCGAATCTGGGTAGCGCCGGGGCGGATTCGAGTAGCGGCGGGATTGCCGGCTCACGCTCCGCGACAGCTCATACCGAACTGCCGGTCACCGCGCTTGCCCGGCGGACCACGGCCTCACGCAGTGACCGCAGCCGATACGCTGTCCGGCACGGGCGGCGCCAAACGATCATTACCCGGCATGAACGGCCGGTCGCGAGTTGGTATTCCCTGCTCACAAGCGATCGGCCGTGACTACCCAGCGCAACGGCCCGCCGGGGACGATCGCGTCGAAGGGAAAGCAGGTCACCAGTGTAAGACGTGCGACATCCGAGTCGAGCGCGATGCGAAACCGCCGACTGTCGACCACCCGGACGTCGACGACCATGAATGACACCCAGCGCTCATCCAAACCTTGGATGCGCACCCGATCACCCACACGCACTTGTTGGAGCGCGCGAAAGTGCGTATCACGATGTCCTTCAATGACGCTGTTTCCCCGTATGCCGGGACGCACGGTCGCCGTATCGTGATTCGGGCCAAACGCAAGATTGCGTGGACTCACGCCGTCCAGCACCATCAGCTCGATCGCGTCATCGCCCGATCCGTGGTTGGGTAGCTCGAGTTTGGCGATCGGGGTCGTATCGGCCCAAGGCCAGGGCTTGGGAGCCAATACTCCGGCTTGCGCCTGCCTCCACGCCCGCTCGATCAATACCTGTGCCAGAACTGCCTTGCCCTTGATCCACACGGCTTCGGCGAAACACGCGACTCCAATGCCGAGCGCCAACACCGTGGTGATTTCAATGACTCCCAGGTGACCAACCCTCCGCTGGCGGATCGTCAGTCCCATTGCGCGCTCACCCTGCGATAGCTGTATAGCGTGAGCCCTAGTGTGAGTGCCACGAGACCCATGAGCGTCCACAGCGGCCCGGGTGTCCCAGTCTGGGCAAAACCCGTAACGCCCGTCTGCCAGTAGCTGCCGGCAGGCGCAGATGTCGGGGCCTGTTCCGAACGCAGTGCCGCATCAACCGGCCGTACCGGCGTAGTGTCCACGGCTACGAGGCTCGTGTATTCGCTCACGACCTGGTATTGGAGTGCGAGCTGGAGAATCTGGGACTGCAACGCAGTGGTATCACCGCCAACACTCTTGAGGCGCGACAGCGCGCCAAGGCGCTCCCGTGCCCAAAGTTTCGACAGCCCCGACGGCCCGTCGACAAGAGTGATGGGGAGTTGCTGCTGCCAGGCCTGGCCGTCGCGCCGACCGGAGAGCGTCAGCGTGCCCGAAGGCAAGGACGGCAATCGCGCCAGGATGACGACCGGGTCACCGGAGTACACGTCGCGTGGAAGGCTCGTTGCCAGCTCCGGCTGAGCACCGCCCGGCCACTGCAGCGCCAGGTCGACCAGCGCGGGCCGTTCGAGCTTGCGGAACAGATCCTGCATGCGCTGCCCTACTTCCTCACGCTGAGCAATGAACGTATAGCTGCCCCGGCCCGCCGCTGCCATCTCTTGGAGGAAAAAGGCATTGGGTGCCGCTCCGATCCCAACCGAAAAGAGCCGCGCATCGCCCAGGTGATCCCGGATCAGAGCCACGATCTCCGCCTCGTTGCTGACGCCACCGTCGGTGATGAACACGATCTGGCGCAGAAAACCCGCGG
>DASZVD010000475.1:0-9662 GCA_035547375.1 Steroidobacteraceae bacterium
CTGCCTCGCAAACAAGCTCAGGCCGCTGCTGGCCTCCGCGGCCGGAATATCGAAGTTGCGCGTGGACACTTCCGCGCGGGCAATCATCGTGCCGGCCAGCAGCACGATCGTCACCATACAGCACAGGTGCATCCGCCCCCATCGGTTGCACATCGTCGGGAACTCTAGTGTGCGGGTCGGCCACGCGCCAGGTAGACGACGTTATCGTTGTCCTTCCTGACGTCGATGCCAAAATTCTCCTGCAAGGTTCCCAGGATGGAGTTGATGTCCTGAACCTTGAAGTACCCTCCAATCTTGACGTCACGGATCGACGGATCGGCGATGACGATCCGTGTGGCGGTATAGCGGGTGATTTCGGCGACCACGTCCTTCAGCGGATCGTCGTCGAAAATGAGCACGCCGTCGCGCCAGGCAAGCCGCTTCTCGATGCCCTCTGCGTCTATCTTCTCTACCCGCCTGCCGTTGGCTGAGACAACGATGTGCTGCCCAAGGGAGACCGAGTAGCGCGTTTCGCCTGCCTCGCCTTCAGGCAAGCCGAGGCCCGATGCGGCGGCACCCGCGACATCGCGTGGTGGCGTCTTGAACGAAGCGAGCTCAACCTGACCCTGGGTGACGGTGAGATCGACTCCTGAATCCAACATCTGCACAGCGAACGCTGTGCCCAGTGCGCGCACGGAGAACCGACCCGCATAAACGACGAACGGCCTCTGCGGGCTCGGTGCCACCTCGAAATAGGCCTCACCCGCGACGAGTTGGAGAATTCTGGCGTTGCGCGCGTAAGTCACCGTCACACGGCTGGCCGTGTTCAAGTGGATCGTGCTGCCGTCGGACAAGGTGATCGCCGTGACTTCACCGGTGGCGGTCGCGTAAGTGCTGGAGGTTACGGCCGCGGTTCGTGGATGCCACAAGAACGCGGCAGACGCCACGATACCGATCAATACGACGGCGGTTACGGCGGCGAGGATCGCGGTCCTGACGCGGCCGACCTTCTGTGCCGGCACTTGCGCCTCGTGCGCACCGGACTCCCAGGCCACGCCATCGTGCGTCGCAACTGCCTCGTGCTTCAAAATCCGGGTCAGGCAATCCATGGAACGCCACGTCGAGACGGCGCGCTCGAAGGCCCTCCGATGCAGCGGGCTGCGCCCCAGCCAGGCGCGCAATTCGGCGAGCCGCTCCGCGGACGGGGGCTCGTCGTCCAGCTCGATGACCCAGGCCCGCGCCTGCTCATTGACCTCGCGAGTGCCGAACAACTTACTCACGGCGGCCTCGCATCGCGAGCAATTTTCCACGCGGCGAGTGTCCTTCCGCGAGGGCTTCGGGAGGAGCCTGGCCGGCGGACACCGATTCCTGGCAGCGTTGCAAAGCCTTGGCCAGGTGCTTCTCGACCGTGCGCACCGAGATCTCCAGGCGCCGCCCGATCTCCTGGTGCGAAAAGCCGAATATCTTCTTCATGATCACGACGCGCTGGCATTGCGGCGGCAATGTCGCCACGACTTTCAGAACGGCCGCCAGGCGCTGCTCCGCATCGACGCTGTCCTCGACACACTGGTCGGCGGCAATGTTCAAGTCCTGCAAATCGCTGACGTAGGTCGTGACGCGGGCAATCTTGCGCTCGATCTCCGACAGGGCGATGTTCTTGGCGACCGTGAACAGAAAGGATTTGGGATAGTCGATCTTCTGGTGGCGCTCCGACTCGTAGGCGCGCATGAACGTCTCTTGAACGATGTCCTCCACGTCCTGCCGCCGGACGAGGAAGCGCATCAGGAATTTGTGCAGCCCCGCGCGCAGCGACAGGAACGAGGACGTGATCCCCTCCAGATTCTCTTCGGAATGCCGGTGTTGTCTCATGAGACGGGCCTGATTGGCCGGACGCCCTTACTTCAGCGCGGCACGGATTGCGGTAGCGATGCGCCTCTCGTCGGGAATCACGTAGGCCTCCAGTGGCTCGCTATAGGGAATGGTGGTATCGGCCGCGGTGACCTGGACTATCGGGCCTTTCAATGCCCTGAAGCGCTGCTGGGCGATCTCCGCGGCGATGATGTTGGCCACCGACGCGTGCGGCGTCGCCTGATCAACCAACACGACACGGCCGGTTTTGTCAACCGACTTCATGATCGTATCCAGGTCGAGCGGCGCGACGGTACGAGGGTCGATGACCTCGGCCTTGATACCCTCCTTCGCCAGTTGCTCGGCCGCAGCCAGTGCGCGCGGCACCATCCATCCGGTCGCGACGACCGTGACGTCACCGCCCGCACGCCTGACCTCAGCCTTTCCGAACGGTACGAGATGCTCACCGTCCGGGACCTCCCCTTGCTCCAGGGTCAGCATATAGTGGTGCAGGTAGACCACCGGGTTGTCGTCGCGGATTGCTGTGGCCATGAGTCCCTTGGCATCGGCCGGCGTGGACGGCACCACGACTTTCAGCCCGGGGACTCCCATGAACAAGGAAGTCAGCGTACCGGTGTGCTGGCCCGCCCAGCCGGCCGTGAAGCCATAACCGGCCTTCAGAACCAGCGGCACCTTCACCTGCCCACCGGACATGTAGCGGAAGCGGTTGGCCTCGTTGACCACCTGATCCATGGCGACGAGCATGAACTCCGCCATGTAGAGCTCCACGACCGGCCGCAGGCCGGCGAGCGCCGCTCCCACGGCAATGCCGATCTCCGCCGTCTCGGAAATCGGTGTGACCCGCACGCGATCGTGACCGTAGGCCGCCACGAAGGCGTGGTTTTCGGTCGTCGCCAGATTCTGGCCGAAATACAGCACGGTGGTATCGCGCTGCATCTCCTGGTGAATTCCCGCGTCGACCGCAGCGATATAAGGCATTTGCGCCATGACTGTCTCCCGTTACTGCTGCTGCGGATTCACGCGTAGTTATAGTCGAGCACGGACTCGACCCTGGGGAAGGGGCTCTGCAACGCGAAGCCGACAGCTTGTTCCATTTCTGTGGCAACCTGCCTGGCCAGCTCATCGGCCTTGACCGGTGTCAGAGTGCCGTTCTGCACCAGGGTTCCCCGGAAGCGCGGCACCGGATCGCCGCGCAAGGCCGCTTCATATTCTTCCCGTTTGCCGAACACCGCAATGGCCTCATGCTCGGGATAGTGCAACGGCACCCCGGGAGGGGCGATGATGTTGCCGTGCGCGGAAAGCCGGTAGACCTTGGATTCCACGAGTGTCGGGCCTTTCCCGGAGCGTGCGCGCTCGATTGCCTCGCCCACAACATTGTACACGGCCAATGGATCGGTGCCGTCCACGGTAACGCCAGGCATGGCGTGCGCCTTCGCTTTGACGGACAGCGGCTCGCCCGCCGCCGCGCTGGCGTCCTCCTGCGCTGACGTGGTGACGACGTTGTAGCCGTTGTTCTCCATGACGAACACCAGGGGCAGTTTCCAAAGAGAGGCAATGTTGAGTGTCTCGTGGAACGCGCCCTGTTTGCTGGCTCCATCGCCGAAGAACGCCAGAACGACATTGCCCTTCCTGGCGATCTGCTTTGCCCAGGCCACGCCGGCCGCATGCGGTATGCCTGCGCCCACGATGCCTGATGTGCCCAGAAAGCCGCGCTTCACGTCGGTGAGGTGCATGGACCCGCCGAGCCCTTTGCACAACCCGGTGGCGCGCCCGAAGATCTCCGCCATCATGGCCTTGGGATCGCTGCCGAGCACCATCGGGTACCCGTGGCAGCGGTAAGTGGCCAGCGCCGCATCCCCTTCGCGGAAATGGCTGAGTGATCCAACGATCGAGGCTTCCGCTCCGTCCGCAAGATGCGTGTGCCCGCGGATCACGCCCGGGTGGTCGGTGAAGGCTCGCTTGACTCGTTCCTCGAACGTGCGGATGCGCAGCATCTGGGTGAAAATCCAGATCTGACGCTCGGCATCGGGTGGCTGCAGGCTCATGGCTTCCTCTCACAGGGTTTGAAGGGTGATGCCACCGGGACGCTCATGACCGTCCCTTACGGCCGGCTTCCCAGGATTCGCGTGCGGCTGCGACTACGCGAGTCGTCTTGTCGAACGATTCCCGGGCAGCGGTTTCCAGCGACCACTTACGGATGTACTCGTTCAGGACTTCCACACCGATGGGGCCGTCATATCCCCACGTCCACACAGCGTGCAGGAATGCGGTGATGTCGAACTCGCCATCGCCCGGCAACAGCCGCTTGTTCACCACAGAGTCCTCGAACTTCCGCGGCGCGGCGAGCATCCCGTCGTTGATCTCAACGCCGATCGGCACGTCGCGGCCGATCTTCTTCACAATATCCTGTAACGGAGTGCCAATCCGCTGCAGATGCAGGTTATCCAACATGATGCCGCCGTTGGTCGCGCCCGAGCCGCGGACGATCGCCAGCACCTGCTCCAGCGACGGCGCGCGCGAGAACTGCGCCGGCAGCATTTCGAAGAGCACCTTCGTGCCGCGCCGGGCTGCTTGCTCGCACAGTATGCCGAACTCTTCGGCCAGGCGGGGCACCTCGGCGCAGTCATTGCCCAGGTCGCCGATCTTGATGTGATGAGCCTGCAGCTGCTCGGCCGCCTCGAGCAACAGCTGGCGCGTCTGGTCGGACACAGCGCGGCGATGATCGCTGCAATACCAGTCCAGCAACCACTCGACCTCGATCTGTGTGATGCCGTTGCCGTCCAGGATGCGCTTCATCTCCGGAAAGGGGTACTTCTTGAGGATCTCGGCGAGATCGGTGTGCCACAAGCCCAGCGCCGTGAAGCCGGCCCGCGCCGCCGTTTCCACTCTCGAGCGGAAATCGTGGTGACAGCGCTGGTCGCCCAAGGGGTCGGCGCCCACCGCGAGCGTCCAGAAGGATCCGAGAATCTGCACAGGTTGTGTCATGTTGGTCTGTCCCGTTCAGGTGAGCCGCCAGGTGTTTCCTTCCAGGATTTCCGTGAGCGAGGCGAGGAAGTCCGCAGCGAGGCGACCATCCGCCACCCGATGGTCGACGGTGAGCGTGAGCTGCGACACGGGCCTGACGTGAATACCGCCACCGACGGCGACCACACAGTCGCGCTGCCGGCCCACGGCCAGAATTCCCGATTGCGGCGGACTGATGAGGGCAGTGAAGCGGTCGGGGCCGCGGGCGCCCAGGTTGGACAGGCTGAACGTGGCGCCTTCCAACTCCTCGCGCTTCAGTCTGCCGCTCAGGGCACGCTCTACCGTCTCGCCGCGCCGACGCGCCAGCTCGACGATCCCGATCCGGTCGACCTCGTGGAGCACCGGCACCAACAGCCCGCCCTCGAGGGCAACCACCAACCCGATGTGCGTGCCCTGGGCAGGCACGAGGGCCGCCTCGGGCGAGCCGGCGTCCCCGGTAAAAGTGGCATTCATCTGCGGAAAGGCGCGCAACGAGCGTGCGATGGCCTGGAGAATGAAGTCATTGATCGACGGCCGCGGAGCGCTTTCCGGCAACCCGGCCAGGAGTTGCGCGCGCACACTCTGCAACCTCGTCCAGTCGACGGCCCGCTCCACGAAAAACTGCGGAACCGTGGCGTTGCTCAACGTCATCGAGCGCGCCACGGCGCGCCGCATGCTCGAGAGCGCCTGCGGCGCCACCGATGCGGCCGGCCCCCTGACCTCTTTCGATTCGATAGCCCGGCGCACGTCGGCCAACTGTATACGTCCGCGTGGACCCGTCGCCTGGACCCGCCGCAAATCGAGGGCGTGCTCCGCAGCCAAGCGCCGTGCGACAGGAGAGCTCTTGAGGCGGCCAGTTGCCTGCGCCGCTGTTGCTACTGCCGCCGCCGGTCCAGCCGGTCCCTTAGCCGGAACCGCCGCCAACTCGACCGAAGCCTTGCCGGCAGCGGCCACCGGGACATCGAGATCGCTCTCCAGCCACGCAACCCGATCGCCAACGCGCACTTCCCGGTCCGCCGGGAGCAGGATCTCGACGAGGCGGCCGCTATCGGTCGATTCGACCTCGACCACGGATTTTTCGGTTTCCAGCTCCAGGAGCGGCTCGCCCTGGCGCACGGTCTCGCCCACGCTCTTCAGCCAACGGACCAGGCGGGCGTTCTCCATGACGAGCCCAATCTTCGGAATTTCCAACGGAACAAGAGACACTCGTAATTCTCCCGACCTCTCTCGCACCAGATGCTCAGCTCGACAGCTCACGCACCGCCGCGACGATGTTCGCCGTGCCGGGCAGGAGCGCGCGCTCCAGCTCCGGTGCGAACGGTATTGGTGCGAATGGACAACCGACTCTCGTAACCGGGGCATCCAACTCATCGAACAGCTCATGGCCGATGTGCGCGGCGATCTCCGCTCCGACTCCGCCGTTCAGGACAGCCTCGTGCGCAATCACGGCGCGATGCGTTTTCGCGACCGATGCGGCGATGGTCGACATATCCAGCGGCAGCAGCGTGCGCAAATCGATCACTTCGGCTGAAATGCCGGAACGGGCCAGCTCTTCCGCAGCTTCGAGGGCGTTTCCAACCATGGCGGAGTATGCAATCAGCGTGACATCGGTACCCGCTCGTGCGATCCGCGCCGTACCGATCCCGGGCAGCGGCCCATCGGGCACGAATGCCTCCCTCTGTGCATAGAGCCGCTTGTGCTCGATGAACAACACCGGGTCACCAAGGCGAACGGAGCTTTTCAACAGCCCGTAGGCTTCGACCGGCGAGGAAGGCGCCACGACGACGAGCCCGGGGACATGGATGAACCACGACTCCAGGCTCTGTGAATGCTGGGCCGCCGCCCCGCCGGCAGCTCCTGCCTGCGTCCGCACGACCATGGGAACCGCGAGCTGCCCGCCGGACATGTAGCGGTACTTGGCCGCCTGGTTCACGAGGCAATCCATCGCCAGCGTCACGAAGTCGATGAACATGATTTCCAACACCGGCCGCAGCCCGCAGATCGCAGCGCCGGTGGCGACGCCAGTGATGGCTGCTTCGCTGATCGGCGTGTTGCGTACGCGTTGCGCGCCATGTTTCTGCGCAAGCCCCTTGGTCACACCGAATGCTCCGCCGACCGCGACGTCCTCACCTAACAGGTGTACGGCAGGATCACGCGTCAACTCTTCATCAAGAGCGCGTCTCAAGATCTCGATGAACGTCAATTTCTGAGCCACGATTCAGCCTGTTGTTGCGGAAAGCGAAGGCGCGCTGTAGACGTATTCGAGCACCGTCGAAGGGTCCGGCCGCGCGGCGGCCCGCGCGCCCTCGACGGCTTGCAAAACCTCCCGTTTGGCCTCCTCGGCGATTCCAGCCAGCTCGCTCTCGGAGACCCCCTGCGCGATGAGTTGACGCTTGAGTCGTTCGATGGGGCATTTCTCCTGCACGGCGGCGAGATCTTCCTTGGAGCGGTACTGCTGCGCATCGCCGACGTAGTGGCCCGCGAGACGATAAGTCATGCATTCCAGCAGAAAAGGTCCAGAGCCATCCCGCAAGCCCGCAATGGCATTACCGGCAGCCGCGTGGACGACCCGCAGATCATTCCCGTCGATGGTCTTCGCCGGCATCCCATAGGGCGCTGCGAAGGCGCTCACGTGATTCACCTTCGAATGCTCCTCGCGGCTCGTGAACTCGGCGTAGCCATTGTTCTCGCACACGAAGAGGATGGGCAGTCGCCACAGCACGGCGAGATTGACCGTCTCGTGAAAAACTCCCGCTCCGGTCGCTCCGTCTCCAAAGAACACCACGCTGATCGTGCGGTCGCCCCGGACCTGGGCAGCCCACGCAGCCCCCGCGGCCAACGGCAGATTGCCGCCCACCACGCCCGTCGCTCCAAGCATGCCGTTATCGGCATCGACCAGGTGCATCGACCCGCCGCGGCCGCGGCACAGGCCGGAATCGCGGCCTATGATCTCGGCAAACGTGGCCTGCAGGTCACAACCCTTGGCGAGCGCGTGCCCATGTCCCCGGTGGCCGGTGAACAGGGAATCTTTCCTGGTCAGGTGTGCGCACACGCCAACCGCCACAGCCTCTTGCCCCGTCGACAGGTGAGGAAATCCAGGCACCTCCCCGGCGGCTGCGAGCCGCTGCACCTGTCCCTCAAAAAGGCGGATGCGCCAGAGCGTGCGCAGCATCTCCTTCCAGTCATCGAGCGTCGGGGCGGAGGCCGTCATCGCAAAATAGATCCCAGGTTGAGGTCCAAGCAAAGTCCAGCAGAAGACGTATATTGAAGATGTGCCGCGGACAGGCTCGCCCATTAGGGAGGCCATTATCTCCCGAAGACGAAGTGGCTCCGGCGCTCACGGCCGCGGGACGGCCATGGACCCTCGCAACGGCCATGGACCCTCGCAAAAGACGGCAGCGCCCCACGCCACCGCGCGAGAGTCCTCATTGCGCCGGCAGATCAGGCCAGCCGGAGTGGGACTGGGAGCTGTTGCCCCGGAACATGGCCTCGATATGGCGGATGAGCCCGTCCTGGACCTTGAACACCTCGAAGGCCACCGAGGCGTTGTTTTCCGGGTACTCCGGCGGGCTCGTGAAATTCGCCACGGCGGCGACCACCCCCCGCTCGACGTCCACCACGTACATGCGGCGGTTCTTGACGATCCACTTCACCCTGGGGTTCTGGAACTCCCCGCCGCAGCTGCCGGGATTCAACTCCGAGCTCACGGTGAAGACACCTAACTCCACCCTGTGGCACTCCGGATGCCACGGCACATCGCGATAATTGATGACACCCGAGACCACGTCGAAATATTTGTTGGCCGTCGCGATGAGGTCCTGGCGCGAGATGCGCTCATCTTCCGGCAACAGCGTGTCGAAGATCCGATCCCCCAGCTTCAGACTCGACGCCGGAGAGCCGCGGAGCGTGCCGTCGTAGGCGATCTCCTCTACTTCCGAAATCTCGTGCCGGACGACCTTGAGCCTTACCAGATAAAACCACCAGCGTTCCCCCTCCCGTGTCGGGGTGTTGGTCACCGTTGCGAAGAGCATCGCCGCACCGGTGACGGGATCGACGAATGCCTGGCGATAAGGCATGCGCTTCACATGGCCCCAGACCTCTCCTTTTCCCAGCGCCACCACTTCACCATTGGATGTGACCCGCACATCCTTCGCGGCCGGAATACGCGAGACGTCGTTGTCGGTGACCGCCTCGGTATAGGTGGTCAGGCTCTCCAGCAGGCAACGCCTGTTGCAATCCGCAGCCTTGGCGTCCTTGCCCACCGCCAGCGGAGCACTTCCCAGCAAGCCCATGCAGGCGGCGCTCAACAGCAGCGCCGCCACCGGCCGATGACCCATTTGGAACCTCATGCCCGTCTCCCGTCAGAAATTCCTGCGCAGGCTGAGATTCCACTGCGCCGGCAGTCCCGGCACGCCCTTCCACTGGTAGTCGCCCGAGATGAAGTTCGTCGTGGCCCAGTAGAACTTGTTGGTGATGTTGGTGCCTGCCAGGGACACGATCCAGTCGTTCTTCGTCGTGAACGTCAGGCGGCCGTTGACCAGCCCGTACCCGGGAATCGCGAGCTGCGGGGAATTGGGGGCGTCCGTGAACTCGGTCGACTGCCACGTGAAATCCATGTTGAATACCAGTTTTCCATAGGTCTGCAGCAACGGCAGATCGGCCTGGAAGCCGGCGTTCGCCTTCCACCGCGGCGTGAATACCTGCTGCGACTGCAAGGTGGGTCCGCCAACGACGCCCGCCGCGGCTCCGAGGTCGGTGTATTTGAAGCCCGTGTAGCTGCCCGACGCGTTCACCGACAGCCAGTCGGTGAG
>DASZVD010000476.1:0-6259 GCA_035547375.1 Steroidobacteraceae bacterium
GCACCGCGCTCTTTGCCGGCGGACGACGCGGTCATGTCCGCCGAAAGCGCCGCGGCCGACCGTGCAGGGTCTCGCTGGAAGCGCCGCCGGGTGACTTCCAGCCAAATAGACTAACGCTCGTCGCTCTTCGCATAGGCGGCAAGGAGCGCGCGGTCCACGATCACGTCCGCATCCTTGGGCAGCATCTCGGGATACCGGTCGAGGAAGCTCCGCACCATGTCGAAGGCCTGTTCGCAGGAGGGCCCCGCTTTGACGAAGTCCGTCTTCAGCAGCGGAATGAGAATGGGCACGGCTCGGGCCATGCCGTCGAGCAGCCCCGGTTCGGTTGGTTTGGCCTTGCCCTCCTCCAACGCCTTGGCGAGCAGGATGGCGCGCTGCGCCAGATATTTTTCCAGATCGACCACCGCGCACACGTAGGAGGTCACCGTCAGGGCATCTTGCGATTCCGGCTCCGACAAGCGCTCGTGCGCCTTCAGGCGCTGATATTGCCTGAGTCCGTTTTGCAGCCACACACCGTCGCGCAGCTGTGCCAGGTGCGGGGCACCTTGCGTCACGCCGCTGCACGCCATCAATGCCACCAGAGCGGGACCGAATCGCATCGTGAGACCTCTCAAAGCTCCCGAAACGCCCCCAGGAGCGGAAAGTACAGTCCCGCGCGGACCGGCTGTGGCCCGAGGCCCCGCGCGAGGGCAACGTAGGTTTCCAGCTGCCCACGGTAGCGCTCCATTTCCTGAGTGAGGAAGGAGTCCAACCCACCGCCCTCGTGGCGGCTCGTCTTGAAGTCGATCACCCATCGGGTCCCCTCCCGATCGACGAAGGAGCGGTCGATGATGACGTTGGTGAGCCGCCCGCCCGAGATCCCGGTCAGAGCCAGCTCGCTGTGCGACTCGACGTGGCTGGCAGCGAAGATCCAGCGCCCGCGAGCATCACCCACCGTGCGCGTGAGGGCCTCGACGACCAGCCTCGTCGCGCGATCGAGATCCCGTTCCGGCACGCCGTGCCGGACGAGTTGTTGCCGGTAGCTCGCGCGATCTGCCTCGATCATCGCCCGATCAGGAAGCTCGGAAGCCGCCGCGAACGATTCCAACACAGCATGGACGACGGTGCCGATATGCCGGCCGGTCTCCCCGACCCAGCTGAACTCCGGCGGCTCCAGGGACTGGTGGCCGACGGGTAAATGAGGCAGGTCTTCCGCCAGATCTTCTGTCAGCGCCGCTGGAGACCATGCCTTCGCGAGCCGCCGCAGGGTGTTGGCGGGAGGTTGTTGCGGTTCTTGAATGAGTGTTGGGGTCTGTGGAACGGGGGCCTCCCTGCTCGCCAGGAACGCTTCTCCCAGCGCCGGCCACAGATTGGCCAGCAGCGTCCCGGTCTTGGGAACGATCGAGCCATCCGACCTGGCCTTCGGCGCGGCCGACAGGTACAGCGTCTTCCGGGCGCGCGTCGCCGCAACATAGAGCAAACGCGTCTGCTCGTTCGTCGCGCGTTTCGTCATGAGGCGCTTGAGATAGACGCCGACAGTCCCTTCCCGGGGCGGTAGGAACCGTTCCTCACCGGACGATAGGAACTGTCCCCCCCCGGACGGTAGAAACCGTCCGGGTGCGTCATCGCCGATCGCGGGCACCGGGGCCATGATGAGATCGCTCTCACCCTCCTGCCGGGGAAGGTCGAGCCAGCGCAGCAGCGGCTCCCGTCCGCGATTCAGCTCGCGCTCGAGGCTCGGGACGAGCACATGGTCGAATTCGAGCCCTTTCGCGCGATGGATCGTCATGATCTGCACCGGGTTCGACGTGGCCGCCTGCGGTTGCGCGAACAGCTCGCCCAGCAGGGAATCCAGGTCCTTTGGGCCGCCCCACTCGCCGGATGCGGCACGATCGCTCAAGGCCGCCAGGAAGGCCCTTGCATGGCGCAGCTCGTCTTTCGGGTACGCATCCGCGGCGCCGAGACGCAGCCAGGTCATCTCCAGCCAGTCGGCCAATGGCAGAGTGTCCCGCGTTGCCAGCGCGGTCGCCAACACGTCGCGAACGCGAACCAGGCGTTCCAACTCCCCGGGTGAGCAGTGGGACAAGCGCTTCGAGTCAGTCAGGGCTTCCCACAAGAGCTTCGTGTCCGAACGCTGTGAGAGCACCGTCAGGGTCGCGAGGCTCGAGCCACACCACGGTGCGCGCAGCACGGCGAGCCAGGCAGTCCGATCGCCCAAATGGTGCAACGCCTGCACCAACGCAACGAGGTCGCGAACGATCGACAGGTCGCGCAGGGGAATGAGATCGACACCAATGGCATCGACGGCGGCGGCTTCGAGCGCCAGCATGAGCGCCGTGGCATGGGTGCGGGCCGCGACGAGAACCGCGATGGTTGCATCGGGCTCATCGGTCCTCAGCCGCGCGATGCGAGCGGTCAGGGCATGGATCTCCGCAACGCGATCGTTGCCCGAAAACAGCTGCACCCGAACCGGATCGGGCCGGTCACCGCCCGTGCGGCCGGCCAGGCTGGGCGTAAAGGCGACCGCGCTGGCCCGCAGGTCGTCGTTGGCGGGAAACAGTTGGTCGAAGGTCGTGTTCGTCCAGGAGATCAACGCCGGCACCGAGCGGAAATTGCGTGCCAGCTGCAGCGGCTCCAGCCGTACACGAGAAATTCCCGAGCCGCGCGCCCGCAGGAACAGGCCGACCTCCGCTTCACGGAACTGGTAGATCGACTGCATGGGATCGCCGACGACGAACAGCGTTCTCCCGTCCCCCTCCTCCCACCCCGCGGTCAACGCCTCGACCAGATCGAATTGCGCGAGCGAGGTGTCCTGAAACTCATCCACGAGAATGTGCCGGAGGGACAGCCCGGTCCGCAGAGCCAGATCGGTCGGCTCACCCGCCTCCGCGAGTGCCGCGCGCGCCGCGCCGCCGATGTAGGTGTGATCGACCCTGCCGTCGCTGGCGAACTCGGCCTGCAGGTGCACCGCCGCCGAGCGCAGGACCCGCGACAGCGCCATGATGGCCGCCGCATCGCCTTCATACAGCTCGCCGGCAGGCAGACGTTGCAGCTCGACCAGGATTTCCCGCGCTTCCGGCAGGAGACTGAGGCGTTCGAGACAGGCCCGCAGCGCCTCTTTCGCCTCGGCGGCCTCGTAGGCCGGTCCGAGGGACTTGGTCACCCCCCTGGGCTTACGCCACTCCCCCTTACCCGTCAGAGTCAGCTCGGCGAGCCCTTGCCACGCCGCCAGATATTCCGGCTCGCTTCCCAGCGGCCCGACCTGTGGCAATGCGCCCGCCGCGGCTCGCAAGTCCGCGGACACGCGGGCACACGCTTCGATGAGATGATCGCGGACGACGTTGGCGAGGCTCTCATTGATGCGCTCGCAAAGCGCCTGAGGGGCATGGCCCAACACGTAGCGCAGCCAGTGGCCGCGCTCTTGCAGCATGCCCGCCAGCAAGCGCTCGACATTGCCCCAGTTGTTATCGAGCCGCTCGAACAGGAACTCCACGTCGGCGCTCAGGTCCGGATCCCGCTCGGCGGCCACCAGAGTCGCCCGCGACGCGCGGTGATACAGCTCCCAGGGGCGATCGGTGATCGCCAGCGCGCCCCCGGCCTGCGCCGTCACCGGCAGTTGGCTCGCCAGGCGGAAGTTGAACGAGTCGATGGTCTGGATCCGCAGCCGGCCAGGATCCTGCGCGAGATTCCAGCCCCGGGCGGAGCCTCTTGCCAAGGCGGCCGAAGCGAGCGCCTGGAGGCACCGCCCCTGTTCGGTGGAGGTGTCGATTTCGCCGTGCAGGGCCTTGAGCACGCGCGCGCGCATCTCGGCGGCGGCCTTGCGCGTAAACGTGATGGCCAGGATCTCTTCCGGCTCGTTGACCTCGGCGAGCAGTCGTAGAAGCCGTTGCGTCAGGACCGTTGTCTTGCCGGATCCGGCCGGGGCCTGGAGGAGAATCGACCGATGCGGATCGGTCGCGTATTCGCGCGCATGCTGATCCGCTGCCGCTGCGTCCATCAGCGCTCCCTTACTATTCATGCGGTGCCTCCGACGACGCATCTCCGGCGTCGAGGCGCTCCGCAATCCGACAAACGCTAGCCACGTGACAGTAGTCACAGGCTCCCGGCTTCGGATCAACCACGGCATCGCCTGCCAAGAATCCCGCCACGAGTTTCTCGACGCGAGACAACCATTCTTCCCGCCTCAGAGGCCACGCGTCAGCTGGATCGGCACCATACACTCCCTCGACTCCTTTCACTTTCGGCAGCAACTCAGGTGTATGAGCGATGCCATCGAATCGCACTTCCCGGGCAGTGACGTTCACCGTGCACATCGCCACGACGTCATCTCCCAGCGCAGCGAGATAGGCCAACAACTGAGGATGTGAGGGCCGTTCGCCGTACCAATCCGCTGTGGAGCGCCTGCCGCTCTTGTAGTCCAGTATCGCCCTGCCACCGCCCTCCAAAGCGTCTACCCTGTCGATGCGAATGCGCATGTGAGCGTCTGCGAGCTGCAACGTCATATCCAGCTCGGTACTCTCGACGCGAAAGGGGGCGCGTTCACGCTCTAACTGGCAAAGGGAGCGAATCAACCGCTTCGCGCGCCGAATCTCTCGCGACATCGCGGGTGCGTGCTCCGGTCGAGCGAACAGATCGCCTTGCGGATCGTTTGACGGCGCAGGCTTACGTTGCCCGCGCCCGGGCGCACGACGTATGGTTTCGTTCGCCGCCTCCTCCACGCTCTGATCGATCAGCCTCTCCAACTCGGCATCAGAGTGCGCAGCAAGACCATAGGAGCCCACCAGGCGCTGCCACAGCTTTTGGAGTGCCGCGTGCAGAAGCTGCCCGCGCAGATCGGCGGCTACACCCGGTTCCGGCGCATCGAGCGGGAGACTTCCCAGCCGCAACTCCGCGTAAGCCCGGAACGGGCACTGGTTCTGCAGCTCCAGGCTGCGCGTGCCCGCGGGCAAAGGCTTCTCGACAGGCCAGCTACAACCTACGTCCTCGATCGTCTCGAGCATCCCGTCGCGATGCAAACGCATCGGCAACCAGATGGACACCGCACCGGAAGTCCCAGCCGCGTCGGAGGAGCCAGTCGTGCCGTAAGCGCCCGGCGCTTGCCAGGATTGTTCGGCCGCGTCGGACAGCAAGGGGCTCGGAAGGAGCTCGAGATCCTCGGATCGCGAAGGAGCGCTCAGTACCAACTCGTCGGCCGCTGCGCGCCACGACGCCAGGAGCGCGTGCGCCTCCGCCAGTCTCCCGCTCGCGCTGGCCGCTGGAACACCCGCCGCCAATTGCGCAGCCAGCGGCAGGAATGGATCTGGCTGCACGGGCTGTGGGAAAGCCTCCGCGTGCAGTCCGGCGACCCAAATGGCGTCGTAACGCACGACGGGATCGGCCAGAGTAGACGAGATAGTGACCACCGCATCATCGTCGGCCGGCCGGTAGGCCGTGCGTGCCGCAAGCTCCGTGAACCACTGAATCGCGTTGTCGCGTGAGATAGAGCGTGCCGCCGAAGCGAGCTGCCCGAACTCGTCCAGGAGCTCCCGAAAACGGACCACGGTCTGTTGCTCGCCGCTGCTTCGAGCGCGCTCGCCCGGCCACCCGAAGACCTCGAGAGCCGCTCTGAACCGCTCCGACCAATCGCGCGGCGCGGCGGCGCCTTGGCCCAGCAGCATGGCGGCCTTGTTGATTTGCCCGGCCATGTCGCGAGCGACGGAGGTGAGCGCCGCAGGGGCTGAGCCGAGGGCGGCCGCGAGATCGTGCAAGTCGAAGTGCATTCGCTCGCGCTCGCGCAACCATAGATCGAGCCGTGCGCGGGAATCCGCTCCCGGACTCTGCCAATACGGCGCGCGCAGCCATGCGCTGACAGCCTCGAAGTCGCCGGGCGCGCCTCCGAGCCAAGACAGCGTCTGCAGGGCGTGGGCGACCGCCGGAACGCGAGCCAACGGCGCTCCGCCCTCGATCACGACGAGACTGTCCAACGGCGCATTGAGCCACTCATTGGGCCTCACCGCTTGCCTTATGAGCGTCGCGAGACGCTCACGCGCCCCCGGCCCGCCCGGCTGCATGACCAGGATGCGGACTTGAGGGTTGCGTACTATCTGTCTCTTGCACCAGAGCGCGATGCGCTCCAGCTCGTCCAATTCGTCAGCCGCGATGACGACGTGGCCCGCCGCGCGCGGGGTGCCGGATTGCACCGCTTCGGCGGTGCCGGGCTCCGCGGCAGAGGCATCCGCGGTTGATAAAGGCGTAACCAAACCGCGCAAACGCGGCGGCAGCAGCAAAAAGCCGCTGCCGA
>DASZVD010000477.1:0-8458 GCA_035547375.1 Steroidobacteraceae bacterium
GAGCGCCGGAGTGCGGACCCTCACGCTGTATGCGATCGGGACCAACGATCACGCCACCAATGATCACACCACCGATCCGGAGATCGACGCCAACCTGCGGATCCTGAGCGCTTACCTGCAGGGCAACAGCCGCTATTGCGAGAGGGAGTCGATCCGGGTGAGCGTGGTCGGCCAGTGTCCGCGGCCGGGGGCGCGGCTGTTGCGGACGATCGGGCCCCCACCTGAGCCGGCCAGCGGCGCGCGCCTGCATCTGCGCATCGTTGTCGACTATTCGGCCCATGACAGCGTCGTGCAATCCACGTGGTGCAGCCCCGGCCCGCGCGCACCGGAAACTTTCGCGCGGCGGCTCCGGGAGATCGATGATACCGCACTGCCTGCCGGAGCAGTGGACCTGTTGATTCGCACAGGCGCGGGCCGATGTCTGAGCGACTACCTGCTCTGGGAGGTCGCGTACGCCCGGCTGCACTTTGCCGACTGTTTGTGGCCCGATTTCTCCACGCGCGAGTTCCAACGCGCGCTGGCCTTCTATCGCGGCTGCGAGGCGTCCACCGTAAGAATTTCGTAAGAGGTAGCCTAACGCTTTCATTACAGAAGCGATGCTAGGCTACCCTCATGCACGTTCTTCTCATCGAGGACAACCTCGACCTGTCCGCCAACGTCGGGGAATTTCTGGAATCCCGAGGACATGCGGTCGACTACGCGCGCGACGGCACGCACGGGTTGCAGCTCGCCGGCGGCGAGGGCTACGACGCCATCATTCTCGATCTGGGGTTGCCGGGACTGGATGGGCTGACATTGTGCAAGCGCCTGCGCGAGACGGCGCGGCGGGACATCCCGGTGATCATGCTCACCGCGCGCGATACCGAGGCCGACAAGCTGCGCGGCTTCGACGCAGGGGCGGATGACTACCTCACGAAACCCTTCTCGCTCCTCGAGCTGCTCGCGCGGCTCAAGGCACTCGTCCGCCGCGCCTCCGGGGCGCGAGGCGTCCTGGAAGTCCAGGACCTGACGTTCGACCTGCGATCGCTGCTGATTCGGCGCGGCACTCGCGAGATTGCGCTCGCCCCGATCGGAATGCGCATCCTCGAGCAGTTGATGCGCGCCTCGCCGGGTGTCGTGACGCGGGAGCAGATCGAGCGCACGGTCTGGGGCGACGATCCGCCCGATAGCGACGCTGCGCTGCGGGGCCACATTCTGATCATCCGCAACGCAGTAGACGTCGAGGGTGAAACCAAACTCCTGCACACCGTCCACGGTGTGGGCTACCGGCTGGCGTAACCCTCATGCGCTTTGGCTGGAGCCTGCAAGCCCGCTTCCTGCTCGCAACGTCGGTACTCGCCATCGTGCTGTGCACCGCGTTCGGCATCACTGTGAAGCAGTTCATCGAGCTCCTGGAGGATGAGCTCCTCAACCGCACCCTCGTGCGTGAGATGCAGGAGTTCAAGACGGATGTCACGGCCGATCCGCACGCGCGTCCACCCTCGGCGAGCGGACTCAACGGCTACATCGTGCGCACACCTGCGGATCGAGACGCGTTGCCGCCTGTATTGGTCACACTCTCGCCTGGAGTATATGAAGACATCCCGGTACACGGCCGGTTGTGTTATGTCGCGGTCGACGACGTAAGAGACTCTCGCCTGTACGTGGTGCTCGATACAGAGCGGGTCGAAGCGATCGAGCGAAGCGTCGTGAGCGTCGCCGTTGCCGTAGGATTGGCGGCGCTTGGGCTCGCGGCAGTGATTGGAGTGATCCTGTCACGCGCGGTGATGCGCCCGGTAACCGAGCTGGCCAACAGCGTCGCGCACCTGGACCCTGCTCATCGCAACGAGCGACTCACGAACCGCTTCGCCAACAAGGAGGTTGGCATCATCGCCGCGGCATTCGACAACTACATGGAGCGCCTCGAGCGCGTTCTGGAGCGGGAACAGGCCTTCACCGAGGATGCGAGCCATGAATTGCGCACTCCTCTGTCGATCATCGGCAGCGCTGCCGAGCTCCTGATGGAGGAGCCGACGCTGGCTCCCTCGGCTCGCGAGCGGGTCCTGCGGATCCGCCGCGCGAGCGCGCAGATGCAGTCGCTCATCGAGGCGCTGCTGTTCCTGGCTCGCGGCGAGCATGGCGCCGCATCCCAGACCAGCGCGCTGGACCAGATCGTACGGGAGTCCGTCGAGGTCATCGCCGCTATGGCCGCCGCCAAGTCGCTCGTGGTCACTGTTGCCACCGAGCCCGTTCAGGCCACCGGCTCGCCGGTCATGATCGCCTGCGTGATCAACAACCTTCTGCTGAACGCCGTCAACTTCACACAGGAGGGCACGATCGACGTGAAGCTCAGCTCTTCCGAGCTGACGGTGCAGGACTCCGGCGTCGGCATACCGCCGCAGGACCTGTCGCGCATCTTCGAGCGCCGCTACCGCGGCCCGCAGAGCCGCGGGCTGGGCCTGGGCCTGTATCTCGTCAGCCGGATCTGCCAGCGCCTGGGCTGGCGGATCGAGGCCCACAGTGCACCGGGCCTCGGAACCACTTTCCGGATTCAACTCGCACCCGAGGCGCCCCTGGGCCTCCCTCCTGGATCCTGAACGATGCCATCCCATCCGAAGCTTCCGCGCCTGACCGCGGCCACCCTGTTCATTCTGACAACCTGCCTCACCGGCTGCGCCACTCATCCGGAGCCCGCTCCGCGGGTGGACGTTCCCGCGCAGTGGACCGTGGCGCAGCCCGGGCAGACTGGCGAACCGCTTACCCGGGAATGGTTCCGCGCCTTTGGCAGCACGGAACTCGATACGCTCATTACGAGCGCGTACGAAAACAGCTTCGACGTGCAGGCAGCCAACGCTCGCCTGCAGCAGGCGGACGCACGTGCGCGGATTGCCGGTGCCCCTCTCCTCCCGCAAGTTGATTTCGGCGCCGATGCGACGACGTACGCCGGCCACTCTTCCAACGGCTCGGCACACGAGACCGACACTGCGGCTCTGGTCTCGGCGAGCTACGAAGTCGACTTCTGGGGCAAGAATCGCGCCGCACGCGACTCGGCACGCGCCGCATTGCGCGCCAGTGACGCTGATCGCTCGGTCGTCGTGTTGACGACCGTGACGGGCGTCGCCACGGCCTACTTCGAGGTCGTGGCGCTCCGCGAAGAGACCACCCTGGCGCAGTCGACCGCGGACAACGCTCGTCACCTGCTCGAGCTCGTGGAGGCGCGCGCCAAGACCGGGTTGGCAAATCCTGCGGAAGTCGCGCAGCAGCGCGCCGCCGTAGCCAACACCGAGATTCGCATCCAGGAGCTGCGGCAGCAGGAGAGTGCTGCGCTCGCCGCGCTTGCCATTCTGGTCGGCAAAATGCCCGACACGTTGAAAATCGAGGCGCACAACCTGAGCTCACTGGCGACGCCTCGCGTTGCCCCTGGCTTGCCGTCGGAGCTTTTAGCGCGGCGGCCCGACGTTGCCGCGGCGGAAAGCAACCTCCAGTCCGCTCACGCGGACCTCGTGCAGGCACGCGCGGCATTCTTTCCTACTCTGACTCTTACCGGCAGCGGCGGTATCCAGAACCCCGCCGTACAGGCCGCGGTGGAGACCTTGAGCGGTGTTGGACCGACCCTGACGGTCGGTGCCGCGCTGGCGCAGACGATCTTCGACGGTGGCCGCCTGCGCGCAGCGCGTGACGAAGCCGGCGCCAAAGAGCAGGAGATGCTCGCCAGTTATCGGGCGGCCGCGCTCGCCGCCCTGTGGGACGTGGAAGTGGCCCTGTCGGCCATCCACTACCTGGACCGCCAGGCGGATGCACAGCGTGACAGCCTCGAGCAGAGCGAGCTCGGCTTCGCCAGCGCGCAGGCGCGCTATCGCGCCGGCTCAGGCGACTTCCTGACCGTGCTCGATGCGGAGCGGACCTTGATCGGCGCCCGCGAGCAGATGACTCAGTATCGGCTGGCCCGCTTACAGGCCGCCGTCGGATTGTGCAAAGCGTTGGGGGGCGGATGGCTGCCAGGGTGATTGCAAGTTGGGTCGTGGTTTCGGTGTTGGCAGGCTGCAGCGGCGCGGCAGCGCAGCACCCGACGGCGGCGGAGCCCAGGGCGGCCGCGGCCGGCACGGCGCCGGACGCCGACGCCAAAGCCGACAACACCAAGAAGGACGACCCCGTCGAGCTGACACCGGAAATGGCGGCGCAGCTCGGGGTCACCACGGCTCCGGCACAAGCCGTGACTTTCGCGCCCACGGCCCAGGGATTGGGCATGATCGTCAGTCACGACGTGGTCGCTCAGGTCGCCGCGGACCTCGAAACGGCTGCGGCGGCGGTCAAGCAGAGCGCGGCCGCGCTCGAGCGCATGAAATCCCTCTCGCAGGGACCGGGCGCGTTGGGTATCGATGCGCTGGAGAGCGCGCAGAAGCAGAGCGCCGCGGACCAGGCCGCGCTGGCCCTCGCGCATCGCAAGCTGACCGCCACTCTCGGACTGCAATTCCCGGGTCATGGCCAGGATGTGAACGCGACCCTGGCCGCGCTCGCCAACGGAACCGTCAAGCTGGCCAGGGTCACCTTTCCGCCCGGCACTCTGAGCGGCGGCGCGCCGCACGGCCTGCGGTTCTTCACCTTCGATGCCGGCGAGGCGGGCGCGTCCTGGACTGCCAGCTCCGTGTGGGCTGCGCCGCAGGACCCGACAATGCCGGGCAACAGCTACTTCGCGTTGCTGAAATACACTGAAATTCCGGAAGGCGCACGCCTGCAGGTGCTGCCGATCGGGGAGCCCGGCGCATCCGGAGTGCTCATTCCCTCGTCGGCCGTCGTGATCGCCGACGGGAAGTACTGGTGTTACGTGAAGAAAGACGACGGCTTCGTGCGGGTGCCCATCGACGTCGAGCGTCCGCTCGCTGCCGGTTACTTCGTCAATGCCGGGGCCGTGAGCGCCGGCGACCGGATCGTCACCGCCGCGGCGGGCTTGCTGTTGGCACGCCAGATGGCGCCGGCCGCGGCAGCGGAAGACTGACCATGCGTTGGCTCGTCGCTCTGTGTGTGCGCCACTTCGGCGCGGCATCGGCCCTAAGCCTCCTGGCGCTCGTATTGGGTTGCCTCGGCGCGCAACGCGCCCAGCTCGACGTCTTTCCGGATTTCGTGCCGACAACGGTCGATATCCAGACCGAGGCGCCCGGTTTCGCACCCGAGCAGGTCGAGGAGCTCATCACCCGCCCCATCGAGAATGCTTTGAACGGCTCTCCGGGGCTCGCGACCTTGCGCTCCGAGTCGATCCCCGGCCTGTCGGTCGTGACCATCACCTTCAAGGACGGTGAGGAGCCTCACCTGGCGCGACAAGGCATTGCCGAGCGCCTGGCGGAGCTCGGCAGCACGCTGCCCGCCGGAGCCGGAACGCCGCGGCTGTCGCCGCTTGTCTCGAGCACGATGGACTTGTTGAAGATCGGGCTCGTTTCCGACAAGGTCGACCCCTACACGCTGCGTGACGCGGCCGACTGGCTGATCAAGCCCCGTTTGCTGGCGGTCCCGGGGGTCGCGCACGCCATTGTCTTCGGCGGCAAACAGCGCGAGATAGTGATCACACCGGACCTGCAGAAGTTGCAGAGTTACGGTCTGACGCTCACGGACATCGCCGATGCGGCACGGGCAGCCGTGGCCGTCGGCGGAGCGGGTTTCGTCGATCTTTCGACACAGCGTGTGCTTCTCAAGACGCCGGTTCCCGAACCCAGCCCAGACCGGCTCGGCAGTGCACTGCTGACCGTTCGCAATAGCACGCCCCTGCGTCTGCGCGACGTTGCGACCATCGAACAGGGCCCCGCCCTGCGCTCGGGCGACACACTCATCATGGGCAAGCCCGGCGTGCTGCTGTCTCTGGCCAGCCAGTATGGCGCCAACACGCTCACGACGACCTTGGCCGTCGAGGAAGCCCTGAAGGACCTGCAGCCCGCCTTGCAGGCGCAGGGCATCACGCTCTACAGCGGCTTGCACCGCCCCGCGAACTTCATCGAGAGCGCGTTGGGTCACCTCGAGCGGTCACTCGAGATTGCAGCGCTCCTCATTCTCGTCGTGCTCTACGTCTTCCTGCGGAACGTCCGCGCTGCGCTCATTGCCTTCACCGCCATCCCGCTGTCGCTGCTCGCGGCCGTCCTGGTGCTCGACCACATGGGACAGACGCTGAACACCATGACATTGGGCGGATTCGCGGTGGCTCTGGGCGTGCTCGTCGATGACGCCATCATCGGCATTGAAAACATATTGCGGCGCCTCGGGCAGAACGCCCGCCTGCCCGTTCCACGCCCGCGCCTGGAGATCATTCTCGAGGCCTCCCTGGAGGTTCGCGGACCGGTGCTCTATGCCACCGCCGTGGTCATTGCGGTGTTCATTCCCGAGCTGCTCACCTCGAGCGTGCAGGGGCACTTCGTCGGTCCTCTCGCCCTGTCGTTCGTGCTCGCCGTCACCGCCTCTCTCATCGTCGCTCTGACAGCAACACCGGCACTGTGCGCCCTGATGTTGCGCACGCCGGGCACGACGGGCGAGTCGCGCTGGCTGCTGCGCTTGAAGGAATGGCAAGGTCACGCGATCCGGCGCATCGATCGCCGGCTTGGCATCACTCTCGGCGTCATTGCGGTCGTGTTGGTTGGAGCGGCGGCGCTGGTGCCCTTCCTCGGTGGCACGTTCATGCCTGACTTCCGCGAGGGCCACTTCGTCATCCAGGCCTCGAGCACGACACCAGGCACCTCGCTCGATGAGATGCTCGCCTTCGGCAGGCGCATCAGCAAGGAGATCCTCGCTCTACCCTATGTACAGTCCGTGGAGCAGCAGGTCGGACGCGCCGAAGCGGGCGAAGACACGTGGGGTCCGCATCAGAGCGAGCTGCACGTCGAGCTGCGGCCGGGCGCGAACAACCAGGCGGAGGCGCAGGAGGCGCTTCGTAAGATCGTCTCCGGCTATCCGGGCATCGAAAGCGAAGTCGTGACTTTCCTCGGCGACCGCATCAGCGAAAGCTTGAGCGGCGAGACGGCGCAGGTGGCCATCAAAGTGTTCGGCGAGGACCTGCACGCTCTGGACGATGTCGGCGACCAGATCGTCGCGGCGCTCAGCAAGGAGCCGGGCGTCACCGATCTGCAATTCAAACACGAGGACGACACGCCGACCTTGCGGATCGATCCCGAGCCGGCACGCGTGGTGGCGGCGGGCCTGAAGACTCGCGACATCCTCGACACGGTGGATGCCGCTTATTCAGGCGCGGTCGTCGGACAAACGTACAGCGGCGTCCGCACGGTGCCCGTCGTGATGCGTCTGCCCGATTCGTTGCGCAACCGCCCCGAGCAGCTCGGGAAACTGCCCATCACAGGAAGCTACGGACCCGTGCCGCTCGGCCAGGTGGCGCGCCTCGATCTTTCGGAGGAGCGTTACAGCATCCAGCACGACGGCGGACAGCGCCGCGTCTCAGTGACGTTCAACGTGTCTGGCCGGTCGTTGCAAGACGCCGTCAACGATGCTCGGCAACGCATCGCCAACAATGTCCGTCTGCCCGCCGCCACGTTCCTCCAGTTCACCGGCGCGGCCGAGGCTGAGCGTCAGACGCGACTCGAGCTGCTGGCGTACTCCGGCGGCGCGTTGGTGCTCATCGTGATGATCCTGCTCGTGTGCCTGCGCTGGCGGGCCAACGGCTGGCTCGTGATGGCCAACCTCCCCTTCAGCCTGTTGGGCAGCATCCTGGCGATCGCGGCGAGCGGCATCGGGCTGTCCCTGGGCTCGCTCGTGGGCCTCGTCACGGTGTTCGGCATCAGCGCGCGCAATGCCATCCTGCAACTGGCTCACTACGAGCACATGGTCGAGCACGAAGGCGCGACCTGGGACCTGTCTGCGGCCGTGCGGGGTGCCAACGAGCGGCTCACGCCCATCCTGATGACCGCGGTCGTCACCGCCCTGGGCCTCGCCCCCCTCGCCGTCGGCATCAACAGCCCCGGGCAGGAAATCGAGGCGCCGATGGCCATCACCGTCCTGGGCGGCCTGGTCTCCTCCACGCTCTTGAATCTCATCGTCCTGCCGGTGCTGGCCCACCGCCATGCCCGGCCCAGGCCGAGCACCGTGACCGTTCCGGCCTGACGGCCGGTGTTGCTCTGCTTCGCAAAGTAACGGCCGGGCGCCCCCGTAAGGGGCCTTTTCTTTCAAATTCCTTTCAAATCTGTTGCCCGTTCGTCGCGATTTTCTTTCAGAGTGCTTTCAGCGTCGCCGCCGGCTCGACCGTGACGCGCCCGCGCAACACCCGCGCAACATGATAGTGATGAAAAAAGCTTGCCTGCACTGGTGGGCCCCGCTACTTTACCTAACAGATCTGCTGACAACTTCGAAACTTTCGCGAGACCTACTAGATGACTTCACTGTCGGCGCCGCTGCGGGCGCTGAAAACGTTGTTTCTACAGGCGCCGTCATTCGACGGTTTCGACGGAGGCGCGGGCTCGCGCTACCAGGCCAAGCGAGAGGTCAAGTCATT
>DASZVD010000478.1:0-9566 GCA_035547375.1 Steroidobacteraceae bacterium
GGCGTCCCCATCCCCGCCGAGACGAACGAGCCGCGCCAGCGGGATCTCAATTCGAGCGAGATCCGCTACGCGAGCGCCTTCGACGGCCCGGTGAACTTCGTTGCCGGCGTCTATCGGGAGCACGAGCATCAGTTCCTCAACGTGCAGGTCATCGCGACGGACGGCAACGGCCTGCCGACCGGGCCGTTCTGCGACAACAACAGCTGCGATGCGCTCACGTATCCCGGCACCGGCACGACGTTCTTCGGCCGCTCGGACGAGCGTTGGACGACGTCCTATGCGGGTTTCGGCGAGGTGACCTGGAAGGCGACCGACAAGCTCACGGCCGTTGCCGGCATCCGCTACTTCACGGAGACCCTGGAGGGCGTGCAGATCCAGACGCACCCGTTCGGAGGCTTTCCCACGACCAACTCGAACCTGGTGCCGGTGTACGACCCGAACGAGTCGTTCAACAAGATCACCTGGAAGGGCAACGTCAGCTATAAGTTCGACGAGAGCCTGCTGGCTTACGGCACCGCCTCGACCGGCTTCCGCAGCGGCGGACTGAACGCGGTCAGTGAGCCGTTCGAGCCGATTCCGGCGGCCTATGCGCCCGACTCGCTCCTCAACTTCGAAGTGGGCGCCAAGGGCCGGGTGCTCGACGGCGCCCTGGACTACCAGGCCGACGTGTATTTCATCCGCTGGAGCAACATCCAGGTGCAGGAGACGACCGCGGACGGCGCCTTCGTCTATCAGGGCAACGCGGGCGAAGCCAAGGTCAAGGGCGTGGAGCTGGAGCTGACCGCGCACCCGGCTCAATACCTTACGGCCACTCTGGCCGGTTCGTGGCAGGAGGCCTATCTCGCGGACGGGGCCAGCGAGGATCAGTATCTGCTCAATCCCACGTTGGGGCGCACCGGCGATTCCATCCCGAACGTGCCGCGCTTCCAGGGCAACCTCGGCCTCAATTACACGCGGCCGGTCACGGGCGACTGGCAGGGCTTCGCGGCCACGGACATCACGTACCGCAGCGCGGTGAATTCCTATTTCGCCTCCAATTCGTTCAACGTCCCGCTGCCGTCCTACGCCCTCGTCGCACTGCGCTTCGGCGCGATCCAGGGGCCGTGGACCTTCACCGCGTTCGCACGGAATCTGATGAACCGCAGAGCGGAGGTGTCCGCCATCAACTCCTCGCAGGATCCGGACGCGCTGCTCACGGTGCAGCCGCGCACGATCGGGTTGTCGGCAACGTTCAAATTCTGACGCGCAGCTTCCAGTCGCACAGCGGGGGGAGCCGCGGCTCAGGCGGCTCCCGCCCCCGGCTTGCGGTCCCGCCTCGCTGGCGGCTCCCGCTCCGCCGGCCGGCGGGCGGCCGGCGCCCGCTTGATCTGCCGCAGCAGGAAAATCGACCGTACCCGGCGCACATTGGGGATGCAACGCAGCTTCTCGCGCAGGAAGTGCTCGTAGTCGGCGGTGCTCGCGGCCGCCACCTGCAGGTGGAAGTCGAAGTCGCCGGCCACGACGGCGGCATCGATGACCTCGGGCAGGCGCTCGATCGCCTTGCCGAAGGACTCGATCGCATCGCTGCTGTGCTTCTCGAGAGTCACCTCGACGACGATGGTTTCCGGCAGCCCGAGCGAGGCGCGGTCCACGATCGCCGTATAGCCCTGGATGACCTGGCTCGTCTCGAGCGCCTGCACGCGGGTCCAGCAGGCCGAGGCCGACAGGCCAACACGACGCGCCAGGTCGCTGTTCGACAACCGCCCGTCGCGGGACAGCTCCTCCAGGATCTGGCGGTCGATGTCATCCAGTCGAGTCGCATTCTTCATATGCTTATGCCGGAGTGTGCAAGTGGACGCGGACAGAATAATCTACGATACGCCTTGTGCAAGACAGAAGAGTCTTTCGCCGGGACCGTTTTGACGGCGGTCCATTCGGAAGCACATTCGATCGGCCGCGGACTACTCTCTTGCGCAAATGGTGTTGCCACTCACAAGAAATGCACGGGGAAATCAGCTATGGGATCGGGTGTGGACAAGGCCGTAAGGGTTGCTTTACTCGCGGCGTGGATGCTTTCGGTCGGAGCGGGGTCGGCGCTGGCCGCGGACGAGACGCCCGCGGGCGGCCTCGAAGAGGTCGTGGTTACGGCGCAGAAGCGCGAACAGAATTCGCAGGACGTCGGCATCTCGATCTCGGCGTTGAGCGGCGCCGACCTGCAGGCTCTCGGCGTGGCCGCGGCGACGGACATTACGAAGACAATGCCGGCCGTGATTCTCACGCAGCCGAACGGTCCTTCGTCCTTCAGCCTGTCGATCCGCGGCGTCACGCAGAACGATTTCGCGGACCACCAGGAGCCGCCTGCGGCGGTGTATGTCGATGACGCCTATGTCAGCCAGATGGCCGGCCTGGCGTTCCAGCTGTTCGATATCGATCGGGTCGAAGTGCTGCGCGGGCCGCAAGGCACGTTGTTCGGCCGTAACGCGACCGGCGGCCTTGCACAGTTCGTCTCGCGCCGGCCGACGGACGACCTGGACGGCTATGTGAACGTGGAGCTCGGTGAGCGCAACCTGCAGCGCATCGAGGGTGCCGTCGGCGGCAAGATCGTCGATGGCGTCGACGGCCGCATCGCCTTCGAAACCAATCACTACGATCCGCTCTTCAAGAACTCCGTGGGCAACCCCGGCAGCGAGAACGGCAACGACTGGGCGCTACGCGGGCAACTTCTCTTCAAGCTCGGCGATCGCTCATCTTTGTTGTTCATCGCTCGTGAGGCTGAAGAGGACGTCCACGGCGGCGCTTGGGAGAGCACACCGTCCAAGCCGGACCCCAATGCGGCCGGTTCGTCTGTGTTCCTTGCCCCTGGCGAGAACTATTGGGGCACGTGCCCGGGCTGCAACGCGCTGGGCTTCCCGGCATCGGGTCCATTCAATACCTACGATAACTTCAACGGCTACGCGCGCATCCGCACGCACGGCCTCACCGGGAAGCTCACGTACGATCTCGGCTGGTCGACGCTCACTGCGATTGCCGACTACCAGAAGCTGACGAAGAACTACGCCGAGGACTCCGATACCTCGCCGTACACGTACTTCCAGTTCTTCAACGGCAGCAACGTGAACCAGGAGTCGGCCGAGGTCCGCCTGAACGGCGGGGACGACAAGCTCAACTACACCGCCGGTCTGTACGCGATCCGGATCGATGGTCACTATTACGAAGGCTGGACCGGGCCCTTCAACTGGACGCCGAACGAGTTCTCCTCCAGCTGCAACGCCGTCGGCTGCTGGCCCTACGGCACGCAGGTGCCGGGTCCCGATGGCGGCATTCCGCAAACGTATTCACCGTACGATCTCCTGACGAAGTCCGCCGCGGCCTTCGCGCAGGTGGAATATCGGGCCACGGATCTCATCGGCTTGTCCCTCGGCGCGCGGTTCTCGACCGACAAGAAGGACTACGACTACACCTGGTATCCGGAGGAGTTGTTCCCGCAGAGCGCGACCACGCCGGTGGTCAAGCTCACCCCGCTGGACGGCACAGGCACCCTCGCCGGCTACAGCAGCAACCTCAAGGACAACTTCTGGAGCGGCAAGGCGGAGGTCGATTTCCACATCGACCGCAATCTGTTGACTTATGTCAGCTATAACCGCGGCGTGAAGGCGGGCGGGTTCAACGCACCCCTGTTCCCCGACACGATCAGTGAGACGTCCCTGATCTCTTTCAAGCCCGAGACCCTGATTTCCTACGAGGTCGGGGCGAAGTCGGAGTTCTTCGAGCGCCGCCTGCGCGTGAACGGCGCAGCCTACTACTATGACTACCAGAACTACCAGGCGCTCACGTACACGGGCCTCGAGCAGCTCATCCGCAACGCCAACGCGCGGCACGAGGGAGCGGAGCTCGAGATCGACGCACAGCCGACGGAGGCTCTGCGGCTCGGTCTCGGCATTGCCTATATCGATGCGATCGTGAAGGACATCGACGCTCGCGGCACGGGCGTGCTGGGTAACTACACTCCGGCCAACGCCTCGAAGTGGAGCGGGAATGCGCTGGTGCGGTACACTTGGCCGCTCTTCGGCGGACACTTCTGGACGCAACTGGACGGCAACTACCTGTCGAAGTTCTACTTCGCCATCTCCGACATTCCGGTCCTGCAGCAGGGCGGGTACGGGCTGACGAACTTCCGGGTGGGCTTCAATCCCGCCGGCGACAAGCTCGAAGTCGGCGCCGCGGTCGAAAACCTCGCGAACAAGCACTATGCGGTCCAGGCGTTCGATCTCACCGGCGTCGCCGGCCTCGTCCAGACCTATCCTGGCGCGCCGCGGTGGTTCAAAGTTCACGTGAACTATCATTTCTGAGGTACGCCGATGCGAACGATTGCGATCCGTCCAGGAGGTATGTCGATGCGAACGACCGCGATCCGTCTCGGTGCCCTGTGCGCTCTTGGGCTGGGTATCGCGCAAGCGGATACTCCGAAAGCACCGACCCTGAACGAGATCTACGCCACCTTGGCCACCAAGCAGTTCGTGGATCTCACGCACGCCTTCGGGCCCTCGACCCCGCATTGGAAGGGTTTCGGGGAGATGAAGGTCCGCACGCTCTACACGATCGACAAGGCCGGGTTCCAGGTCGATGAGTTCTGCCACGTGGGGCAGTGGGGCACGCACGTCGATCCGCCTGCGCATTTCCATACCGGCCTGAAGACCGTCGACCAGATCGATCCCAAGGACATGCTCATGCCCCTGGTCGTCCTGGACGTGCACGAGAAAGTGGCGAAGAACCCGGACTACGTTGTAACCCTCGATGACGTGAAGGGGTGGGAGAGCCGTCACGGCCGGATCCCAGCGCACGCCTTCGTCGCACTGCGCACGGACTGGTCGAAGAGGTGGCCGGACGATGCGGCCATGCAGAACCGGGACAAGGCGGGTGTGGCGCACTATCCCGGGTGGAGCATGCCGGTGCTGAAGCTGCTCTACGAGGACCGCAAGATCGCGGCATCGGGTCACGAGACCACGGACACCGACCCGGGCATCGCGACCACCAAGGACGATTACAGCCTCGAGTCGTGGGTGTTGGGGACCAATCACTACCAGATCGAGATGCTCGCCAACCTCGACGAGGTGCCGGAGGCCGGCGCGCTGGTGATGGTGAGCTTCCCGAAGCCGGAGCACGGTACGGGCTTTCCCGCCCGGGTCGTGGCGATCCTGCCATGAGCAAGCTGATCGAGTACGCGGACGCCTCGCCGCGGGTGCGGGCGGTCTACGACGACATCATGGCGACCCGCAAGACCGACTGGGTCAACAACTTCTGGAAGGTCCTTGCGCACGATCCCGCCACGCTGGAGCGCATCTGGAGCAACATCAAGCAGGTGATGGGCCCCGGGGCGCTCGATCCGCTGACGAAGGAGCTGATCTACGTCGCCGTGAGCGTGACCAACAATTGCCGCTACTGCATCGCCTCGCACAGCGCGAGCGCGCGTAACAAGGGCATGACGCAGGAGCAGCTCGCCGAGCTGCTGGCGATCGTGGGCCTGGCCAACGAGACGAATCGGCTCGTGAACGGCTACGACCCGCCCGTCGATGCCCGTTTCCTGGAGACCTGAGCATGACGACCGCAACGACCGTGAAGGTTCCTCACTACCGCTGGGACGACCTGCCGGCGGAGAAGCTGAAGGGGGGGCTGACACGCAAGCTGGTGACCGGCGAGCGCATGATGATCGCGCACGTGTATTTCAAGAAGGGTGATGACGTTCCCCAGCACTCGCACGACAACGAGCAGTTGACGTACATCCTCAGCGGCGCCCTGAAGTTCTGGTTCGGCCCCAACGGGGAGCAGGAAATCACGGTGCGCGCGGGCGAGGTGGTCGTGATTCCTTCGAACGTGCCGCATCGTGCGGTGGCGCTCGAAGATACTCTCGACGTGGACGTATTCTGTCCGCCGCGACAGGACTGGCTCTCCGGAACCGACGCCTATCTGCGAGGCTGAATGAGCGAATACGACATCGCGCCCGGCGTTGCCGCGGCGTTGCAGGGGTTCAAGCTTCCTGAGAAGTTGGGTTTCGGGCTGGTCAACGCACCCGTCATGTTCAGCGCGGAGTGGCGTGACGGCGGGTGGGGCCGCGGGCAGCTCCTGCCCTACGGTCCCATCGAGGTCTGGCCGGGCGCGCGGGTGCTGCAGTACGCCGAGCTCGTGTTCGAAGGCTTGAAGGCGTATCGGGTCGGGCGCAGCCGGCCCAACTTGTTCCGCGCGGCAGACAACTGCCGCCGCCTGGAGCGCTCCGCGTTGCGCCTGTCGATGCCGCCCGTGCCGGAGGCACTGTTCTTCCAAGGCATCGAGTCGGTCACGCGGGCCTGCAATGACTTCATTCCGTCGCAGTCGGGCCGCTCGCTCTACCTCCGGCCCTTCCTCTTCGGGACGGAGAGCGGCTACGTGCTGCGCAACTCACTGTCGTTCCGCTTCATGGTGATTGCCAACCCGGTCGAGCCCTACTCGTCGGGTGTCATGAACGTGGCGATCGAGCGGGCCGACGTCCGTGCGGCGGTGGGTGGCATCGGCGCCGCCAAAGCCGCGGCCAACTATGCGGCCTCGCTGCGGGCCTCCTCGGGCGCCGTGGCGCGTGGTCGTACCGTGGCCTTGTGGCTCGATGGGGCGGAGCACCGTTATATCCAGGAGCTGTCCGGCATGAACCTGTTCGCCGTCATCGACGGCGAGCTGCACACGCCCGAGCTCGATGGCGCGATTCTTCCCGGCATCACGCGCGACTCCTTGCTGACCCTGGCGCCCAGTCTCGGTCTCAAAGCCCATGAGCGCCGCATGCCCATCGATGAGTTGCTGCAGGGGATCCAAAACGGCCGGTGCGCGGAGGTGTTTGCCTGCGGTACGGCCGCCATCGTGGCTCCGATCGCGGTGTTGGCCGACAGTGATGGCCACGAATACGAGCCCCGTGAGGTCGATGTGGTCGCGCGGCGCCTGCGCGAGGCGTTGCTCGCCATCCAGGAGCGCCGGGC
Source organism: Steroidobacteraceae bacterium (assembly GCA_035547375.1). Classification (GTDB taxonomy): domain Bacteria; phylum Pseudomonadota; class Gammaproteobacteria; order Steroidobacterales; family Steroidobacteraceae; genus 13-2-20CM-66-19. The sequence goes on from DASZVD010000478.1 coordinate 6,978, forward strand.
TGCGGATCCCTTTGGCTGGACCCGTGAAGTAGCGCTTTCCTGAAGGCCGCCACTCCATGACCCAGGCAATCGTTCTGCGCGAGCACGGCGGCCCCGAGAAGCTCCTCTACGAGTCGGTGCCGGTCGGCACCGCGGGTCCGGGCGAGCTGCGGATTCGCCACACGGCGATCGGCGTGAACTTTCACGACACGTATGTGCGCACCGGCCTGTACCGCACGCTGACGTTGCCCGGCATCCCCGGGCTCGAAGCCGCCGCCGTGGTGGAAGCCGTTGGGCCCGGTGTCTCAGGTTTCGCCGTCGGCGATCGCATCTGCTACATCGACCAGGGCTACGGCGCCTATTCGCAGGAGCGTCTGTTATCCGCCCGGCTGGCGATCCGTCTTCCCGATACCATCCCTGACGACGTCGCCGCCGCTTTGACCATCAAGGGCTTTACGGTCTGCATGCTGCTCCGCCGGGTTCACGCGGCTCGTGCCGGCGAGACTTTGCTGATCCATGCGGCCGCGGGCGGCGTGGGGCAGCCCCTCGTCCGGTGGGCGAAGCACATCGGCGCCACGGTGATCGCAACCGTGGGCTCGGTGCAAAAGGCCGCAATAGCCCGTGATTGCGGCGCCGATCACGTCATCTTGTACCGCGAAGAGAACTTTGTTGAGCGCGTCGCGCAAATCACCCAGGGCAAAGGCGTCGACGTCGTCTATGACTCCGTCGGCGCCGATACCTTCTCGGGCTCCGTGGACTGCCTGGGTTATCTGGGCACACTCGTGAATTTCGGGCAGTCGTCCGGCCCCGTACCGCCGTTCACCATCTCGAGGCTCGCGGCTCGCTCCAACGGCATCATCCGCCCGATGTTGTTTCACTACATGCGTGACCGTGCCTCGCTCGAAGCATTGGCCAGCGAGACCTTCCGGGCCTTGGAGGACGGTATCATCCGCGCGGAGATCGGTTTGCGCCTGCCGCTGGCGCGGGCGGGCGAGGCGCACGTGGCTTTGGAGTCACGCGCCACCTCCGGCGCGACGATCCTTCTGCCTTGAGAGCTGCACCACCGCGATCATGAGCCGGTCCTAGCCGATGCCGAAAGGGCTATTCGCCACCAAATCGGTGGCCGAGCTGACCGCTGCCGCAGGTCCCTCGCAACTGCGCCGTACGCTGTCGGTCGTGAGCCTGACCGCCTTCGGCATCGGCTCGATCATCGGTACCGGCATTTTCATTCTCACGGGTACCGCCGCCGCGAACCACGCCGGTCCGGCTCTCGCTCTGTCTTTCATCCTCGCGGGCAGCGGTTGCGCGCTGGCGGCCCTGTGCTACGCGGAGTTTGCGGCGATGATCCCGGTTTCGGGCAGCGCGTACTCGTATGCATACGCTTCGTTCGGCGAGCTCGTCGCCTGGTTCATCGGGTGGAATCTGGTTCTCGAGTACACCTTCTCGGTCGCCACCGTTTCGGTCGGATGGTCCGCTTATGTGGTCAGCCTTCTTGCGCAATTCGGCATTCACCTGCCTGACGCGTTGACCCAGGCTCCCTATGACCGGGGCCCCGGAAGCTTCAGCATCGTGAAGACGGGCGCGCTCTTGAACGCCCCGGCGGTGCTCATCGTGGTGGCCGTGACGGCCCTCTGTTACGTCGGCATCCGGCAATCATCCGCAGCCAACACCATCATCGTGGCGATCAAGATTGCCGTCGTGGCGACATTCGTGCTCGTGGGCGTGAGTTACGTGGATCCCGCCAACTGGCACCCCTTCATCCCTGCCAACACCGGCCATTTCGGCGAGTTCGGCTGGAGCGGCGTGTTCGCGGCTTCGGGCGTCATCGTGTTCGCCTATATCGGCTTCGACGCCATTTCGACCTGTGCGCAAGAGGCGCGGGATCCGCACCGTGACCTCCCGATCAGCATTCTCAGTAGCTTGGGTATCTGCACGGTGCTCTACATGGCGACCGCGGTCGTCCTGACGGGCATGGTGCGTTACACGGAGTTGAACGTCGCTGCTCCGGTTGCGCTCGCTCTGGACCGGCACGTGGCGCTGCGCTGGCTGGGTGTCCCGGTGAAGCTCGGAGCGATTGCCGGCATGACGTCCGTGATGTTGGTGATGACGGTCGGGCAGGCCCGGATCTTCATGACCATGGGCGAGGACGGCCTGTTGCCGAGCTGGTTCGCTCGCATTCACGCACGTTTCAAGACACCTGCCAACGGTACTTTGCTCACGGGCCTCGCCGCCGCGGTCATCGGCGGATTGTTTCCGGTCCGCGTCCTGGGCGAGTTGGTGTCGATCGGGACCCTGATGGCGTTCATCACGGTGTGTGTCGGAGTGCTGGTGCTTCGCAGGGTCCGTCCGGAAGTGCCGCGGCCATTCCGCGTTCCGATGCCCTGGCTGACCTGCCTCGGCGGAGCGGTGGTGTGCACGGCCATGACCATTGCCTTGCCCGCGGATACCTGGATCCGCTTGGTGGTTTGGACTGCGCTCGGCCTCTTGATCTACGCCGGCTACGGTTACCGCAACAGCCGGCTGCGCCGCGCCTGATCGGCACCGGCGCAGCGCATAGCGCATAGCGCATAGCACATAGCGCATAGCATCCCATCCTCTCGCGCGGCAGTC
>DASZVD010000479.1:0-5432 GCA_035547375.1 Steroidobacteraceae bacterium
CTCGGTATCGGGACAGTGCGTCTTCAACCGATCCGCCACGCATTGCAGCAACTGATCGCCGACATGGCGGCCGAACGAGTCGTTGATGACACTCAGGTGATCGAGGTCGAACACCTTCACCGCCAGACGCGGCGCACGCTCGTTGCCACGCACGAGCATCCGGCCGAGACGCTCGCAGAAGAGCACGCGCTTGGCGAGGCCCGTCAACGGGTCGAAGAAATTCAGGAAGTGAACCGCGTCCTGCTTGTCGAGATACTGCAGCGCGAAGGACAGGTTGGCCGCCACTTCGTGCAGGAGCTGCAGCTCGTCGCGCCCCATGAGGCCGGACTCCGACGCGCCGACGACGAAAGCGCCCACGGGCGTCTGATCGACCCGCAGGGGCAGACAGGCCAGCGCGCGAATGCCGCCGTCGAGCAACGCCCGGCGCCCGGAGACCGGCAAGGGCGTGTTGGCGAGGTCATCGCAGAACTCCGCCTCGCCGGTGCGGACGACACGCCCCGTGAGGCTGGTATCGCCCGCTTCGGATTCGGCCACCGCGAAGACTTCCTTGATCGTGGACTCGATCGACACGCCGGCGTTCGCGACCGGACGCACGGTGCGGGTGGCGGGATCGATCATGGCGATCATCGCCATGGTGTAGCCGCCGAGCCGCACGGCCAGGCGGCAGGCTTCGTTCAGCAGGCCACTTCGGTCCTGGATGCGGACCACGGACGCGTTGATTCCGGAAAGCATTTGCAGTACGCCGGTCACACGCGCCACGCGGCGCTCCGCCAGGCGATTGGCCCGACGCAACTCCGCTTCCGCCAGCGCACGCTCGACCGCCGGCACCAGACGCTGCGGGTTCGACTTCAAGACATAGTCGACGGCGCCGCGGCGCAGGGCCTCGATCGCCCGCTCCTCGCCGATCGTGCCCGAGAGGAAGATGAACGGCACATCGGGCGCCAGCTGATGCGCCACGGCCAGCGCGGCCATCCCGTCGAAACCGGGCAGGCTGAAATCGGACAGGATGAAGCTCGGCGGCCGCTCCTGCAGGGCCGCCCGCAGCTCCTCCTCCCGGGCGATGATCCGATAGCGGCAGCGATAGCCGCCCTGGGTGAGACGGTGGATCGCGAGCTCGGCGTCCGCCGCGCTGTCCTCGATCAACAGGACATCGAGCTCGGGACCGTCGGGTTCTCGGGATGCGACTGCGTTCATGGCGCCTCGACTACGCCCCGACGGTCTTGGCCTGCGCGGGCAGGCTGAAGAAGAACGTCGCTCCCTGCTGGGGCGTGCTCTCGGCCCAGATCCGGCCACCGTGCCGGCGCACGATCCGGTGCACGATGGACAGACCGATGCCCGTGCCCTCGAACTCCGCTTGGGAGTGCAGGCGCTGGAACACGCCGAACAGCCGCTCCGCGTACCTCATGTCGAACCCCACGCCATTGTCCCTAACGAAGTACAACTGCTCCGCGCCGCCACGGGCCGCACCGACTTCGATGCGCGCCGGCGCGCGGCCGGCCGTGAACTTGAGCGCGTTGGACAGGAGGTTCGTGAAGACTTGCTGGAGCAGCGAGCCGTCGGCGACACAGTCCGGCAGCTCGCCGACGTGCAGCTCCACCGCACGCCCCTGCAGCCGCTCGTGGAAGTCCGCCCAGACAGAGCGCACGAGCGCGGCCGTGGCCACGGGCCGCAACTCCAACGGCTGCCGGCTGAAGCGCGCGAAGCGCAGCAGCGCGTCGATGAGCTGGCTCATGCGCAACGCGCCGGCACGCGCCTTGTCCAGGATCCGGCGGCCCTCCGCGGGAGTGTTGGCGCCGAATTCATCGATGAACATCTGGCAGAAACCATCGACCTGGCGCAATGGCGCGCGCAGATCGTGGGATACGGAGTAGGAGAAGGCCTCGAGATCGGCGTTCGCCGCCTGTAGCTCCTGGGTACGGTCGCGGACGCGCTGCTCCAGCTCCTGGTTCAAGGTGCGCAACTGCGTCAACAGCGAGGCCGCCTCGAAGGCCGCCGCGGCCGTGCTCGCGAGGATGTCGAGCGCCTTCACCTGGCCCGGCGACAGGCGCCGCTGCGCCGCGCTCGAGCTGAAACGCAGAATGCCGTAAAAATTGCCGCCGGCCACGATCGGCAACGCCACGCCCGCCTGCTCCCCGGCGAAAGGCGGGGAGAAAACCGTCTCGACCGGGGTCCTGCCATCCCACGCGGACAGCTGTTCACGTGCGTCGGCCACCCAACGCACGATCGCGGGGTCGATAGCGAAACGGCCATCCTCCCGCCAATCCGCGTTGGATCCCCACACGCCGGCTACCCGCAACCCGTCGCCCTCCTCCGTCGGCACCAGGAGATGAACCGCTCCCGCATCGGTCTGCTGCGCGGCCGCGGCCACCGTGCGCTGCACCACCTCTTCCCGGGACAGTCCTTGGGTGATCGCACGCGACAGCTCGTAGATCGATACCGCCTCGCGCAGTTGAATGTTCTCCGTCTGCAGGCGTCGCGTCTCCAACGCCCGCTCGATCACGGGCAGCAGGTTGTTGAGACGGAAGGGCTTCAACACGTAGTCCAAGGCCCCGGTACGCAAAGCGTGCACTGCCGTGTCGATGGTGCCGTGGCCGGTCATGACGATGCCGGCCAAGTCCCGATCGATCTCTTGCGCGGCACGCAAGAGCGCGATGCCATCCATCTCCGGCATCGTCAGGTCCGTCAACAGCAGGTCGAACTGCCGCTCGCGCAGCTGCGCCAACGCCTGGCGGGCAGAGGTGAAGCCGGTCGTGGCATACCCCTGCGCTTCGAGCGTGTTGCACAGCGCAGTCATCAGCGCTTCCTCATCGTCGACGATGAGCAACCGCGCCGGGTGAGTCGTCATCGCCGGCCCCTCACGCCGCTCATCCCATTCTCCTGGGTGCGATGTTATGCAAAGAAGGCAGGCCTGGATGTGAGTCGGGTCTCACTGAACGCCGCCGCCCGCCGATCCTCGCGGCCGCTAAAGCATTGTCACCGTGGAATCATTCTGCCGCGCCCGCACCGAGCTGCGACTGGCAGTAATTCTCGATCCCGATGCGCTTGATCAGGTCGAGTTGGGTCTCCAGGTCATCGATGTGCTCCTCCTCGGACTCGAGGATGGACTTGAACAGCTCACGCGAGACGAAATCCCCGAGAGCCTCCGCCTCGGCGATGGCGGCCTTGAGCTCGACGTGCGCGGCCATCTCGAGCTTCAGATCACACTCCAGGCATTCCTGCACACCCTCCCCGATGAGCAGCTTCCCGAGGTCCTGCAGGTTCGGCAGCCCGTCGAGGAACAGGATGCGCTGGATGAGACGATCGGCGTGCTTCATCTCGTCGAACGACTCCTTCTTCTCGTGCTCCTCGAGCCGCTCGAGCCCCCAGTGCCCGAACATGCGCGCGTGCAGGAAATACTGGTTGATGGCGGTGAGCTCGTTCTTGAGCACCACGTTCAGGTGTCGCAGGATTTTAGGATCGCCTCTCATGCGCTGCTCCGCCGGGATTATTGTTGGCAGGCGCGATCTTGGGCGAATGCCACGGTGTGTGCAACCGTGCGCAACGGCACCCGGCAACGTCCGTGCTGGGCGGCGCGCCGCGTGAGCCTAGCTCAGCGGGGCGGACGGATCAGGCGGCGGCGCGTTGCGAGCGAACCTGGAGCTGTTCAGAGACAACCTGGCTGGCGGTGTCCTGGCAGCGGCCACAGCAGCTGCCGACGGGCAGCTGGCACTGCACCTCGAACAAAGAACGGGCGCCGTGGTCGACGGCATCGCGAATCTGGCGATCACTCACTGCGTGGCAGACGCAAACGTACATGTCAGCCCCTCATACCCGATGGGGCCATATTAAATGCAAATAAGAATGATTGTCAATTGCACCCCCGAAGCGCGCCGCGCCAAAGTGCCGGCCGGCGCCACGTGGAAAGGTAGCCGGCAAAAACGACGCTTTTTGCCGGCGGCCGACTGTGTAGGGTCTCGCTGAAAGCCGCCGTCCGGCGGACTGTCAGCCCATGGACTACGCCCGTCTCCAGGTCGATTTCCCGCCCGGCTTGTCCTCGACAATCACCCCCGCCGCCGCGAGCTGGTCCCGGATCCGGTCGGACGCCGCGAAATCTTTGTTTTTACGGGCGGCAATCCGGGCGGCAATCAGCTCTTCCACTGCCTCATCCGCCAATCCGCCCCCCCGGGCTCCCGCTCCAGCCTGCTCGTCGGTACCGGCCGTCAATGTCGCCGAGGCGGCACCGCCTGCAGAGGCGTCCGCGGCGATCGATACCGGCTTGGCCAGGCGGAACCACTGCTCCGGCTCGAGCGTCAGGATCCCCAAAACCGCTGCCAGCGACCGAAGCTCGGCGGAAAGGGCCGCGGCCTTGCGATCCTTCCCGGTGTCCTTCGCGAGATTGATCTCACGGGTCATCCTCTGGAGGACGGCTATGGCTTCCGGCGTGTTGAGGTCGTCGTCCATCACTTCATGAAAGCGCGCAGTGTATTCCGTCGCGACAGCCGGGACGGATGGGACGTCACGCAGTGCCGTGTAGATGCCGCGCAGAGCGGCATCCGCCTGTTCGAGCTGGTCGAGCGAGTAGTTGATGGGCCCGCGATAGTGGCTCATCAAAAAGAAGAAGCGCAGCACCTCGGGATGCCGCAACGTCGGCAACACATCGCGCAACGTGAAGAAATTTCCGAGGGACTTCGACATCTTCTCGTTGTCGATGTTGACGAACCCGTTGTGGACCCAAAGGTTCGCGAAGCGATCGCCGGTGGCGGCGCACGACTGCGCGATCTCGTTCTCATGGTGGGGGAATTTCAGATCCATACCCCCGCCATGGATGTCGAAGTGCGTACCCAGGAGGGCCGCCGACATCGCCGAGCACTCGATGTGCCAGCCGGGACGCCCGGGTCCCCAAGGCGACTCCCACGCCGGCTCTCCCGGCTTCGCGTGCTTCCACAGAACGAAATCGAGCGGATCTCGCTTGAACTCGTCGACCTCGATACGAGCGCCCGCGCGCAGGTCGGCGAGATTCTTGCCCGAGAGCTTGCCGTACCCCTCGAACTTCGCGACCGCATACATCACGTCGCCATCACCGGCGACGTAGGCGTATCCCTTCTCGATGAGCTTGCCGATCATGTCGAGCATGTTGCCGACGTGCTGTGTTGCGCGCGGCTCGTGGTCCGGCCGGACGATGCCGAGCTTCGCGCAGTCCTCGTTCATGGCGTCGATGAATCGCGCCGTCAGCGCATCGATCGGCTCGCCGTTCTCGGCCGCACGCTTGATGATCTTGTCGTCGATGTCGGTGATGTTGCGTACGTAGGTCACCGAATAGCCGCGATGCCGCAGATAACGGCTCACGATATCGAACACGGTCATCATCCGGGCATGGCCGATGTGCAGGAAGTCGTACACCGTGATGCCGCAGACATACATGCCGATGTGCCCCGGCCGAATCGGTTGCAGCT
>DASZVD010000480.1:0-27229 GCA_035547375.1 Steroidobacteraceae bacterium
ATGGTCAGGAGTGGGCGAGCGACCCTTTTTCGCTCCAGGAGCGGGGCGGACGTTTGTACGGACGGGGAAGCTCGGACATGAAGGGATTCATCGCCTGCACCTTGTCAGCCGCCGAGAGGTGGCGGCCGCAGACGCTGCAGCGCCCGATCCACTTCGCGTTCTCCTATGACGAAGAGGTCGGGTGCTTTGGCGCGCACGCACTGGTGGAGCGCATTGCCGGCGATCTGCCCCGGCCGGCATTTGCGATCGTCGGAGAGCCCACGGACATGAGGATCGGAGTAGCCCATAATGGGGTAACTGGCGCGCACACCAGATTTCGCGGTACGGCAGCTCACGCGAGCGATCCGTCCAAAGGGGTGAATGCCATTGACGCGGCCGCCGCATTCGTCTGCTTTCTCGGCAAGGTGGCCAAGGCGCCCGAGATCGCGGGCAACGGGTGTACATTGAATGTTGGGTGCATTGCCGGCGGTGCCGCGACCAATATCGTCGCCGAGCGCTGCAGCGTGCGTTGGGAATATCGGACGTCGACCCAGCGGGACCTCACGGCCATCAGCGGCATGGTCCAGGAATACCTCGAGGGGGAAGGACTGAAGGCGCTGGAAGTCGCCAGCGAAGTCGAGCTCGACGTGCCACACTTCTCGAGTCGTCTCGGCAAGGAGATCCTGCAGGTGCTCACCGGGCTCGGCGCAAAGTTGCCGCTCACGACCCTCCCCTTCGGGAGCGAGGCGGGAATTTTCGAGAGGCGGCAGATTCCCACGGTGGTTTGTGGGCCCGGCTCCATCGATCAGGCCCACAGGCCCGATGAATGGATCGCGTGCGCAGCGCTGAGCGAGGCGGATCGATTCATGGACGGACTCGGAGCGTGGGCGGCTCAGGCCGGGCGGGATTGAGCTCATCTGACTCAGTATCGGGGCGGAGCGCCGCACGCTCGTACCGCGCGCTCCTCGCGGTCACTGTCGCGAACATGTTGGAATGGTATGACTTTGCGGTCTACGCCTTCCTCGCCCAGGTGATCGCCGAAGTCATGTTTCCCGCCGGCAATGCCACGGCCTCGTTGCTCCTGTCCGTAGGCAGCTTCGGGGTCGGTTTCCTCACCCGCCCCGTAGGCGCGCTGGTCTTCGGCGTCCTGGCGGACAGCAAGGGCCGCAAGTTCACGTTGATCCTGACATTCGTATTGATGGGCGGCGCAACGCTCGCCATTGGCATCATTCCGCCGTTCGCCGCCATTGGAATAGCCGCTCCACTGCTCGTAGTGCTCGCGCGGCTGTTGCAAGGGCTGGCGGCCGGAGGCGCGATGGGGGGCACGACGGCGCTGCTCACCGAGCACGCGCCACCAGGCCGGAGCGGTTACTTCGGCAGCTGGCAGGCCGCTGGCCAGGCGGGCGCCTTGCTGTTGGGCGCTCTGGCCGCCGCAATCGCCTCGGCCACCATCTCAGCCGAGCAATTGACGGGATGGGGCTGGCGCTTACCTTTTCTTGCAAGCGTACTGCTGCTGCCGGTCGCGCTATACATCCGTAGGCGCGTCGACGATCCCGAGGCGTTCATTCGGCAAACGCGAGTCGCCTCATCGCCCTTGAGCGTGCTCTGGCGCACACACCGCAGTGCCATCGCGCGCGGGTTTGGGATCACGATCATCTGGACTGTTGCCACGTACTTTTTCTTTGTCTACGTGCCGCTGTATGCGCGCACGGTACTGCACTTCCCGATGAGCACCACCCTGTTCAGCAACAGCCTGGGGCTCACGGTCATGCTGCTGCTATCGCCTGTGACCGGGCATCTTTCCGATCGCCTGGGTCGCTACCGAGTGATGGTGACCGCTGCCGCCGCCATCGTCGCGCTGATCGTGCCGGGGTTCGACTTTCTGTTGAGCTATCCGCACACCCTGACGCTGGTCGCCTTCCAAGTCACTTCCGCACTGTTGGCCGCGCTCTTCATCGGGCCTGCGCCGGCGGCGCTCGCCGAGCTGTTTCCGGTCGGAGTGCGCTCCTCGGGCGTGGGTGTTGCGTACAATTGCGCGGTCACGGTCTTTGGCGGCTTCGCGCCGCTCATTGCCACCGGCCTGGTGGCGCGCACCGGGAATCCTCTGTCCCCGACCTGGTATGTGCTCTTTTCCTGCGGCCTGAGCCTGATGGCCTTGCTGCTCACGCTCCGAACCAGCTCTCGAGATCCCTGTTGAACTGATCGCGCAGATACTTGAGCAGGATCCGCGTCCGGTGATATTTGTTGGCGATCGGACGGGTGACGAGCCACAGGTGCACCGAGCAACCCGTGGGAAGCGGCAGCGCTATCAGGTCGGGAGCCGCACGCTTGTAGAAGTTCGGCAGCAGGCCAACGCCTATGCCGTTACGCACCGCCGCGAGATAGACGGCGGCCGAATCGATCACCATCTGCACGCGCTGGGCGGGCAGGACACTTTTAGTCCACCAGGCCAGACCGGCGCAGACGTGATAGGGCACGTAGTCGATGAACCTGTGCTCGCCCAGATCCTCGACCTTGTGCGGCCGGCCGAACTGCTCCTCGTAGGACTTGGAGATGAAGAGCGAGTGGTCGACCCTCGCCGTCTTGGCGGCAACGAGACGCGGATTCTTCGGCCTCTCGATGAAGACAGCGATATCGGTTTCCAGGGAGAACAGATCCAGCCACTCCCGATGGGTGACGAGGTCGATCTGGACCGCAGGGTGTACCCGCCCGAACTCAGCGAGCACCCGCGTCAACCACAGGTGAGCCACTCCCTCGGGGGCGAAGACGCGCACAGTGCCTGAGAGCCGCGAATCGAGCGCCAGCAGGCTCGACTCCATGTCGTCGGCCGCCTCTTCCATGCGCATCGCCTTCTCGTAGAGCAACTTTCCGGCGGCCGTGAGGCGCATGCCCGTGGCGTGGCGCTCGAAGATCTTGGTGCCCAGATAAGCCTCCAGGCGAGCCACGCGACGCCCGACCGTCGACTGGTTGGTCTCCAGCGCCAACGCCGCGGAGTGGAAGCTTCCCAGCTTGGCCGTCGCGATGACGTACTGAATGTCGCTCCAGTCGCTACGACGGTCTTTTGCTCGCACGCAGGTCTCAGTAGGGCGGTGAGTGTTACAAGACCTGCGATCTTAGTACGTAACCGGTGCAAGAGCACAGCGAGTGCGGGTGAGCAGCAGCCTGGTACCTCGAAGCCGGGATGCGGAAATCTGCACGTCCCACCCGACGAGCGTCGACTGGGAAGGGGACACATGCAGCGGGCCGCCGGGGCACCCGCTTCGGGCAACCTGTGCGTGGGGCCGCGTGCAGCGCCCCTTTTCTTAGAACCTGAAGTTGATCTCGGCCCCGAAGGTGCGCGGCTGGTTCGTCGAGATGCGCACGAGCTGCGGGATGTTGAACTGGAACTGGGTATTGTTCGTGGTGAGCTCCGCGATCCTGTTGGTCAGGTTATCCACGAACAGCGTAGTAGTCCACTTGTCGTTGCCCAGCCCAATACGCGCATTCACGAGATTATAGGAAGGCAGCACCAACCCGAAGGCGTAGGCCTGATCGTACGCCTGACCGACGTACTGATCCGAAACGCGTGCCGTGAGTTGATAGCCGTTGAGCACGTTCGTCGAATAGACGAGCGAGAGGCTCGCCTGGTCCTTGGGCACGTTGAGAATCGGAATGCTGCTGCAGCTGCTGACGCTCGGGCATCCGGGGATGCCGCCCGGGGTAGGGTTCGTCAGCACCGCGGCCACGAACGCCGAGGTCGGATGGTTGATCTTCGCGTCCGTATAGCTGCCGCTCGCCGTGACGGACCACTCCCGGGAGAGCTTGGCACTGATCTCGAGCTCCGGTCCGTACGTGCGGCCGTCTCCGGCATTCGCCTCATATGTGTAGCCACACGGCAGCGCGACGGTCTCCTGCACGCTGCTCCACTTGATGTAGTAGACGTCGGCGTTGATGCTCAGCCAGTTGTCAAACAACTTGGCCTTCTCGCCCAGCTCGTAGTCCCAGACGGAGTCGGGGGAATACGCCGGCGTCTGGCCGCCGCCGCATTGAGGCGCGAAATCGGGACCCGGCGGGCCACCTGGCCGGAAGCCCTTTGACGCTGATAGATAGGTCGTCAGATTGGCGTTAGGGGCATACGAAAGATCGAAGCGCGGGTTGAACCCGTGCTGGGAGATCGAGAATTCCTGCGCCGGCGCGGGTGGAGGCGAAAAGTACCCATTGGAAACGTTGCTCGAGATGGTCTCGTACCGATACCAGCGCAGCCCGGTCTCGAACTTCCACTGATCGGTGATCTTGTAGGAGCCATCGGCAAAGAGAGCGTACTGCCGCACGCGATTGTAGAGATCCCCGTTGAAGACGACGCCGTCCGGCTCGAGTGCGAGGAATGCTGCCCCATTACTGGCGCCGTACTCGTCCCAGTCGGCGCTGTCGTCGCTGTAGAAGGCGCCGGTCACCCAGCGCAACCGGCCGTCTCCCCTCGAGCTCAGCCGCAGCTCCTCGCTCGCCTGCCGGGTGATGTCGGTTTCGGAGTAAGGGGTCGGAAAATAGGGATAGGGCGAGGACGTCGCGGAGAACCAGCTGATCGACTCCGAGGCATCCTGCGTCTGGGTCTCGTGGCGCTGGAAGTATCCGGAAGTGCTGGTGAGATCGGCGAAGCCGAGATTCCAGGTGGCCGTCAGGCTGTACAGATGCACCCAGTCCTTGACCGGCTCGGCGATGTCGAAAGGCGCGAAAGTGGCCATGTGTGCCGATCCCGGGGGATCGTCAAACTCATCGTAGCCGCCCATGTGCATGTGTTGGTAGAGCACCCTTGCGACGATGGAGAAATCATCGTTGGGCTGGAACAGGATGCTGCCGCGCAGTGACGCCAGGTCCTCGGTGTTGACGTTGTGCACCACATTCTGCAACGGAGCGTTGAGCACGTCGCCACGGCTGGAAGAGCCTTCCTGAGGGAACGGGTTCAGGACGACCCGATCGATCCACCCGCTGCGGTGGCTGTCGGTGCCTACCACGCGCACCGCGAGGGTATCGCCGACCGGCGCGTTGAGCATGAAGCTGCCGCTACCGTTGCCGCTGCCGCCCTCCGTGTCCGACAGGGTTCCCTGAACAGAGCCCTCGAACGCATTGAGCTTCGGTGCGTTCGTGATCAGACGCACCGTGCCGCCCATCGATCCGGCGCCATAAAGCGTCCCCTGCGGGCCGCGCAACAGCTCGATGCGATCGATGTCGTAGAGGTTGGGGTCGATCACGACCTTGCCGGTCTGCGACGAGGTGGGCGGCGTGAGCGGGATGTCGTCGAGATAGAATCCCACTGTGGGTGCCGAGCCGCCGCTCGAAGTCAGCCCACGCGCCTCGTACTCCGTCTGGCCCGGACCCGCCGATCGCATGGACAGCCCTGGAACGGTCTTGGCGAGATCCTCGATATTGGTGATGCCCGCGGCGTCGAGCTGATCGCCGGTGACCGCGGTGAGGCTGATGGGCGTGTTCTGCACGGTCGACAGGAACCGTTGCGCCGTCACCGTCACTTCCTGGAGCCCGGAATCGCTGGCATCGTCCGCCCAGACCGCTTGTGAGCAGGCGGCAAATAGGATCCCCGCGCACACGAGAGCATTGCGGATGGTGCGACGTGCACCATTGTTCGCGAGCCCCATCGAACGGATGCTCGGGATCCCCAGAGCGGCTTGGGCGGCGCTCGAGCCTGCGGCGGGCAGGCCATTCGGCCTGTCATTGGTGCTAGCGTTCAACACTCCGGATTCCTCAGTTGCTTCGTGCACGGCACGGCGCGCCGGCACGATCTACGGATGACCGGATGTTAGGATGTTCGATGACCGGCAAAAACATGCGAGTAGACGCGAAAAGCATGCTGCCGGACGCGAGGGTGTCAGGCGTGACGCTTGCGCAACATCACGCTGTTGTTTTGCTGTTGCGATCCTGAGGAGTTGATTTCAACGCGGTAGCGCCGCGGTGACAAACGAGTCACAAACTCAGCGTGAGGGGTTTCGTGCGAGGAACTGCAGCACCTTGTCCCACGCATCGTAGGACCCTTCGCAGTTGGCGTTCGGCAGTCCGCCCGTAGCCTCGTAGTCGCGCGCGACGGGATGGAACAGGAACGAGGAGAACGGCCCGCCACTGCCGACCCGGGAGAGGACGTGCCCGGCACCGGGATAGATGTGGACCTCGGCCCTGCCGGCCAAGCCATGAGCCGCCAGGCGTCTGCCGATCTGCGCCGCACCTATGAACGAGGGCCACATCTGGTCGGCACCGGCCCCCAGGGCCAGCACCGGCCCGCTCATCCTCTCGAAGGGAATGCCGAATCGGGCCGAGACCGCCGGGTCGCTCCAGGTCCCGAGGTAAAACGGCGTGCCGATGAAGCCCGGCGGCTGATCGGAGTGCGTCGCGGCATCGGCATTGTTGGAATCGGTCTCGCCATGATCGGCCGGCAGGGGCTTGCCCGCAAACGTCCAGGCAGCCACGACCTCCTTGATGCTGAGATCGTACGCGCCATTGCTCAAATGCGAGGGGACGAAGACCACTGCCTCGGAGAAATCCCCGGGGAAATAGCTCGCGGCGAGTCCTGCGGCTTCGGATCCCCTCGACGTGCCCATGATGGCCACCTTCCTGGCACCCGTGCGCTTCTCCAGCCAATGCGCACCCGCACGGAAGGTCTCGAGCGGAATGGCGCGCAGCGTCTTCGGCAAATCCTTGTAGCTGAAGATCCCTTGTGCCAACGCCGGGTGGCCATGACTGGCGAGAAGAGCGGCCTGGTCGTCCGGCAGGCCACCGCCGGAGCCGGCTACCACAACGATGGGGATCCCGGGAGTCGAATTGCGTGCCGGCGGGAAAAACAGTCCGCGCACCCCGTCTGCAGTATTGACTTCCTCCGGCACGATGCCGGCCGCATAAGTGCGAGTGGCCGTCGCGGTGGCAATGCTCTTGCCATCGATACTGGCCGTCAGGGTCACCTTGTAGACAGCTTTCAGATCCAACTTCGGCGACGTACCGAGCTCGGGATGTTGCGGGAGCTGTGCGAGATAGGCACTCAGCCGATCGGGTGCGACGGGTATGGCGGAGCACCACAGACCGTGCGCGCTCACACCGTCATAGCTTCCGCCGAGAGAAGGAGAGCTGTCGATGTCAACTTTTCCGTCCGCATCTACGTAGTAATCGCCTACCGCAGTCCAGGTGCGTCCGCTCACATCGGACCGGGCAGCACTGATCTGCACGCGCGAACCCGGCAGAACCCCTTCGAGCACAACATGAAACGGTGCATCGACGAGACCCGCCGCGGGAGTGACCGTCAGGCGAGGCTGGTCCGTCGCCAGCGATACGTTCCATGCCGTTACCGCCAAGGTGCTCCCAAGGGCTGCGCGCAGGATGCGAGCCCAGGGGCGCGCAGGCTCCTGGGCAGGAAAGGTGTCCAGTCTCATTGAATCGGGCTCTCCGGGACGAGCTGTCGGCGCTTCCAATGGCGCGGCAGCTGGCCAAAGTGGCGTTTGAAAGCGGCCGTGAAGTTGGCCGGGTATTCGTAACCGACTGCGTAGGCGACCTGCGTGATGTCATAGTCGCCCGTCGTCAGCATCTGTGCCGCGCGCTCCATGCGCAAGCGCAGGATGTACTCGTAGATCGTGACGCCCAGCATCTGCCGGAAGGTCTGTTTGAGTTTCGTCTGGTTGAGGCCGATCCGGCGCGCCAACTCGGCGATGTTAGGCGGATTGGCATAGTGCCGCGTGAGGTAGTCGCGCGCCTGATAGATGAGCGCGGCCTCACGAGTGCTGATCGTGGGGCCACCCGACACGAGCGTGCGACTCTCGAGGATGCCGAGCACCTGGAGCAACAGCTCCATGCTCAGAGTCTGCAGATGCCGGTCGCGCAACGCCCGTGAGAGCTTATGGCGCGATTCCATGATACGCCGCGCCGCCTGGATCACATCCGGACCCGCCGTCATCCGCTCGCGCGTGGTACCACGATTCGAGGCAAACAAAGAGCCCAGCGGCGGCGGAACATCACCCGGGCTCAGGCCGAGCACATGAGTCAGCAACTGCGGGCGACAGTGCAGGACGATCATCCGGGTCGGCTCGCCCGAGTCAACGGAGTAACCCTCGCGGCTCGCTCCGGGAGAGACGTAAAGGAGCGCGTCCGGCGCTCTGGCGATGATTTCCCCCGATCGGTCCCGCAGCGTGCCGGATAGGAGAATACGCAGCTTGAAGTAACCCGTGCCCTCCACGTTCACCCAGGTATCGCTGTGGTATGTCGCATCTGTGACGGACAACATCAGGCCCGTCCAGGGCCTGTAGAAATCCCAGTAGCCCTCTCCCTCGGCCAGGCGCAGGTAGTGACGCACACTGGCGGCCGTCCAGTCGGGCTCCGGCACCCTGTTGCTGGTGGAGCGCACCGCCGAATCGAGCATCTCGCCGCACACACGCTCGCATTCGTCCTGGAGCATGCCTACGATGGACTGGCGAGCCACGATGAACTGATGCCCGGCTGCCTCCGGCCGCGCATCACGCTCGAAGTGGCGCACTTCGTTCAGGCTGGCGTCCATTCGATCACCACTCCTTCAGGAGGAACATGGACCGCGAATCCTCCAGAGCTCGTGTCGCGAACACGAAAGCCCGCATCCGAGCCGAACCGCCGCGCGCGGGCCATGTCGGTGGAGCCGAGAACGACAGCGGCGAGCACCGGCCGCTTGCCGATCCTGAAGCCGGCATCGGAACCGAACCGCCGCAGAAACGCCGCCGGTGAGAGAAAGGTGACACGAGACTCGCCGAGCGCGAGACTGGCTTCGTCTGCGCCGGTGGCGATGGAGCGCCCGGTCACGCGCCCGAAAGAGGACGGTGCCTGTGCGTCATCGACGACGATGACGAGTTCCCGCAGATTGCGGGCCCCGTTGGGATGCGGCGGCGCATCCGCCTGCCACACGAACTGTGGCGTAAGCTGATCGCAGCAGAACAGCAGAAACGGCAACTCGCTCGAACCGGGCAACTTCGTGAGCCCGAAGCGGGCCACTTCGGGGCGTCCGGCGATCTCGACTCCCCTGGCAAGACCCTCCGGCGGCGCGGGTTTCAGACCCTGCGCAAGCCAGTACTCGTACGTCGCCGCCGCGGATCCGCGCAGCGCCAGGCCCGCCAGTCCCGGATTCTCCAGCATCGTCTGACGATAAGGAGAATCGGCGGAGGCCTCCGCCAGACCCAACAGCTCGATGTAAGTTTGATCGAGCATGATGAGGTGGTTCGCTGTGCCGCCGCTCTGGTGAAAGCCGCGCGGAGTGGTGTGAAATCCCAGCTCCCGCCAGGTCCGTTCCGAGCGATCCAGATCACCGACCATCACGATGAGATGGTCGATTCCCCTGACGATGTTTCCCGCTGCACTCACGCGAGCTTGCTCTTCAACACGATATTCGGAGTCTGCACGGTACCCGCCCTCGAGGCCATGGGCGCCCGCGAAGTCTGTCTTGCGCCGGAGGAGTGCCCGTCCGATCGCAATATTCATGCGTCGGATCGGATGACCCACGCTTGGCGGATAGGATTTAATCGTTCCACCCGGAAGCGCAAACAATTCCGCGATATGTGCTTATGACCGTCCCACGATCAGACCCCCAAAGCGGGAATTCCGTAACCCGCGAGGAACTCGCCGCGCTGCTGCAGGAGAGTCCCTTTCATCAGCTCCTGGGGCTCACCCTGGTGGCCTTCGACCCGGCGGCGCAGAGCGTCACCGTCGGCTGCGCATTCTCTCCCCGCGTCGAGCGCTCGCCCGGTACAGGCCAGTTCCACGGCGGCGTGATTGCCAGTCTCATCGACATTGCGGGCGATTTCGCCCTGATCGGCGTCATTGGCAAAGGCGTGCCGACCATCAATTTCCGCGTCGACTACCTGCGCCCTGCGCTCAATGCCGATCTCGTTGCGCGCGCGCGGGTGCGCAAAGCGGGGAAGACGGTCGGGGTAGTCGACATCGACGTGGAAGATGGCACCGGCCGGCTGATCGCGGTGGGCCGTGGTTGCTACGGTACGCAGCCAGGCTGACGAGGGACGGATCATGCGAGCAATGTTGACCACCGCGCACGGAGGCCGGGACACCTTGGAGATGCGCGACGTTCCCAACCCTCGGCCCGGCGCGGGCGAGGTTCTTCTCGAGGTCGGCGCGACGTCCGTCAACTATCACGACATCTTCACGCGCCGCGGCATGCCCGGCGTGCGAATCAACCTGCCGGTGATTACCGGTTCGGACATAGCCGGCACCGCTGTTGCCGTGGGACCCGATGCCGACCCGGCCTGGGTCGGCAAGCGCGTCCTCGTGGACCCTGTGCTCCGTGAGAGTGAGCGCTTCGGCATGCTTGGCGAAACGCTTCCCGGAGGCCGGGCGGAGCAGATCGCGGTGGCACAGTCGATGCTCATCGAGATCCCTCAGGCAGTGACTTTCGAACAGGCGGCTGCCCTGCCGCTGGCCTACGGCACCGCGCACCGCATGCTGTTCACTCGCGGCGGCCTGCGAGCCGGCGAGCGCGTTCTGATCCTCGGAGCCAGTGGAGGCGTAGGTGTTGCCTGCGTGCAGCTCGCAAAGCTCGTTGGCGCGGAAGTGGTTGCGTGCGCGAGCAGTGCGCCCAAGCTGCAACGACTGCGTGAGCTGGGTGCCGATCATGTCGTCAACTATCGCGAGCGAACGTTTCTGGATGCAGTCAAGGAATTTTATGGAAAGCCCAGGGTTACCGGCTCAGGTGGCGTCGACGTCGCTGTCAACTTCACCGGGGGAGACACCCTGGTCGACACTCAGAGATGCGTGAAGCTTGGCGGCCGTATTCTGTGCTGCGGGGCGACGGCTGGCTTCGACCTGCACCTGGATGCGCGTTACTGGTGGACGTATGAGCAGACCCTCATCGGCTCCGATGGCTGGATGAAGGAAGATCTGAGCACTCTGCTCGAGCTCGTGGCCACCGGCCGCCTCGATCCCGTCATTGACCGGGTGCTGCCGCTCGAGGCGGCGGCGGAAGGCGAGCGCCTGCTCGAAGAGCGCGAAGTCTTCGGCAAGGTTGTGTTGCAGCCGTGAGGCGAGCCACGCCACCATGAGCGAATTTCGCAACCTGGGCGACATCCTGCGCCTGCCCGCACTGGGCGGACGTCTGGCTTACGTCGACCTCCGTGATTCCGACAAACCAGTACAGGTGACCGCCGTTGAGTTGGATCAGCGCATTGTCGCGCTGGCACGCGGACTGATTCGCCGCGGCATTCGCGTCGGCCAGCGCGTAGGCATTCTTGCTGAGAATCGACTGGAATTCATGGTCACGTATCTCGGCGTCATGCGTATGGGCGCCGTAGCCGTGCCGGTGAATTTCAAGCTTGCTCCTCAGACTATCGCGCACATCTTCCGTGACAGCGAGATCAGGCTAGCGTTCGTGGATGAGCGGCGCGCGGCGCAGGTGCCCGCCGGCGTGCCCATTGTCTCGTTCGATGCGAACGGCGGCCGGGAATTTGGGGACTTTCTCGACCCGGGTCCCCTGGATACATTCATCCCCGGCGACGAGGATCTGGCGGAGATTCTCTACACCTCAGGCTCCACGGGCCTGCCGAAGGGCGTGCCGCTCAACCACCGCGGCCAGCTCTGGCCGCTGACGCGATACGCCGAGTTGCTCACCGACAGCACCCCCGCCGAACGTACACTCGTCGTCGCGCCGCTCTATCATATGAACGGCCTGTACTTCTCAACCGTCGCGCTCAGCAACCGCGTCACGATTTACTCGTTGCCGCGGTTCGACGCGGCCCCCTACCTGAGAGCCGTGGCGAGTTATCGCTGTACGGTGTTGTCCGGTATTCCAACCATGTTCGCGCTGATGGTGCGCGAGACAGAGTTGATCTCCCAGCTCGATCTGAGTAGCGTGCACACCATCCTGATCGGCTCGGCGCCGCTGACTGATGCGCTGCTCGCGCAGATCGAGCGCCTCTTTCCGAACGCGGCGGTCTCCAACGGATTCGGCACGACCGAAGCGGGTCCCGCAACCTTCGGAGTCCATCCGGACGGGCTGCCGACGCCGCCACTGTCGCTCGGGTATCCGTCTCCTGGCACGGAGGCCCGCCTGGTCGACGGTCCTTCGTCCGACCAAGGTGTGCTGGCCCTGCGCACGCCTGCGCTCATGCACGGTTACCTGAACCTACCGAAGCTCACGGCCGAGAAGATGCGGGATGGCTGGTACCTCACCGGCGATATCATGCGTCGCGATGCCAACGGTTTCTTCTATTTCGTGGGGCGCAGTGACGACATGTTTGTCTGCGGGGGAGAGAACATCTATCCGGGAGAGGTGGAAAAACTCCTCGAGCGTCATCCCGCCGTGGCGCAAGCGATCGTCGTGGCCGCTCCTGATGACATCAAGGGACAGATCCCCGTAGCGTTCATCGTGGCACGACCTAGCACGCATCCCACGGTGGAGGAGATCAAGAAGTACGCGTTGGGAAATGGACCGGCCTACGCGCATCCGCGTTTCGTGGAGTTCCGTGAGCGAATGCCCGTGTCGGGGACCCACAAGATCGATCGGACCGCACTCACCAGGGAGGCTGCACGGCTCGCCCGTACCGCTGGGCGCGCCTCGGACCCAGCCGGCTAATCCAGTTAGGTCGGATCTGGATACTGTGAATACGCAGGCTGTACGAGGACCGTCAAATCCCCTCTCCGCGCAGGCGGCGGGCGCGGGTGACCCGCTGCCCGGCTGGCTCGGCTATCCCCGCGGGGCCTGGCTCATCATCGGCATCGAGTTCTGGGAACGGTTCAGCTTCTACGGCATGCTGGCCATTCTCGCGCTATTCCTGACAGGCGATGTGGCACAGGGCGGCTTTGGATGGTCTTCCACACAGGCGCTGACACTCGTCGGAGCGTACTCCGGCGCGATGTACGCCTTCCCGGCATTCGGGGGGTATCTTGCAGATCGAGTGCTCGGTCGCCGGCGCGCCGTCACGCTCGGGGCAAGTGTTATGTTGATCGGGCAGATGCTCACCGCATCCCCGGGCTACCTGCCCACACTTCTCGGCATCTGGCATCACGCGCCATTGGCCGAGGCGTTGCGCTCGCTCGGTGTACCATTGGGCCAGATCGGCGACCGACCGGACATTTCGGCAGCGATTGCGCAGCACGGCGCATCCCTCGATCGGCTGCATGGCATCGGCTGGCTGCGCGAGGCCTACACGGCCAGCACGCTCGGATTCTACGCGGCGCTGTTTTTCCTGATCGTCGGCAACGCTTTGATGAAATCAACCCTCGTCGTTCTTTGCGGCGAGACTTTCCGTCCGGACGATCCGCGCCGCGACGGAGCGTTCGCCTACTACTATCTCGGAATTTCCGTTGGCGCAATGGCGTCAGGCTTTCTCGTCGGCGTGGCCTCGGAGCATTACGGATGGCCGTACGGCTTCGGCGTAGCCGCGGTTGGTATGGCCATTTCCCTAAGTCTGTATCTGCTGCTGGGCCCCCGCTGGCTCGGCGGGATCGGAGCGAAGGGGGCCGTAGGGAATTCCCCAGGCGCGAGCGCCCCACGTGCGCCGCCCTCCCCTCCAGGTGAGAATGCCAGGCGCATCGCCATGGTGTTGGTACTGGCCGCGCTGCTGTGTGTATTCAGCACGGGTTGGTTCCAGATGTTCGGGAGCTGGTCGCTGTTCATCGAGCGTTCGGTCGACCGCTCTTTGGGCGGTTTCGTGGTCCCCGTCGCCTGGTTCTCCTCCATCAACTCCGCCGTGGTGATCCTGCTCGCACCCGCGATCGCTGCACTGTGGATTCGCCTCTCCGCACGCAATATTCAGATCGACATCGTGCAGAAGTACTTTTTTGCCCTTGCCAATGCGGCGCTGGGCAATGGGCTGATGTACATCGCCGGCCTGCTGTCCGCGCACGGGGCGGCAGCGCCACTGTGGATGCCGATACTCGGAGTCGCTCTGCTGGGGCTTGGTGAGATCGTGGCATGGACGTCTACGTACGGCTTCGTATCCCGCGCCGCTCCAGCCGGATACGCTTCGGTAACGATGGGAGCCTGGTATCTGCTCACCCTGGGTGTTGGGGGATATCTTTCGGGTGTGACCGGGAAATGGGTCGACTCCATCGGGTACACGAGTACGTTCGCCAGCATTGCGGGAGTGATGGCCGGGGGTGCCGCAGCAGCGCTCGCGTTGCGGCCTGCGCTGGTCCGGCTCGCGGCGCGGGGCAATGTTTCTTTGTGACGCGATAAGCGATCACGTTCGGTTGCCGAATAGGGGGCGGACAATCGCACCCGCGGCCACCATCGATCAATCCACTGACGATGCTGAGGAACGCGATGCGGACCTCGCTCAGCCAGCTGAGCGAGGCAGCTGGTGAAATGGTATGGCAAAACATAGCTATAGAGTAGCGTAGAGTTCGGTTTAATGGTAGCGTAGACGGCGGTTGTTCGGTATCCTGGAGCGCGCACTCTCTCATGACCGATTACACGCACCGGATCGTCGATGCCGAGCTCGACGAACTCCTCCGAGAGCTTGCTGCCGTCGCCATAGAGGGACCTAAGGCGGTGGGCAAAACCGCAACGGCCGAGCGCCGCGCCGCCACCGTGCATCGCCTTGATATCCAGGCGGTCAGGGCCATAGCAGCTGCCGACCCGACGGTGTTGCTTGGCGATCCGCCACCAGTATTGCTTGATGAGTGGCAGCACGTACCCGCGGTTTGGGACGCCGTGCGCGCCGCAGTCGATAAGGACCCGGCGCCGGGCCGGTTTCTCCTAGCAGGCTCGGCGACCCCCGTTAGGCCGCCACACCATTCTGGGGCAGGCCGAATCGTGCGAGTCCGCATGCGTCCGCTCAGTCTGGCCGAGCGGGGTTTGGGCAAGCCGACCGTCAGCCTCACCGCCTTGCTTGGAGGCGTATTGGGGAAGCCCGAGGGTCGCACAGACCTCGGTCTCGCTGACTACGTCCACGAAATCGTTGCCTCTGGCTTTCCGGGAATCCGGCGACTCTCGGGCCGGGCGCTGCGCGCTCAGCTCGATGGCTACATCGACCGGATCGTTGATCGGGACTTCGAAGAACAAGGATACCCGGTTCGGCGACCGCAGACGCTGCGCCGCTGGATGGCAGCATTCGCAGCGGCCACAAGCACCACCACATCGCTCGAGAAGATTCGGAACGCCGCCTCGGCGGGGACCGAGGACGTCCCAGCGAAGACGACGGTCATTGCCTATCGCAATGTACTCGAGCAATTGTGGATACTCGATCAGGTCCCCGGTTGGGCACCGACAAAGAATCGCCTGACGCGTCTCACCCAGGCTCCGAAGCACCACCTGGTCGAACCCGCGCTGGCCGCACGACTGCTCGGAGTGGATGCAGGTGCCTTGCTGAGCGGCATTGCCGCGGGCGCCGAACTCGTAAAGATCGCGCCGACGGATGCCCAGCCGCGAGATGGAACACTTCTTGGACAGATGTTCGAGGCGCTCGTCACCCAGTCAGTGCGCGTCTATGCGCAGGCCGCCGAGGCAAACCTTTACCACTGCCGCACCTACGACGGGCGGCATGAGATCGATCTCATCCTCGAGACAAGCGATCAGCGCATCCTCGCTCTCGAGGTGAAGGCGAGCGCAGAAGTAACGGACGCGGACGTCCGCCATCTCCTGTGGCTCCATGAACAGCTCGGCACCACCCTAAAGGACATGGTGGTCATCACCACCGGCAAGCATGCATACCGACGGCAGGATGGTGTTGCCGTAGTCCCCGCGGTGCTGCTCGGTCCGTAGCCGCCGCTGGCCGTAGTTCGCAGCCCAGTGACACGCGAGGCGGCGGTTGCATTGGCAGAAGGTCTACGAGGCCACTCCCTGGGCGCGAACGAAACACACGGATTTCGGCCAACCCGTGGCTGGCGTGGCGCGCTCGGCCGGCGGCATGTCTGACAGTGCTGACTCGATTGAGGCACGCAATCGCGAAGTGCAAGCTGACCCACTTGCGCATGTGCGCGAGGGACTACGGTGGGGGCGCGCAGCTGCGCAACCATTGGGCCGGCATCCCGATGCCTTTACTGGAGCTGCCGTTGGTGATCGAGTCCATTACCCTCTCGCCGCGGCTTTTGAGAGGAGGGACGAGGAGACTGAGCCGGGCGAGCAGGAGTCCGAGGTGGCGAATTGCAGAGTTTTAGCAATTGTTTGTTCTCCACCATGGCGCGGCGTAGCGTGCTCATCCTGGGCGCAATTGGCTAGTCTCGACGTGCCGTGCCTTAGGGGGACCGGTGCCCCAAGTGCGGATCGGCGATGACGCGTCGTACTGCGAGACGCGGTCCGCATACGGGGAAAGACTTCCTTTGGTGTACGCGATATCCCAGGTGTCATGGAACGCTTCAGGTCGACGGAACCTCGCGCGACTGACCTCCCGTGCCGCAAGCATGGAACTCCGAATGCGCCTCGCGACGCTCGGATGGCGATACGGTGCTGCACCTCGTTGCTGGAATAATATGGGTCTCAAATATCAATGAGTTAAAGATCCCGATCTATAAATGATTTCGTAAGATATCGTTTAACGATAAATTATGAAAACGTTTATAGATCGAAGAATTCCATGCCGATCTCCCGAAGCACCTCGAATCCGGCGCGCAGCTCCGACGCTGCGCTCAATCGCCTTCAAGCCGGTGCTCGATACTTCTTCGAGCCGGACGAACTAGCTCGGGAAACTGGACGGCAGCCGGCATCACCTGCGCTCCGCCTTGCCCTCCATCGGCTCGCTAAGCGGGGCCGGATCGTCCCGGTCACGCGCCGCCCGCCGGGATACCTGATCGTACCGCCGGAGCACTCAAGCTTCGGCGCCCCTCCCGTGAACTGGTGGATCAACGATTGCCTGCAGCGAATCGATCCGAGTTACTACGTGGCGCTCCTGTCCGCGGCGCGCCATTGGGGTTCGAGCCACTACGCGCGCCAGGATACCCAAGTCATGCTGTCAAAACCCCGAGCGCCGCTGACGCCTGGCCGGCTTCGCGTCGTATTTTTTGCGAAGGCGCAGATTGCAGGGACGCCCACGACGATTGTTCGAAATGGCGCCGCGCCCTGGCGCGTCAGCACGAGGGCCGCGACGCTACTGGACCTGATGCGTCACCAGACTGTCGTGGGCGGCCTCGAAGCCGTCGCCCGCATTGCCCGGGATTTATCCTCGGACATTGCCGCAGGCGAGTTGGTTATTGCGCTCGACGCCCTGGGCCAGATCCCTACTGCCCAACGCCTTGGCTTCCTGCTTCAGCACCTGCAGTGCGACACGCTGGCAGGCGAAGTTTTCGGCTGGGCCAGAGGAAAATCGGATCTGTCGGTTCATCAGCCGCTCGAGCTCGGAACCCCTATCGCCGATCAAACCGCCAGAGACCGGCGCTGGAATATCCGCTTCGATCCGATCAGCGCCGCCAGGCTCGCGGAGCTCCGGTGATCTCCGGTGATCGACGCACAGGAAATCGTGCGCTGGCGCCAAGTGGCGCCCTGGGCTGACGACCTCATGGTTACGGCCGTGATCCCGCCCAGCGCCGCTGCCAGCGGCCGATCAGGGTCACGAGGCGTGGGAGATGTTTGGCGATCCAGAAGCCGAGGATCTTGCGAGGGCGCTCGAGCGGTATGCCGATCTCGTGACTGCCGAAGCTCGACAGCCAATCCGCGAGCTCGCGGCCGAGGATGACATTCAAGCCGATTCCGCGGCCATTGCAGGCCTGGACGGCCAGCAGGCCGTCCTGGAGTTGGACGATTCTGGGCAGCAAGGTGCTATTGACGAGCGCGATACCGTGCCACATGAACTCCAGGGATGTGTTAGTGAAGCCCGGTATGGCGCTCTTCAGGCGGCTGTTGACGGCGGCCTCGACGACTTCGAGGCTGGTACCGAAAGGGGCGGGATAGGCGGTGATCAATCGCCCCTCATCGGCATACCGGATACTGAAGACGTCGGCCTCCTGGTCGGTGAGCGCCTGTCCTTCAGGGAGTATGTTCGAGCGTAGCGATGCGTCGAGGCGCGGGGTGGCGACTTGGAATACGGGCAGGGGCATGACGGTGCCGCGCAGCCTGTGATCCAATTCCGCGTTGCCGAGATGGGCACATAACACGACACGTCTGGCGGTCACCTGCCCTCGCGGGGTGCGCAGTTGCCACCGATCTCCCGAGCCTGCGATCTCGACAACGGGACTGTTGGTAAACAGCTGCGCCCCGGCAGCCGCGGCAAGCTGGCCCAAGCCTTGCGTCAGTGCGAGCGGGTCGAGGCTGCCACCGCTGCGATCGAGCACCGCGGCATCGTAGCCGGCGCACCCTGACAGGAAACGTGTCCGGCGGGCATCGAGGAGCTCCAGGTCGGAGCGCAGCGACTGCCACTGCTCGACTGATCGGGCCAGCCGTGCAGCCCCGGCCGCACCACGAACGGGAGAGAGAAATCCCTGTTGACTGGCGGAGCATTCGATCCCGGTCCTTCGTATCAGATCGAACAGATAGTGGCCGGACTCGGCGAACACGCGCAGAAAGCGCTCGCCCGGCTCGGCGCCGAGTGCCCGTTTGACTGAGGCCGGTGTGTGGCGAGTGAGCTGAGGCGCGATGATACCCGCGGCCCGGCTCGATGCTCCGTGACCCAGCTCGGCTGCCTCCAACAGGACAACGCCTGTGCCCTTCGAGGCGAGATGATAGGCCAGTGACGTCCCGGCAAGGCCGCCGCCGACTATGGCGATTTCGCAATCGAGGGCGTCCTCGAGCGGACGATGGGTGTGGCGAATCGGGGAAATCGTTTGCCACAGGTTCCGCAGGCCGCCGCTGGAGGTGGGGCTTGCTGAGATAGTTTGGACAGCCTTCGCGGTCCGGCGAAGTTGGATGGATTCCATGCGGCTTCAGAGCGCGGCAGGCGCTCCATCCAGGGTGCCCAGCCAACGAAGCACGACAGCCTCCAGCGCGACACGGTGATCGTTGAACCCGTGATCGCTGTCGAGCTGGATCGATGACAGGTGCGGGGCGTTCCGCGCACGCAGTTCTGCCAATAATTCCAGCGCCTGGTCGCCCGGGTCGTCGTGCAAAGCCGTCACGACCAACATTGTATGGCCGGTCAGCGCAGGAGCGCACCGAGCCAGATCGAGCCTGGCGCTGCTTCTCATGACGTCCTCGCCGAGCGATTGCGGATCGACGCCCGCGAGGCGGCCATTGGCATCAAAAAAGAACTTCGTGGCAAGCCTGTCCCGTTGTTCCGTGGGAACCTTCTGCCACGCCTTGCGTGTGGAGCTGACATCCCACGGCGCCAGGAGCACGGTGCCGAGCAGCCCAGGTGTCCGGCTCGCCACGAGAGCCGCAACGTCGCCCCCAAAGCTGTGCCCGATCAAAACCAGGTGCTTGGGATCGACTCCCCAGGCGCGGGCCAGGTCCGCTTGTCCCAGTTGGCGCAGCAGTTCCTCCACATCCTCGATGCAATTCGACAGGGTGAAACGACCGCCCGAACCCCAGGATCCCCGAAAATGAAAGGTGATGACCGTCCATCCCGCCCGACGCATGACCTGGGCCAGGTCGAGATTCTGCTCATTTCCCGGCAGGCCGTGGAGCAATATCACGGTGGGATGTGGGCCGTCGCCGGGGGGCTGGTAGAGTTGCGCGTTCAACAAAGAGCCGTGGCTGCGGAACTGAACGCCCCTGCCGGAGGCCGGATGCGCCGGATCGGCTGGGGGATCGGAATAGATGGCCGCGGGCAGATCCGCAGGAACCGTGGCAGAACCCTGGCCGGGCAGAACCGCCAGTACCGCAAGCGCCACCACATGCCAAGTGCACAACTTCCGCGACACGCTCGCGGCGCGCAGCGTCGGGTGGCGTTCACGAATCATCCCGAATTGCCCGGCACTCATGCTTGGATGCCAAACACCGTACGGGCGGTACGATGGAGGACGTCCTCGGCCATCTTGTTGATGTCGCCCTGGGTCCAACCGAAATTCAGATATTCCGTCAGCACTTTCGCCAGCACCGCGCGAGAGTTCCAGGCACAGCAGCCGATCTCCTCCGGCACGGAATTCGCGTCACTGCCGTGCATGATCCGGTCCGATGGACCCAGTGCCAGCAGATCGCGATAAACCTGTAGCAACGCGCCAGGGTACTTGGAGTAGAACGACACGTCGGTATAAACGTTTGGAAACTGACTGATGAACGCCGCGATCAGCTTGGTATCAGGATAGCCCGCATGGATGATGACGAACCGGGTCTCGGCGCGCTGAATTTCGGGATCGACGAAAATGTTATAGAGCGGGTGCGGGTCATTATAGTCAGCGCGCAATCCGGGGTGCAGCGCCACGGCTGAATGAATGATGATGGGGCGCTGCAGTTGACCGGCTTTTATATAAATATGCCGGAAAAGGTAGTCCTCGAGTGTGGTCAGCGCTGCATCATCAGCCCGGTCGGCGAACGTCGGGTTGGGATCCATCGGCCCCGGGGCTTCCGCGGGGTCCGAATGCGGCGCGACTTTCAGGACCCGCTTCAATGCGGCTTCCGCCTCGGATGGGCTGGGCCGTGTCAGCCCCAAGGTCCGATAGTAAGCCGACATGTTCTTGAAGCCGCGGGCGCCACGCTCGACTGCGGACACCAGGATACGATCGATCGCGGCGATGATGTCGGACAGGGAGGTCAATCCCTGGGCCATGATCCAACGTAGGCGGGTCATTTCAGAGATGACCGTCGTCCAAACGTAGCGATCCGCTGGAATGAGGGTCGCAGGCGGCGTGGGTGCGGGCTCGGCTGCCTGTAGAACCACCGTGGCAATGCGCTCTCGATCGAAAACTGTCTTGACGTAGCTCTGGAACTCGGAATCCGACCCGATGTGTCGGGACACGACCGAATCAAACCCCTCGATCGTGGGGGCAACACCGTAGGTGCGAGCCATGTAATTGAAATACGCGGTCCGGCGTGGGGCCGTCATGACGAGATCGTTCACCCCGGCACGCGTGTGCGCGAGCAGCTCTGACTTACCCGGATACTCCCCCCGAGGGACCAGTACCTTGACGAAATCGGCCATGAGCCCGGCGTAGGCCTGGGAGATCAGTTTGCGCCCGATCGGATGCATGTGGGAGTCCACCACAGGCAACTGGTCCAGATCGAGGCTTCCGGCCATGTGCCGCTGGGTATGCCCGGCGGAGGCGGCCGTCGCACCCGCGGGAGTGGCGAACGAGGCGGCGACCGGGACTGTCCCCAGAGCTGTCAGGGCAAGGCGACGTGACCACATGGTTCAACCTCAATACATGTAGCGTACGGTCAGCCCGAACGTCCGCGGCTCCGCCTCCAGATGCCGGTCCGGCAGGAAGGTGGAGCCCGCGCCATAGGCGTCAACGATGTAGGCCTTGTTGGTGACGTTGCGCGCCCACGCGGAGTATTCCCACTTTTTATCGGCCGAATACAACCCCGCCATCAGGCCCAGCAGGCCATACGCGCCCTGACTATCCGCGGCGACATTGGGAAGCGTGAAATAGACCGCCGACCGGTAGTTGAAATCGGCCTGCGCGAACGGCTGCACGCCCGCCACCGGTGCCGCCGCCTGCCAGCGCACGGTCACATTGCCCGACACATGCGGGGATTGTACCGGCTGGTCGCCCTGGTAGGTACCGCTGATGATCTCGGCATGCAGCAGGCTGATGCCACCACGCATGGACAGCTCGCGGGTCAACTTCCAGGTGAGGTCGGTATCCAGGCCGTAGATGCGCGCATTTCCCGCGTTGCCGAGCGAGAAGACCTCGATCACATTTGGCGGAGTGCCGTAGGGAATCTCCGTCGAGGCCTGGAAGTTGCGCCAGTCGTAGTAGTAAACCGAGCTGTTCAACTGCAGGGAGCTGTCGAGCAGCGTCGATTTCATACCGAGCTCGTAGGCGTAGAGCTTTTCCGGTCCATAGGAGGGCAGATACGCGCTCGCGGGCTCGGTGGCCGGATAAGGCAGGAAGGCGATGTCGCCGGGAAAGCCGCCGGCCTTGTAGCCGTCACTCACGCTGACATAGAACAACATATCCTTCGTTGGCGTGTAGTTGAGCCCGACCTTTCCGGAGACACCGTTCGAGGACAGGGTCGCATGATCGTACGGCACGGGCGTCAGCTCATATTCCGGCGGGAAATCCGCGGTCACGACGCTCGCATAGGTGTAATTCACGGTCTCGTGAGTGTCACGGATACCCACGATCGCCTTCCACTGGCTATTGAAGGCATATTCGATGTGGGCGAACGCGGCTTCGGTGCGATTCACCTGAGCGGTGGAGGTGTTGAAGAACACCGGGGTGGGATTGAGGGGCGCGACTTCGTAGTTTTGAGCGAAATCGGTCATGTTGTAGTTGCTCAAGTCGTCGCGGCTGAAGTACCCGCCGACCAGCCACTGCAGCGGACTGTCACCGACCGAGCCCAGGCGCAGCTCTTCGGAGAAGGTCTTGGTCCGCTCGATCTCGCCCAGATCCTGATCGACGTACGGGGAGCCGCTGCTGCTGCCCCAGGAGCGGTCCATTTTGCGAGCCCCGGTCACGGAGGTGAGCTGCATGCCGGCGAGCTTCCATTCGAGCTTCAGGCTGCCGCCATAGATGTGCGAGTTGTTGCGGTTGCCGTAGGCGCTGTTCGCGCCAAACGCCAGGTCAGGATCATTGCCGCCGTAGGCGACGGCTACCGGAGCGCTGCTTGGAGTCGGGACCGCATACACCGGACACCCTACTCCGCCATTGAAGCCGGCGACCAGGGGGACCTTGCAGGTGCCATCGGTATTGCGGTAGCCGCGGGGCTGGTACGAGGGTATCTGCGAGTTATCGAAGGTGGCATCGCCAACGAACAGCGCGCGGAAGTTGTCGCTCGGCGTCCAGAGCGCCGAAAACCGCAGCGCCTGGCGATCGACGGCGGCGTTGCGGTATTCGGTGTAACCGCCCAGGTTGTTGGTCGCGACGTCGGTCTGCCAGCCGTCACGAGAGATGGCGTGGCCGGCGAGCCGCAGGGCCAGAGTGTCGGTCACACCGCCACCGACCTCGAAGCCGAGCTCTTTGAGGTTGTAGTTGCCGACGTCGGCCTCGATGGAGGATGAAAAATCCTGGATCGGCTTCGCCGACACGAAGTTGATGGCGCCACCGGTAGTATTGCGCCCGTACAGGTCGCCCTGGGGGCCCTTCAAGACCTCGACGCGCTCGAGATCGAACGTATCGAACCCGAGCATGGCTACGCTGGGAATCGCGACCTCGTCGATGTATTCGGTCACCGCGGGATTCTGATTATTGTTGGCATTGTTCATGCCGACGCCGCGCAGTGAGAAGACCGGGTCGCCGAACTGGCTCGTGGAGGCATACAGTCCGGGTGTGTAGGTGGCCAGATCCTGGGTGCTCTCGATGCGCAAATCGCTGAGCTGCTGGTTGCTGAACACGGCGATCGAGACGGGAACGCTCTGCACGTTCTCGGAGCGCCGCTGGGCCGTCACGACCACCTCCTCCACCGCGTTGGGATCGTCATCGGCGCGGGCGGTAGCCATGAAGGTATTGCTCGCCAGCACGCCCACGATCAGTGCGAGCGCGAGCTCGCGCCCGGTCCTCGCCCGGATAGGACCATTATGAAGCGAACGCCGCGTTTCGATGTTCATGGTGATGAGCCCCCGAATTGCTGATTTCGATTTTGATGGAATGACGAACAGGTGAATATGGGTATATCTTGAATCGCAGCCGTTGGCTGCGTGCCTCACGGCGCCCGCTCGATACTCGAGCCGAAGAATCCTTCGAGCCGCTCCATCGCCACGCGCAGCGTCGGCAGATCCTGCGAGCCGAAACAGATCCGCAGATACCCTTCGCCTTGAGCACCGTAGAACGCGCCGGATTCCACGACGACACCGGTCTCCTCGAGCAAACGGTCGGCCAACGCCTGTGAAGTCATCCGGCTGCCGCGGATATCGGGAAAGGCGTAGATCGAGCCCTGCGGAGGAGGACAATCGATCCCTCTCATGTCATTCAACGCGGCCACCAGAAAATCGCGCTTGGCCTTCTCTTCCTCGACCATATGACGCAGGACCGCCGGATCGCCGGTGACGGCCGCCAGTGCGCCGTGTTGTATGAATGTGTTGACGTGGGTTACATCGTTCGCCGTCACTTTCATCATGGCAGCGAGGATGTCGGGAGCCGCCGTCGCATAACCAAGCCGCCAACCATCCATCGCATGGCTCTTGGTGAACGCATAGAGGGAAATGGTGCGCTCGGCCATGCCGGGGAGCGAGGCGATGCTCACATGTCGACCTTCGTAGACGTTGTATTCATAGACCTCGTCGGCGATGACAACGAGGTCGTGCTCGATCGCCAGCGCGGCGAGGTCGGTCAGCTCCTCGAGCGTGTAGACACGCCCGGTGGGATTGCACGGATTGACCAGGACGATCGCCCGGGTGGCGGCGGTGATTCGACTTCTGACCCAATCGGCACGGATGGCGAATCCCCGTGCGGCATCCAAAGGCGCTGTGACGACCCGCCCACCGGCGAGCTCGATCTTGCCCACGTGTTGGGGGTAGTACGGGTCGAGGAGAATGACTTCATCGCCCGGATCGATGATGGCCATGAAGGCCGCAAACGAGCCGTGGGTGAGACCGTTGGTCACCAGCACATCCTCGGGCGTGGCTTGAATCGCGTTGAAGTCGCGTAACTTGCGTGCCAACGCGGCTCGCAGCGGTGCGATGCCAGCCAGGTCGCTGTAGTGAACCTGGCCCGACTCGAGCGCCGCGATCGTGGCGGCCTTGATGTGCGCCGGGGTGTCGTGAACGGGTTGACCCAACTCGAGGTGAATCAGATCCGCACGCGGCCCGAGGCGGGCAACCTTGGCATACATGCCAAAACTCTTGGGCGAGGACCGGGTGATACGCTCGGCGAGCCGCTTCATGGGTGCCTGTACAGCATTTTCATGTGAATATGGGTATATCTGTACACCCATATCCGGCCCATTGCAAGTGGCCGGCGGACGTGGCGCGAATGCCACGTTTTGCGGCACCGCGGTGGCGCAGGAGCCGCTCGCCGTGCGCTGTTACGGTGCCGACTGGAGTCGCTGCGGGTGACTTTTTGATCGAGTTGTGTGCAAAATCACGCAACGCGCACCGAGGCGCTCGAGATCACGCAGGTCGTTCATGACACGCCACATACGAATCCGCGAGGAAGGCTCCGGCCTGGATGTCCGGGTGTTGTTGCTGGACGATCTGGCGCCGCGCTGGGCGGAGGTCCTGGCCCGTCTGGCGGCGGCTCCGGGTGCGTATGATGCGATCCACGCCATGTGGACCGGGCCGGAGATCTCCTGCCTGATTCTGGCGGACAGCCTGCCCCCGGCGGTGCGTGAGCTCTTGCCGCTGCCACTGCAGAATGCGACGAGCTATCCGGAGGAAGGCGAGATCGCGCTGGTGCACGCGCCGGCCAACACCTGGAAGGGACAGCCGCCGCAGGCGTTCCTGGATGTCGGTCTTTTCTACGGCCGAGGCGCGCGGCTGTTGATGCCAATGGGTTGGATTCAGGCCGCGGTGTGTGCCCGGGTAATCGGCGAGGACATGGCCTCATTGCGCAGTGCCTGCCAGAAGATCCGCCAGCGGGGGGCGTGCCGTCTGAGTTTTCACCTCGAGCCCTGAGGCGGCAGGCTCGAAGCTCAGGTCACGGCCGGACCGCCACCTACCAGATAGCCGCGGCGTAACGGATCGCGGGGATCGACACTGAGAACCGCGCGACCGGTGATCCACGCGCTCCCCTCGACCTCCGGGACGATTCCCGCAATCCCGGCGTGGGTCACGGCACTGACCGCCCTGCCGGAGTACAGCGTCCCGAGTAAGCCCTCGTTGACGAACCGCTGACCAATTGCCAATTGTCCGTGCGCGACCAACGTCGCCATGCGCGCGCAGGTCGCCGTTCCGCACGGCGAGCGGTCGAAAGAGCCCGCGGGCGATACCGGCACGTTGTGACCATCCGCTGCGGGCCTGGTGGGTTTGTCGAGCCAGACAATGTTGATCGGGCTCGGCGGCCGCCCGGTGAGCGGATCGATGAAGGGCATGGCTGCCTCGATGCGAGCACGTGCCTGCGCGGCCATTTTGACCAACTCGTCGATGTCCTCTGGATCAACCTGACGGCCACTGCCCTCGAGATCGATGAAAGCGTACCACTGTCCACCGTACGACAGCTCGACGGTTCGAGCGTGGCCGCCGATCTGGATCTGCAGGGAGCCGAGATGAAAGGCGAGTGGCGCGCGAAAGGCGATTGTCTCGACGCGGCCCGCGCGCAGGTGTGCCCGCAAATCCACGCGGCCCGCGGGCGTCAGGAGCCCAAACTCGACGTTCGAGCGATCGTTGGCCTGGATCAATCCTTCCTCGAACAAAGTGGTGCCGACACCGATCGTGGCGTGCCCACACATGTCGGGGTAGCCGTAGGCGTCCATGTACACCACGCCATATTCCCCCATGGGCGTCTTCGGGGGGATGAGGGCAGCCGCAAACATGGAGCGATGGCCGCGGGGCTCGAGCACGGCTGTCCGACGAACCCAGTCTTGCTCACGTAACTGCGCTCGAGCGACCTGCGGCGCGGTGCCTGGCTCGATACCCGCTCCCTCCACGATCACACGAGTCGGTTGGCCGCAGGTGTGCGAATCCACCACGCGCAGCGTTTTGGCCGTCGCGGTGCAGAGTGATGAATTCGAACCGGATGGATGAGGGGTGTCTGACATGGCAATAACCGAAGGATGGGCGTTGCGTCAGTCGAGCGCGGCACGCAGCGATGATATGGAACGACCACGCGCACTGTTACGGGCGATGCGCAGCGCCAGGTACAACCATCCACTCACCAGCACGAAGCCGGGTCCGGCAACGCAGAGGATTGCGGTCGCCAAGGCACGCCCGGTGAGCGAGAAATGGTCGGCGACCCAGCCCACCGCCACCGGGCCGATGCCGGCACCGAAGGCGACGTTCAGGAAAAAGCTCACGGCTGTAATCAGTCCATGGCGGTGGTTCGGCACCGCATCCAGGAGGCTGAGCGTGCCGGCGGATTCGCTGATGCACGCCAGGAGCACATACAACGTGACTCCCGTCAGCACCCCATTCACAGAGGAGTTCGTCACGAGAGCGGTAATGGGGATGGTCGCCAGCGCGGCGACCAGGGCGACTGGAATGCGGCCGCCCCCGGACTTGCGCGTGCGGGCACGGTCACTCAAGAGGCCGCCGGCGAGCATTCCGGCACCGCCGGCGAACATCAGCAGGGCACCCAGCAGCGGACCCACCCATCCCGCGGAAAGCCCAAAACCCCGTACCAACACCGACGGGGTCCACGCAAGAGTAGCGTTGTCGACCAATGATGCGGTGGACATCGCCATGAAGAGAGG
>DASZVD010000481.1:0-5596 GCA_035547375.1 Steroidobacteraceae bacterium
GGCATGATCATCTCCGTCCCCGCCGGCAGCTCGATCGCTCCCGTCACGTCCGTCGTGCGGAAGTAAAACTGCGGCCGGTAGCCTTTGAAAAACGGCGTGTGACGTCCGCCCTCTTCCTTCGTCAGTACGTACACTTCCGCCTCAAACTGCGTGTGCGGCGTGATCGAGCCCGGCTTCGCCAGCACCTGACCCCGCTCCACTTCCTCACGCTTCGTGCCGCGCAACAGCACCCCCACGTTGTCTCCCGCCTGCCCCTCATCCAGCAGCTTGCGGAACATCTCCACGCCCGTGCACGTCGTCTTCACCGTCGGACGCAAGCCGATGATCTCGACCTCGTCGTTCACCTTCACAATCCCGCGCTCGATACGCCCGGTCACCACCGTGCCACGGCCCGAGATCGAAAATACGTCTTCCACCGGCATCAGAAACGGCTTGTCGATCTCACGCTTCGGCACCGGGATGTACTTGTCCATCTCCGCCACCAGCTTCACCACCGCCGGCACTCCAATCTCGCTCTTGTCCCCTTCCAACGCCTTCAGCGCCGAACCCACCACGATCGGGGTCGAGTCCCCCGGGAACTTGTACGTCGACAGCAGCTCCCGCACCTCCATCTCCACCAGCTCCAACAGCTCCTTGTCGTCCACCATGTCCGCCTTGTTCATGAACACCACGATGTACGGCACACCCACCTGGCGCGCCAACAAAATGTGCTCCCGCGTCTGCGGCATCGGCCCGTCCGCCGCCGATACCACCAGAATCGCTCCGTCCATCTGCGCCGCACCCGTGATCATGTTCTTCACATAGTCCGCGTGCCCCGGGCAGTCCACGTGCGCGTAGTGACGCTCCGGGCTCTGATACTCCACGTGCGCCGTCGAGATCGTGATCCCGCGCGCCTTCTCCTCCGGCGCCTTGTCAATCTGGTCGTACGCCATGAACGTCCCGCCGTGCGTCTCGGCCATCACCTTCGTCAGCGCCGCCGTCAACGTCGTCTTACCGTGGTCAACGTGCCCAATCGTCCCCACGTTCACGTGGGGCTTGCTGCGCTCGAATTTCTCTTTTGCCATGAAGGTATCTCTTCTCTATGCGCTTCGCGCAACTGTCCTGCAGGTCGAAACGACCGCAGCACGTAGCCCCACTGGGCCAGCCCAAATGGGTCAGCGCGCTGCGCGCCGATCAGATCGAACTATCAAACCGCCTCGTTCGCCCGGGGCCCTCGGTCAGGGACTGGAGCTGACGACCGGGATTGAACCGGTGACCTCGTCCTTACCAAGGACGTGCTCTACCAACTGAGCTACGTCAGCCAAGTCAAACTGTCCTGGAGCGGGTAGTGGGAATCGAACCCACGTCATCAGCTTGGAAGGCTGAGGTTCTACCATTGAACTACACCCGCCGATGCACCGCGCACGCCGACCTCGAGCCTGTCCGTTCTCGCCTCCACCCCGGCCAAACGTTCGTGGTGGAGGGGGAAGGATTCGAACCTTCGAAGGCGTAAGCCGGCAGATTTACAGTCTGCTCCCGTTGGCCGCTTGGGTACCCCTCCGCGAAAACGAGCCGCGTATTCTGATTTCCGGGGAGCAGGGTGTCAATGCATTGTGGCGCGCAAATTGCTAGCCGGGACCCCGGGCGGCCGAACGGCCGACCGTCTCCCCACCCACGCTGGCTCGACCTCAGCACCCAAGGACGCCCGATCCCCCGGCCTCTTCTGTCCGGCTAATGCCCAGTTCTATCGGGCTAATGCCCCAGCTCCGGCTCCGCATGCCCCGGACCCGCCGGCTCGTCCTTGTGCCTGGGTCGGCCGATCGCGGCATGAACCGCCTGCTCCAGCTGAGCAGCGGCCGCGTGAATGGCTTCCGTGAGCGTCAGGCCCGCATAAACCACTTCGATAGGCTTCAGGCCGCCCGCATACGCCACCATGCGGCAGCACATATCGCGATCGCCCGCCTCCCGGTGACTCAGCTGGCTCAAGTGGACTTCCACACGGGCGATGTGCTCGCGAAAGCGTTCCAGTGAGCCTTCGACCAGTCCCTCGACCCGGAGCATCAGCTCCCGGCCACCATCGATGGGATCGGCGGCATCGACCAGAATCTGCATCATCGGTCCTTATTCGCCCGGCATCGGGCCTATATAGCCAATATCGCAAGGAATCTGTCCGGGACGTATCCCTCAATCGGCTGAGAGCCACCCGGACTTCCGACTCTGGGCCCGGCCGTTCGCAATTCCTCAGTTCTCCATAACGCAGCAGAGCCGTTCGTGCGCACAGGAGCGCTCCCGCACCACAGGGTCGGGCTCCGCGGCTCCGCCGAGGCTGCTCAAAACCCCGGCCAAGGCTTCCGCGGGGGAGGACTGGCCGCCCGCGGCGGCCCGGCAACGGCCGCCAGCCTCTCGGTGGTGGCGGCATCGGCAAGCCGGGAGGCACCGGGACGCAGATCGCGAGGCAGCTCGATCGGCCCATACCGAACACGAAGGAGCCGACTCACTTCCAACCCCACCGCGTGCCAAAGCCGGCGCACTTCCCGATTCCGGCCCTCGTGGAGTACGACGCGGAACGTCGTGTTGATCCCGTCCGAAGGCGCACCGTCGCCGATCTCCTGTGAAACACGGTCGAAACGCGCGAGACCATCGTCGAGTTGTACGCCTTCGAGCAGCTGACGGAGGGTCCCGGGTTGCGGGCGTCCGCGGACGCGCACCAGATATTCGCGCTCGATCTCACTCGAAGGGTGCATGAGACGGTGAGCAAGCTCACCATCCGTGGTAAAGAGCAGAAGCCCGGACGTATTGACGTCCAGGCGCCCCACCGTGATCCATCGGCCGTTCCCAGGCTGCGGCAGCCTCTCGAACACCGTCGGCCGACCCTGCGGATCACTGCGAGTCGTCACCTCGCCGAGAGGCTTGTGATACAGCAGCAACTCGCGCGACGTGAGCTGTGCCGGTTGCAGATCCAGCCTGCGCCCATCGAGACACACCTCATCCTTGGGCGAGGCGCGATCACCGAGCTGCGCAACACAGCCGCCGATGGTGACCCGTCCGTCCCGGATCCATTGCTCCACGCTACGGCGCGACCCCAGCCCGGCGGCGGCCAGCAATTTCTGCAATCTGATCATGATTTGCTCTTAATCGGCGCACAGCGCCGCTATACATAGCGGGTCGCCTCGACCCGCAGGACAGTTGCGCGCAGCGCATGAGCAGGCGCTTCGCGGTTGGCGATTGGCGACGGGTGCCGCATACTGGTTAGAGAGTTCGGAACTGCTGATTATAACGCGTAGCGCTTAGCAGATTCTCTGCGGTTATTTCTTGTGACCGGCAGGCCTTCAAAAACAAGCGTCGAAGGACATTATGATCTACGACAACATTCTGGCAACGATCGGCAAAACGCCGATCGTGCGAATCCAGCGGCTCGCCCCGAAGCACGTGACGATGTACGTGAAGTGCGAGTTCTTCAATCCGATGAGCTCGGTCAAAGACCGTCTCGCCATCGGCATCATCGAAGACGCCGAGCGCAAAGGCACGCTGAAGCCCGGACAGACCGTCGTCGAAGCCACCTCCGGCAACACCGGTGTTGCGCTCGCCATGGTGTGCGCCGCGAAGGGCTATCCGTTCGTCGCCGTCATGGCCGAGAGCTTCTCGATCGAGCGCCGCAAGGTCATGCGCATGTTGGGCGCGAAGGTCATTCTCACACCGGCGGCCGAGCGGGGCACCGGCATGGTCAAGAAGGCCGCCGAGCTGGCTGAGAAGCACGGTTGGTTCCTCGCGCGCCAATTCGAGAACGAAGCGAACCCCGCCTATCACCGCAACACCACGGGCCCCGAGATCCTCCAGGATTTCGCCGGCAGGCGGCTCGATTTCTTCGTCACGGGCTGGGGCACGGGCGGCACGTTGACCGGCGTCGGCGAAATGATCCGCCTGGCGCGCCCGGAAGTGCAGATCGTGGCCACGGAGCCGGCTGCGGCGGCCCTGCTCTCCGGCAAGCCATTTGCCCCGCACAAGATCCAGGGCTGGACCCCGGACTTCGTGCCCGCAGTGCTGAATCGCCAGGTCCCGCATCGCGTGCTGCCGGTGACCGATGCCGAAGCGATCGAGGCGTCGCGCTCGCTGGCCCGCAGCGAAGGCATTTTCTGCGGCATTTCCTCGGGCGGCACCTTCGCGGCCGCCACGAAGGTCGCCACGGAAGCGCCCCCCGGATCGGTCATCCTCGCGATGCTGCCGGATACGGGCGAGCGCTATCTGTCCACGCCCTTGTTCGAAGGCATTGCCGAAGGCAGTGATCCAGAGCCTTGAGAAGAGCATCACCCACTCCCGCGACCGACGACCACCCGACCAACGATCGCCAGGAGAAAATAGGGGCACGACGCTACGCGCTGCTGCCCGATCCATTTCCGATGTGGCGTGGCGGAGCCCTGCACGGCGCGCGTGTAGCCTACGAGACCTGGGGCACTCTGAACGAGGCTCGCAGCAACGCGCTGCTGCTCTTCACGGGGCTTTCGCCTTCGGCCCACGCGGCCGCAGCGCCCAAAGATCCAAGCGAGGGGTGGTGGCAGAGAATGGTCGGTGCGGGACTGCACATCGACACGGACCAGTTCTTCGTCGTCTGCGTCAACTCGCTGGGAAGTTGCTTCGGCTCGACCGGCCCGGCATCCAACGACCCTGCGACCGGCAAGCCGTATCGGCTGACCTTTCCCGACCTGTCCGTCGAAGACATCGCCCGGGCCGGCTATGAAGTCATGCGCTCGCTGGGCATCCAGCGGCTCGATATCGTGATGGGGCCTTCGCTCGGCGGCATGGTCGTGCTGGCTTTCGCAGCACAATTCCCGGGCGCCGCCCGCCGACTCGTGAGCATCTCCGGAACGAGCGCCGCCTCGCCGTTTGCGATTGCACTGCGCTCGATCCAGCGCGAAGCCATCACCAGCGATCCGGACTGGAGGCAAGGGCAGTACACCACCGACCGGCCGCCGGTCACGGGGCAGCGCCTGGCGCGCAAGTTGGGCACGGTCACCTATCGCTCCGCGGCGGAATGGCAGCAGCGGTTCGGCCGGGAGCCGATCCGGCCCGACATGAAGAAAGGCAGCCCGTTCGCGTCGGAGTTTGCAGTGCAGGGGTACCTGGAGAGCCAGGCCGCGAAGTTCGTCACCGCGTTCGATGCGAACTGCTATCTCTACCTGTCACGCGCCATGGATCGTTTCGATCTGAGCGCGCACGGCGAGCACGAGGCCGTCCTGCGCCGGGCACAGCTCGAGCAGGCGCTCGTCATCGGCGTGGAGTCCGACCTGTTGTTCTCGATCTCCGAGCAGCGCGCCGTGGCCAAGGATCTCGACCAGGCGGGTGTGACGACCTATTTCAGACCGCTCAACTGCATCGAGGGGCACGACTCGTTCCTGATCGACATCGACCGCTTCGGTCGGGAGATCAAGAGCTTCCTGAGTCGTCATCAGTAGATAGCCCGTGCGAGTCGTGATCGCCTGCTGCGGCGGCCCCGCACCGGCGGCGGCCCCGCACCGGCGCTCATGACTCGGACGGACTCCCTGCAGCATCGCCCGCTATCACCGGCAATAGAGGCGGTAGCGGGCAGTGCAACAGCGCGCACACGGTGCGCAACAGCTCC
>DASZVD010000482.1:0-9916 GCA_035547375.1 Steroidobacteraceae bacterium
CAGCTTCGTGTTCGATCCGGCCAACCACCGCGCCCGCCGCCGCCGCTTCGGCTTCGGGGACTCGGAGATCGAGCTCTGCGACATCCCCTATGGGGACCGGAATATCTGGGGCGCCACGGCGGGCATGCTGCTCACGCTCTACCGGCTGTGCGTGCCTTGAGGAGCCCGAACCGTGAATGATTCCATGACCGCGCTGCTCGAGCTCATGGCGCGTCTGCGCGACCCGCAGCGCGGCTGCCCCTGGGATGTGCAGCAGACGTTCGCCACGATCGCACCCTACACGATCGAGGAAGCATACGAAGTCGCCGACGCCATCGAGCGCGGCGATCCTCGCCAGATCCGCGATGAGCTGGGCGATCTTCTGTTCCAGGTCGTGTTCCACGCCCGCATGGCGGAGGAGCGCGGGTGGTTCGACTTTGCGCAGGTCGCCCGCGCCATTCACGACAAGCTCGTTCGCCGGCATCCCCATGTTTTCGGCGACACGAGCGTCTCGGGGGAAAAGGAGGTCCTGCGGAACTGGGAGGAGATCAAGGCTCGAGAGCGCGCCGCGGCCGCATCCGACCGCCCTGAGGCGGCCGGTGCCACACCGCCCACGGCGGCCGTCGCATCCAATAACCCCGCGGTGAACCCGCCGGGTGATGGCTCATCCACCGTGCGGCCGGCTTCTCTCAGCGCCTTGGCGGATATCCCGCGTGCGCTCCCGTCCCTGATCCGGGCCACCAAGATCGGCAAGCGCGCGGGTCGTGTTGGCTTCGATTGGACCAACGCGGCGCAGGTTCGCGAGAAGGTGTTGGAAGAGCTCCACGAAGTCGACGCCGCAATCGCCGCGGCTCCCGCGAGCGATGCGCCTGCCGTCGTCGAGGAAATGGGCGATTTGCTGTTTGCGATGGCGAACTGGAGCCGTCACCTCGGCTTCGATGCCGAAGAGGCGCTGCGCGCCGCGAACTCGAAGTTCGAGCGCCGCTTCCGGGACATGGAAGCCATCGCCGCGGGGCGGGGTCTCGTGATCGAGCGCTTGAGCCCGGATGAGTGGGAAGCCCTTTGGGCGGAAGCGAAAGGCCGCGAACGATTCTCGCGGCAGGCGATGCCGTGAGGTCCCGGGAGCGTCGCCTGGGACGATTGCACCGCGAAACGATTCCTTGGGGAGAACCGCGACGCAAGTCCCCGTTTTGACCGCGACCTTCACCATTCAGGCGGCATTCATCGCGCCGTCCCTATCGTGCTGTGATGGGTTTGGTGCGTGCTGTCATTTCGGGGGTCTGTGTGCTGGCGCTGGCCACCGGCGTCGGCGTGGGGGCCCGTGTCCTCTTTGCCGCGGAGCCCGCCGATGTCGAGGCTGCGGCTTCGGCGCCACCCATACGGACTCCACCCATACGGACTGATGCCGTTCGGACGGACGCCGCTGAGTCGCCCCCTACCGAGGTTGCGGCGCCTGTTCCATCCAAGCCGGCCGCTGCCGCCACCGCCGGTGTCTCCATGGATCAGGCGGTCAAAATAGCCGAGCAGCGCTTCAAGGCGCGAGTCGTCCGCGCCGACACCGAGCACGACGGCGCCAAGCTGATTTACGTGCTGAAGCTCCTGAATGAAGCCGG
Source organism: Steroidobacteraceae bacterium (assembly GCA_035547375.1). Taxonomy (GTDB): domain Bacteria; phylum Pseudomonadota; class Gammaproteobacteria; order Steroidobacterales; family Steroidobacteraceae; genus 13-2-20CM-66-19. The sequence continues at coordinate 1,593 of DASZVD010000482.1, forward strand.
GCAGGTGTGGACGGTGCGCGTCGATGCCGAGAATGGCGCTATCCTGTAGGGACTCTTCAGTCCTGTAGCGGCTATTCGTGGGAGGGGTCGGCATGCGGGTATTGGTCGTAGAGGATGAAGCCGTCCTGCGGGATACGCTGAAAGCGCGGCTCGTGGATTCCGGCTTCACGGTCGATGTGGCGCAGGATGGCGAGGAAGCGGTTTTTGCCGGCCTGGAATACCCGCTCGATGTGGCGATCGTGGACCTCGGCTTGCCGAAGCTGCCCGGCCTCGAGGTCATCCGCCGCTTGCGCGCCGCGCGCAAGACCTATCCAATCCTGATCCTCACGGCCCGCGACAATTGGCAGGACAAGGTCGAGGGCCTGCAGGCCGGCGCCGACGACTACGTCGCCAAGCCGTTCCACTTCGAGGAAGTGCTCGCACGATTGCACGCGCTGCTGCGGCGCGCGGGTGGGTGGGCGAGCCCCGAGCTGAAGTGCGGCCCCATCCTGCTCGACACCCGGACGCAGACGGTGAAGGTGAGCGGTGCCGCGGTCGAGCTGACTACGTTTGAATATCGCATTCTCGAGCACCTCATGCTCCGAGCCGGGGACGTGATTTCCAAGACTGAGCTCACCGAGCGGCTCTACGACCAGGATTTCGAGCGCGACAGCAATGTGATCGAGGTGCTCGTCGGACGCCTGCGGCGGAAGTTGGATCCGCAGGACGACCTGAAGCCGATCGAGACGTTGCGTGGTCGCGGCTATCGGTTCGCGCTGGCGCGAGATCAGGCGACGAATACTCCGGGTTAGCCCTGCCGTGCACTCCCTAAGCCGGCGGCTTCTCGTCTCCGTCTCGGTTCCTCTCGCGCTGTTCTTCGGCGTGATGATGTACGTGCTCGATACGGGATTTCGTGCGCTCTCCGATCGCACGCTGCAAGAGCTGCTCGATTCGCAGATGGTTGCGCTCGTGGCTGCCGCCGAGCCGCAGCCGAACGGCGGCTACGCACCACCGCTCCACGACATCGACCCGCGCCTGGCGCGCCCGCGCTCAGGGCTCTTTGCGCAAATCCGGTCCCCGAAGCACGAATGGCGCTCGCCGTCGACGGCGGGTACGGCGATCGATTTCGGGCCGTTGCTGAAGCAGGGCGAGCGCAGCTTCGCCTACACCGAGATCGGGCACGATCGGGCGGCGATCGAAAGCCGCGGCCTGCAGTTCGAGGACGAGCCCCAAGGCACCAAGTCCCTCACATTCAGCGTCGCGGTCAGCCTGTCCCCGTACGAAGAGCAGCTCTGGCGCTTCCGGCGGCGCATGTTGGGCTCCTTCAGCGGACTGATGCTGTTGCTGTTGTTGACTCTTGCCGCGCTGTTGCGTTGGGTGTTGGCCCCGGTCCGGCGCCTGGAGCGCGAGATCCACGAGGTGGAGGAGGGGCGCAGCGAGATCCTCGGCGACGGCTATCCGCGCGAGTTGAGCGGTGTTGCACGCAATCTCAACGCTTTGCTGGTCGGCGAGCGCAAGCGGGTCGCAAGATATCGCGACACGCTGGGCAATCTCGCGCACGGCCTGAAAACACCGCTGGCGGTCATGCAGTCCACCTTGACGAACGAGTCGGCGGTTATTTCGGCGAGCACTTTCGGTGCCGAGATCGATCGCATGCGGGACATCATCGCCCATCAGCTCAAGCGCGCGGCGGCCTCCGGCGGCGCGCTGCTCGGCCAGGCCCCCGTCGACGTAACGCAGCTCGCCGTGGATCTGCGGCTGGCGCTTCTGAAAGTGTACGCGAGCAAGGATCTGTCGATCGAGCTCGCCATCGAGCGGGAGAGCCAATTCATCGGCGACCGCGGCGACTTCACCGAGCTGCTGGGAAACCTGGTCGACAATGCCTGCAAATGGTGCCGCAGCCGCGTGCGGGTCACTGTCAGGATCGATCCCCAGGCCGAGGCACGCGCGCGGCTGAGCCTGATTGTGGAGGATGACGGACCTGGGATCTCCGAGGAAGACCGCGCGCGGGTCCTGCAACGTGGCGTGCGCACGGACGAAAGCGTTCCGGGGCATGGCCTGGGGCTGGCCATGGTGCGCGACACGGTCGATTTGTACGGCGGCACGCTTGCCATCGACTCGTCGCCGCTCGGCGGCGCGCGCTTCTCTTTGACACTGCCCGGCCGCTGATAGCGCCGAGCGCTGATGGAGCCGAACGCTGATCGGGCTGGGACACAGATAGTGCCGGGATGCCGGTGCCGGACGCTGCTGACGCCGGACGCCGCCGGCAACCGTCGGGTCGCCCGATAACCCTCTGGCGAGGCTCGAATTTTAGCCGCAACCGCGCACGGATTTGTCACGACCCCGTGATAGGATCGCCGCCTATGCGATCACCCGACCTCACTTCCTGGCACAGCGCCACCTGGCAGACCAAGGTTGCCCAGCAGCAGCCGACCTATGCCGATCCGAAGGCCCTCGAAGACACCGTGGCGCAGCTGTCCCGGCTGCCCCCCATCGTGGTGTCCTGGGAAGTCGATGCCCTGCGGGAGCGCCTGGCGGCTGCGCAGCGCGGACAGGCGTTTCTGCTGCAAGGGGGCGATTGCGCCGAGACTTTCGCCGACTGCGAGTCCGACACGATCGCGAAGAAGCTGAAGATCCTGTTGCAGATGAGCCTCGTGCTGCTGCACGGGTTGAAAAAGCCCATCATCCGCGTCGGCCGCATGGCGGGGCAGTACGCGAAGCCGCGCTCGGTCGACACCGAAACGCGCAACGGCGTGACGTTGCCGAGCTACCGCGGTGATCTGGTGAACCGGCCCGAATTCACCGCGGCCGCCCGGGCGGCGGATCCTGGTCTGCTGCTGCGGGGTTATGAGCGTGCGGCGCTGACTTTGAATTTCGTGCGCGCTCTGGTCGATGGCGGGTTCGCCGACCTGCACCACCCGGAGTACTGGGACCTCGGGTTCGTGAAGCACGCCGAGTTGAAGGATGCCTACCACCGCATCGTGAATTCCATTGCGGATTCGCTCGATTTCTTCGAGGGCATGAGCGGGCGGCCTGTTTCAGAGGCCGCGCTCGCTGACTTCTACGCGAGCCACGAGGGCCTGCACCTCCTCTACGAGCAGGCGCAAACCCGTTTCATTCGCCGTCAGAATCGTTGGTACAACCTCTCCACGCACATGCCGTGGATCGGAATGCGAACGGCGCAGTTGGATGGAGCGCACGTCGAATATTTCCGCGGTATTTCCAACCCCATTGGCGTGAAGGTCGGTGCTGCGATGGACGCCGCCTGGCTGCAAGGTCTGGTGACCACGCTGAATCCGCAAAATCAGCCGGGACGCCTGACGTTCATCCATCGTTTCGGCGCCAAGGACATCGAGACGGCGCTGCCGAAAGCCATCGAAGCGGTCCGCCAGACCGGTCAGACGGTGCTGTGGATCTGCGATCCCATGCACGGCAACACCGAAGCGGCGGCGGGCGGCCTGAAGACGCGGCGGTTCGAGAACATTCAGAAGGAGCTGGATCTCGCGTTCCGTATTCACGCGGAGATGGGTTCCTATCTGGGCGGCGTGCACATCGAGCTCACGGGTGAGGACGTTACGGAGTGCACCGGAGGTGCCCGCGGCCTCACGGACGCCGATCTGCAGAGAGCTTACCGCTCCACCGTCGATCCCCGGCTCAACCACGAGCAGGCGCTCGAGCTGGCCATGCTGATCGCCGAGCGGAGCCAGAGTCGCCGGGCGGACAAGCGGGCGACTGCGCAAATGTAGCGCCTTCGCGGCTTTTGAGCGGTCGTGCCCGGCTCTGGCCCTGGCCTACGCGGGGGCTTCCGTCCACACCGCCGAGACAGCCTTGTGCGAGTGCGGCGTGGACTACACCACGCATTTGCCGTGAAGGGCTCGACCTGCGGTGCGTAGTCCGCGAAAATCTCAGCCTTCAGTTTCCAGGCAAAGGCAGCAGCCCGCCTCATGCGATACGAGCACATCGTTGTCCCCCCAGAGGGACAAAAAATCACGATCAACCCGAATACGACGCTGAACGTCCCCGATACACCCATCATCCCCTATATCGAGGGTGACGGGATCGGCGTCGACGTCACGCCCGCCATGCTGCGCGTGGTGAACGCGGCCGTCGAAAAGGCGTACGGCAAGAAGCGCCGGATCGCTTGGATGGAGGTTTATTCGGGCGAGAAGGCGAATGCCAGGTACGGGCAGTGGTTTCCCGACGAGACCCTGCACGCGCTGCGCGAGTTCGTCGTCTCGATCAAGGGGCCGCTGGGCACGCCCGTCGGCGGCGGCATCCGGTCCCTCAACGTTGCCATGCGCCAAAGTCTGGATCTGTACGCCTGCGTGCGTCCGATCCGGTACTTTCCGGGCGTCTCCAGCCCGATGCAGGACGCGAGCCTGACGGATATGGTGATCTTCCGTGAGAACACGGAGGACATTTACGCCGGAATTGAATGGCCTGCCGGCTCGGCCGAGGTGCACAAGCTGATTGCATTCCTTCAGAACGACCTGAAGACAACCGGCATCCGCTTTCCGGCGAGCTCGGGCATCGGCATCAAGCCGGTATCGAAAGAGGGCAGCCAGCGTCTGATCCGCAAGGCGATCCAGTACGCGATCGATACGGATCGCACTTCCGTGACGCTGGTCCACAAGGGCAACATCATGAAGTTCACGGAAGGCGCCTTCCGTAACTGGGGTTATCAGCTGGCGAAGGAAGAGTTCGGTGCGAAGGAGATTGACGGCGGCCCGTGGCTGTCGTTCCCGAATCCGCTGACGGGCAAGGCCATCGTCGTGAAGGACGTGATCGCGGATAACTTCCTGCAGCAGGTGTTGCTGCGACCCGAAGAGTATGACGTCATCGCCACGCTGAATCTGAACGGCGACTACGTATCCGACGCGCTGGCCGCACAGGTCGGCGGTATCGGTATTGCGCCGGGTGGCAACATCGGCGACGGGTTGGCTGTCTTCGAAGCCACTCACGGCACCGCGCCGGGCTTCGCTGGAAAGGATCGCGTGAATCCCGGTTCCCTCATCCTCTCGTCCGAGATGATGTTGCGATACCTGAAATGGACCGAGGCCGCCGACCTGATCATCAAGGGGGTCACCAACACCATCGCGAACAAAGAGCTGACGTACGACCTCGCCCGTTTGCGCCAGGCCATCAAGGCGCCGAAGCGCGAGTTGGCGGCGCGGAAGAACGTGGAGGAGGATCTCCAACGGCTCATCCCGGGAGCAACGCTGATGAGTTGCTCGGGTTTTGCGTCCGCGATCATTCGGCACATGGATGACTGAGCGTCCCAAGCGAGCCGGACCGCCCGGCATTCGCCCGCCCCCGGGCAAGCGCACCGACTCGTTCGATCCGGGGTGTACGCGCTGTCCGCGCCTGGCGGAGTTTCTCGCCGAGACGCACGAGCGCTATCCCGACTACTGGGCGCGGCCGGTGCCTTCGTTCGGCCCGGATGATGCGCGGGTGCTGTTCGTCGGCTTGGCGCCCGGCATGCACGGGGCCAACAGGACGGGGCGCCCGTTCACGGGCGACTATGCGGGGATACTGCTTTACCAAACCCTGTACGACCTCGGGCTCGCCAGTCATTCCGAGTCGGTCTCGCTGGATGACGGTCTGAAGCTGAAGCAGGCGCGTATTGCGAACGCCGTGAAGTGCGTGCCGCCCGAGAACAAGCCGCTGCCGGACGAGATCCGGACCTGCAATGCCTACCTGAAGATCGAGCTGCAGGAGCTGAAGCGGGTGAAGGTGATCCTGGCGCTCGGCCGCGTGGCCCACGATGCCGTGCTGATCGCTCTCGGGCTGAAGCGGAGTCGGTTCCCGTTCGGCCACGGGAATGAGCACTCGCTGAGCGAGACGCGCTACCTCGTCGACTCGTATCATTGCAGCCGTTACAACACATCGACCAAGGTGCTGACCGAGCCGATGTTCAAGAAGGTTGTGACGCGCGCCTGCGAACTGGCGGGTCTCGGGAGCCGGTCCGACTCATGATGCGCCTGCCGCGGCCTCTGTGGGACGCCGTCGCTACGGCGATCACGAATCGGACAGGCTCCTAGCGCGTTTCCGACCGTCTGGCGCGGGCGGGTGAGGCGGACATGAACGCTGAAGTATTCGATCACAGGGAATACACGGCAGCGCTGCCGAAGCGCCCTGGCGTCTATCGCATGTTCGATGCGGAAGGCGAGCTGCTGTACGTCGGCAAGGCGAAAAGCCTCAAGGACCGCGTCAGCACGTACTTCAGCGCGAGCAACGTCCACCCCAAGATCCAGGCCCTGGTACAGCAGATCGCGAAGATCGAAGTCACGGTCACGAACTCCGAGGCCGAGGCGCTGCTGCTCGAATACAACCTCATCAAGGCGCACAAGCCACGTTTCAACATCGTCCTGCGCGACGACAAGAGCTTCCCTTACATCCAGCTCCGTGCCGACCACGACTTTCCGCGCCTCGCGTTCTATCGCGGCTCGCGCAGCGAGCCCGGCCGTTATTTCGGTCCCTTCCCGAACGCCGGTGCGGTGCGCGACAGTCTCAATCAGATGCAGAAGCTGTTCCGGATCCGCAATTGCCGCGACAGCTTCTTCGCCAACCGCAGCCGGCCGTGCCTGCAGCACCAGATCGGGCGCTGCTCGGCGCCGTGCGTGGGGCTGATCTCACGGGAAGACTATGCCCAGGACATCGAAGCCGCTGTGAAGGTGCTCGAAGGCCGCAGCGATGAAGTCAACACCCAGCTGCAGGCGCGGATGGAGGCCGCCGCCGCCCGCCTCGAATTCGAGCGCGCCGCGCGGATACGCGATCAGCTTGCGACCTTGAAGCGGATCCAGGCGCAGCAGGTCGTGACGGCGGAGGGCGAGCGCGACGTCGACGTCTTCGCGATCATCGGTGAGCCGGGTGAATATGCTGTCAGCGTCATGCTCGTGCGCGGCGGCCGTAATCTCGGCACCACCAGCTATTTCCCGCGCGCCGCGTTCGCCGAGCCCGACGAGGCCCTGGCTTCGTTCATGATGCAGTACTACTCGAGTCAGGAGCCACCGCCGGAGGTTTTCGTCGGCCGCAAGCTCGAGGATTCGCAGTCACTGGGGCAAGTGCTGACCGAGCGGGCGGGGCACGCCGTCGAGGTTCGCTGCCCGGTGCGCGGCCTCGGTGTGCGTTGGGTTGAAATGACCGCCGAGAATGCGACGCAGGGGTTGCGCATGCGCCTGGCGCAGAAGCAGGGCATGGAGGAGATGCTCGTGGCGCTCGCCGAGGAGCTGGATCTCCCCGAGCCCCCGTCGCGCATCGAATGCTTTGACATCAGCCACACGGGGGGCGAGGGCACGGTGGCCTCCTGTGTCGTATTCGCCCGCGAAGGTCCCCTCAAGAAAGAGTACCGTCGTTTCAACATCACGGGCGTTACGCCCGGCGATGACTACGGAGCCTTGCGTCAGGCCTTGGATCGACGCTACACCCGCATCCGGGCAGGCGAGGTGCCGGCACCCGACCTGCTGCTCATCGATGGCGGGTCAGGGCAGATCGGTCAGGTCCATGAGGCGCTGGCCGAGCTCGGTTTCGGCGACCTCACGCTGGTGGGTGTCGCGAAAGGACCTGACCGCAGGCCGGGGCAGGAGCGGCTGTTCGTCTATGGCGCCGGCGCACCCCGCACACCGGAAGCGCATTCGCCGGCATCCCGCCTCGTGCAGCGGATCCGCGACGAGGCCCATCGATTCGCCATTACCGGCCACCGCCGCAAGCGCGCCCGGCGCTATAACGAATCCGTGCTCGAGGTCGTCCCGGGGCTGGGCCCCGCCAAACGTCGCGAGCTGCTCAAGCACTTCGGCGGCCTGCAGGGTGTCCTGCGCGCCGGGGTGGCGGATTTCGAGCAAGTGCCCGGAATCGGGGCATCCTTGGCGAGAAGCCTTTATGATCATCTCCACCCGGGCTCCTGACCCGCCCCGACGCGGCTGCCGACCTATCGTCTGATGCTTTGGAACGTGCCGAATACTTTGACGTGGATCCGCATCGCCGCGATACCACTCATTGTGCTGCTTTTCTTCATGCCTTATCCCTGGGCGGATCCTGCCGCGGGAGTCCTCTTTGCGGCCGCCGGCATTACGGACTCCCTCGACGGCTACCTCGCCCGGCGCCTGGGTCAGACGTCGCGCCTCGGCGCCTTCCTCGACCCGGTGGCGGACAAGCTGATCGTGGCGGTCGCGCTGGTGTTGCTGGTGAGCAAGGACGTGCGGCCCCTCATCGTCCTCACCGCCGCCGTGATCATCGGCCGCGAGATCACGATCTCCGCCCTGCGTGAATGGATGGCGGAAATCGGCCAGCGCCGCAAGGTCGCGGTCTCCCAGCTGGGGAAGTACAAGACCATCCTGCAGATCGTA
>DASZVD010000483.1:0-5199 GCA_035547375.1 Steroidobacteraceae bacterium
TGCGCAGGACCTTCGCCGAGCGCGGCGAGACATCGATTTCACTGAGCCCACAGGGATCCTGCGCCAGCGCCCAATAGGCCGACAAGGGCAGGCCCAGGAGGTGCAGCAACAGCGCCCGGTTGCTGCTGTCGTGTCCCACGACCACGACGGTCTCGTCGGGATGACGTTGGAGAAGAAGCCGCAGCCCATCGGCGACGCGCGCACCCAGGTCCTGCAGCGACTCACCTTGCGGGAAGCGCATCCGCTGGGGTGCTTCGTGCCACAATTCAAATTGCTCAGGGCAACGACCCCGTACCTCTTCGTGCGTCTGCCATTGCCACTCGCCGTAATCCAGGTCGTTGATTTCCTCGAGCACCTCCGCGGCCACGCGGCAGAGCGCGGCGATTTCGTGTCCGGTCCGGACACACCGCTGCAAGGGGCTCGTGTAGACGAGCGCCGGTTGCCAGAAGGCTGCGATGTGGTGAGCGACCGCGCGGGCTTCCAGGAGGCCGAGGGCCGACAAGGGTATGTCCTGCCGGCCGCGAAAGCGCTCCGGCTTGATCCCTTCGACGTGGCCGTGCCGAACCAGAAGAATTTTGGTCACGCCGAATCACCCGTCGGTCTGACTTCGTCAACGCTCTTTCCTGAAACAGCCGGGCCTCTTTTCGGCAAGATCCGCTTCCGCGCGTGCTCCGCATCCAGATCCCGTGCCGCGACAGCCCCTTCCGCAAAAGCGCGTACCGCATTGACCTGGGATGCCTCGCGCGCCCCGCCTACCACGCGCAGGCGACAACCGCGGCGGCGCAACTCCTCGCTCAGTCCATCGTGCCTGTCCTGGCCGGCGGCCACCACCACACGGGCCGCCGCCACAAAGCGCCGCAGCCCCTCCCGGTCTCGAATCCACACACCCGTTGATTCAATGCGCTCATAGGCCACGCGCGTCAGGATCTCGACGCCCGATGCGCGCAGCGCGTTCAGGATCACCCACCGTGTCGAGCGCCCGATGTGCTCGCCGATGACGGCACCTCGACACATCAATGTGACCGCCCGCTGTTGACTGCTGAAGCGATGGGCCAGATCGACTCCGATACCGCCCGCCCCGATGATCGCCACCGGGCCCGAGGTGTCGCCGTCCTCCAGCAGGGCCTGCGGATAACTTCGCACGATGGGGTTCTCCACTCCTGGCAATTGCACCTCGCGAGGCCTGACGCCCGTCGCCACCACCACGCCGTCAAACTCCAACAGTCCAGAAATGTTCCGCGCGGTGATCGCTTCGTTCAATCGAATCAGCACATCCAACCGGGTCAACTCGTACTCGAAGTACTCGATCGTCCGGGCGAAGTCCGCCTTTCCGGGCACACGGCACGCCAGACGGAATTGCCCGCCAAGGGCGGCCCGTGCTTCGTATAACACCACCTCGTGGCCGAGCGTGGCCAACACCCGTGCTGCCTCGAGGCCGGCCGGTCCGCCGCCGACGACCGCGAAGCGACCGGGACACGCCGTGGTCTCATCGGGCCACTCGATCTCCCGACCCGCCCGGGGATTCACCATGCAGGAGACGGCACGGTCCTTGAGCGATCGATCGATACAGGCCTGGTTGCACGCAATGCAGTGATTCACACGCGCTGCCTGACCCCGGCGCGATTTGGCCACAATGGCCGCATCCGCGAGAAACGGGCGCGCCAGCGCCACAAAGTCGGCGCTGCCTGAACGCAACGCGCGCTCGGCCCATTCAACGGTCGGAATGCGCGTCCCTGCGATGATCGGAACGCTTGCGTCCACCGCCCGCTTCAACTGCGCGGCGTACTCCAACCAGGCCCCCGGTGGAACGGTGTACTGAACGGTCGGCACCGAGGACTCGTGCCACCCCACGCCCATCGACAGCGCATCCACGCCCGCCTCCACGAGACGCCGCGCCAATACGGCGATCTCGTCCGCGGTGCTGCTTCCTGGCATCAAGTCGGCGACCGACAGGCGGTAAATGACCGGGAACCCTCGCCCCACCGTGTCCCGAATCGACCGCACCACAGATAACGGGAACCGCGTGCGCCGCTCGCTATCGCCGCCCCACTCGTCGTCCCGGCGATTGGTGAGCGGCGAGACGAATTGATTGAGGAGATAGCCTTCGGAGCCCATCACCTCGATGGCATCGAAGCCGAGCTCCCGCGCCCGTGAAGCCCCGCGCGCGAAGTCGGCCACGGCCTCGAGTACCTCCTCGGAGGTGAATTCTCGTGGCGGCGCCAGGGAAAACCGACTCGGCACGAGTGAAGGCGCCACCGGTTCCAGGTCGAATGCCTCGCGCGAGGCATACCGGCCGGCGTGGAACAACTGCAGCGCCAGGCATCCGTGCTCGCGGTGCACGGCTTCCACCATGCACGACAGAAAGGGCGCGTGATGAGTCTCATTGATCAACGCGTAATGCCGTCCCCCTGCGCCCGCTCGAGTCACGGCACAGCCCCCCGTAATGATCAAGCTGGCCCCGCCGCGCGCACGCTCTGTATAGAAGGCCGCTGCGCGCTCGCCTTCATCGGCGCACTCAAAACCCAAGTGCATCGAGCCCATGATGATCCGATGCGGCAGCTCGAGAGTGCCGATGCGTCCCGGACGGAAGACGTAGTCTGGTGACACGTGCTTCTCAGGAGTGAATGACCGGTAACTCACTCAATGGCGCAGTCGTATCCGACCAGAACGGCGGTGACACCACGCTCAGTCCACCATCCACCACGAGCGTCTGTCCGGTGATGTATTCCGACTCGGGCCCCAACAGAAACGCCACGGCAGCGGCAATCTCCTGCGCCGAGCCCATGCGCCCCTTGGGCACCTTCGCGAGCACCTCCTCGAGCGGAGGGATACCCCGTACGCGGTAGAAGAATGCGGCCGATTCCGTGTCGATGATCCCACCGCTCACCGCATTCACATTCACCCCGTGCCGGCCGAACTCAACGGCCATATACCGCACCCACGCCTCGATGGCGGCCTTGGCGGAGCCCAGGTTCGCATAGGTAGGGTAGGCCCGCTGACTGCCGTAACTCGACAGTACGACGATCCGTCCGCCGCGCTTCATGAGCCGCACCGCGTGGATGGCCCCCAACACAAACGCTCGGACGTTGAGCGCGAAGGTCCGATCGAGGTTGCGGGCATTCAGATCCAGAATCGGCTTGAAAGCGCTCGCGGCCGCATTGGACACGAAGAAGTCCAGCCGGCCGTGACGCCGCGCGATCTCGGCGAACATGTCCTCGATCTGCTGCGCATCCTCCAGATCGGCCTTGATCAATTGCGCACGCCCCCCGCAGGCGCGAATCTCCGTGAGCGTCTCGTGCGCGGCGCTCTCGTTCTGTTTGTAGTTCAACACCGTGACCGCGCCCGATTTCGCGAGCGTGAGCGCCAGGGCCTTGCCGATCCCACGGGTGCCGCCGGTAATCAATCCCACCTGGTCTGCGAGTTTCATAACAGCCCCTTTTTGAAGATCTCCCGCGCGATGACCGTCTTTTGAATCTCGTTCGTGCCTTCCTCGAACCGCTGCGCGCGCGCATCCCGATAGATGCGCTCGATGGGGTGAGGCTCCCAGTAGCCGATGCCTCCGTGAACTTGCAGCGCCTGGTCGGTGACTCGCTGCAGCATGGACACGGCGAACAGCTTGGACATGGAGGACAGCTTCTGCGCGTGGCCCTCGCCGCTCTCCCAGACCTGTCCGGCGTGCAACACCAGGTGCCGCGCGGCCTCGATATCGGTCGCCATCTCGGCGATCGTGAAGGCTATGGCCTGCCGATCGGCCAGCACCTTGCCGAAGGTCTCGCGGTGCCGAGCGCGATCGACGGCCAGCTCGTACGCGCGCCGCGCCAGCCCCACGCAGCTCATGGCGACCGAGATACGACTCGGCGCGAGAAACCCGCCCAGGGCCACTTCGAGCCCCTGACCTTCGGCGCCCAGGCGGTTCGCGACAGGCACCGGTGCGCCGTCGAACTTCAGCCGCGCGTGATCGCTGCCGCGAACCCCCATGGATTCGGGCATGACCTCGACCTCGGCCCCCGTCACGTGACGCGGTACGAGGAGTGCCACCGTGCCGTCCACGCCCACGGACCCGGCCACGCGCGCAAACAACAGCCAGTAGTCACAGATGGAGCCGAAGGTGATCATGTGCTTCTCGCCCGAGAGGTAATACGTGTCACCCTCTCGTTCGACCGTGCACCGCAGGTCCGCACCCGTCCCCGCCCCCGGCTCCGTTAGTGCGAAGGCAATCTTGATCTGCCCGTTGACGACCGGTTTCACGAAGCGTCGGCGCTGGTCCTCATTCGCATACGGAGCCAATGAGCGCCAGATCCCGTTCACCACGTGCACGATCATGCGGATCGCGGCGTGAGACATGGACACGATCTCCATCACTTCCAGGTAGCGCGTGAAGGACAGTCCCTGTCCGCCAAGCTCCGCCGGCGCGGTGAGATTGAGGAGACGCTCTTCCCGTAATTCGTCCCAGAGCTTCGGCGGCACCTGGTGTCCTCGCTCGATCCGGTCGGCCCACGCTTCGCCGGCGCCGGCGATATACCGGCCGACCCGCTGCTTGAGAGTGTTGAATTCCGACTCGTTCATGGTGCAGCTCCCCGAGGCACCGCCGACAAGGCCCGCGCCTGTTCACGTAACACGTATTTCTTGATTTTTCCCGAAGGGGTCTTCGGCAACGCGGCGAGCACTTCCAGACGCTCCGGCCAATACTGTTTGGCCACGCGACGCTCATCCAGAAAGCTCCGCAAGGCGGAAAAATCCAGTGAGGCACCCGGACGCAGCACGACGAAGGCGCAGGCGCGCTCGCCCAGGCGGTCATCCGGCATCGCCACGATGGCGATCTCCTCGACCGCCGCGTGCTGGTACAGGAGTTGCTCCACCTGTGCGACCGGAATCTTCTCCCCGCCGCGATTGATCACATCGTTGACCCGTCCCCTGATGTACAGATAGCCGTCGGGATCGATCACGGCCAGATCCGCCGTTCGGTACCATCCGTCGCTCGTGTAGGCTTGCGCCGTCAGCACGGGCTCATCCAGGTATCCCTCGAACATCGTGGGCGAATGGGTCTGCAGATGACCTTCCTCGTTCGGCGGCAACACCGCTCCCGAGTCATCGCACACCCTGATTTGCACACCGGGCAGCGGCCGGCCATCGGTGCCGGAGGCCTTCGCGCGCGCATCCGCGGGCGATGCCAATGTGGCAAGACACCCTTCCGTCGTG
>DASZVD010000484.1:0-4258 GCA_035547375.1 Steroidobacteraceae bacterium
CATCGAGCGTGGACGCTCGTGCGGGTCCTTCGCCAACATGCGCGTCACGAGCCCCTTGAGTAGCGGCGGAATCTGCCGTGTGGGTATGAGAGGAGGAACTGGCTCCTCCCGCGCGCGTCGCACATCGAAATTCGGATAGTACGGCGGATAGCCCGACAACAACTCGTAGGCCAACGCACCGAGACCGTAGATATCCTCACCCACCGTCGGCGCTTTCCCGCGCAATTGCTCGGGGCTCGCGGTGAATGGCGACAGACCCTGTATACGCGCATCGGCGGCCGAGGTCGTCGTCGTGCTCGCGGCGCCGAAGTCAGCGAGCTTCACCCGACCGCGGGCGTCGAACAACACGTTGCCCGGCTTCAAGTCACGGTGAATGACACCACGATCATGCGCATGCTCGAGCGCTTGCGCGATGTCGAGCAGCACGGGAATGATTTCGAGATAGCCTGCGCCGCGCAGCCGGCGAAGATCGCCACCCGTCGCCAGCTCCATCGGCAGAGCCACGATCGCGCCTATGTGCTGCGGCGGGTAAGTCTTCAGAATCGAGGGATGATCCAGGCGGCTCGCCATCGAGTGCTCGCGCTCGAACGCCGCCCACACCGTCTCGCCGCGCGAGGTGCCCGGCGGAAGCATCTTGATCGCGATATCGAGCCCACGAGTCTCGTCGTGGGCGCGCCATACCTCGCCCTGGCCGCCCGAACCCAGCTTTTCGAGCAGCAGAAAGCGAGCGTCCAGCCGTCGGCCGTTTGTGAGTGCAACCTCTGTCATGACCTAGTGGGACCTGCGGGAGCCTGCCCGGGTTCCTGTGAGAGACCGCTGCGTATCTTGAGTGTGTCAGTGTCCAGCCCAAGCAATCTTCGCGCCTGTGCGTACGCAAATTCGCACAACCGGAGGCCAAGATCCAAGCCTCGCCGTGCGCGAATCTCGACTGCACAGCAGCTCTCTCGCGTAACCCTTTCACTTCGCGGCAGTACCGTGCCGATAGTCCCAATATTCCCGCCACAATTTGGCGCGCAGGACGGGATCCGTTTCCTGCTCGGCGGCCCGGCGGAGTCTCCTCCCGACCACGTCGTTATCACTCCCCGGGGAAGTTTTCGGCGCCGTTGCGCCGTTTCCGCCTCCGCCCGCGGGGAGGCTGGCCCGGCGTGCGCCAGACACGCTTCCCGCGCTCGCGGCGCCCGCATTCGCGCCCCCACCCGGATTCGTTGCCGTCCCACTGACCGCCGCCCCACCGACTGCCGTCCCGCCACCTGCCGCTGCCGCCCCGCTGCCTGCCGTCCCACCACCACCTCCTGTCTCGCCGCCTGCTGCTCCACCACCTGCTGCCCCACCGGCTGCCATCGCGCCACCGGCCACCCCGCCCCCATTCGCGGTCGCACCGACGCTCGGCGTCGCGCCACCCGCCGCGCTTTGCGACTGTGAAGACGCCTGCGACTGCGTCCCCACTGCGAAAGGATTGCGGCAAGCCGCAAGCTTCTGCTCACGCCGCAGCTCGTCATCGAGGCTGCGCAGCGCGAGGTAGAGGCTTCGGTTGATGGAAGCGAGCCGCGGCTCGCTCGTTTGCCCGAGGATGGACTCGAGCTCGGGATCGGCCCGCGGCGCCTTCGGAGCAGCGATCTGCTGCGCCTGCTGTCCAGAACCCGCCGCGCCGCGGTCCATCGACCCGCTCGGCGCGCCCGCTCCACTCGGCCCACCCCCGCCGCTCGACGGACTCGCCCCGGATCCGCCAGGCTCGGTGGAGGACGGCCACACCAGATGAATCCGATCCGGCTTGCCGTTCATGCAATCGTTCTCGGCCGACTGCGACGTATCCGGCGCCGACTCCTTCGGACGAATCGACTCGCACCCCGCCATCACCGCGAACGCGGCAGCAGTCAGCAAACACAGTGTGAGACGTGCGCGCATGTCCCGCCTAAGACTCCGTCGACCAAGAGCGGTTCCGCAAGAGCCTGTCCGGGCAATGATGCGCCTGCCGCGACCTCCCCCCAATGGCAGGGATTCCAGCGCAGAAAACACCTGGATCTTCAGACTGGATGAATATACAGTCCAGCAATGAGCCACGGAATCTACGGCAAGAAATCTTTCAAAGGGCGCGGAGCGCTCTCGAATCCGGCTGGACGCTTTGAGAAGACGGGTATCGAGTCGTTCGATGACGGGTGGTATCTCGAGGAGGAGCCCGACCGTATCGAGACGACGCTTGAACCTGACGCTGCAAAGAGCGTGATCAGCACGAACGACTCACCCGACATCGGTTTCGACTACTCGATCAACCCGTACAGAGGATGCGAGCATGGTTGCGCCTATTGCACGTCGGGTGAAACGCCTATCCTGATGGCGAACGGCACGACGAAGCCTCTCGAAGAACTTCGCGTTGGCGACTCCATCTACGGCACGGTGCGAGAAGGTGCGTATCGACGCTACGTGAAGACACGCGTGCTTGCGCACTGGAGTGTTATAAAGCGTCCGTATCGCATCACACTCGAAGACGGCACGGAGCTGATTGCAAGCGGGGATCACCGTTTTCTGACCCAGCGCGGCTGGAAATTCGTGACCGATGCCGACCCGGGCTCTCAGCAAAGGGCTCACCTGACAACTCACAACAAGCTCATGGGCACGGGCGCCTTCGCCGCCGCACCTTGGAAGAATGACGATTATCGACGCGGCTACCTGTGTGGCGTCATACGCGGCGACGGAACGATTGGCGAGTACTTGCAATTCAGGTCGAGTGGAAGCTGGAACCCGCAGTACCATTTCCGGTTGGCTCTTTGCGATACGGAGGCGTTGGACCGCGCCCAGAACTGGCTGAATCAAGCGTCCGTGGAAACGAAGCGCTTCGCGTTCAGTGCCGCCTCGCACAGGCCCGTGCACGCGATCCGCACCCAATCGCGCCTCAACGTTGAACGGGTTCGCGAAGTGATTGCCTGGCCCGAGTTGCCCTCTCGTTCGTGGCGCCTCGGCTTTCTCGCCGGGATTTTTGACGCGGAGGGCGGCTACAACGGCGGAATTCTGCGCATTCACAACACCGACCTGCAGATCATAGGCTGGATTCGCGACTCGCTACGGATGTTGGGATTTCAATTCGTAGTTGAACCGGCAAGCACGGGCGTGAATCGCTCGGTGCTTGTCATCCGCCTCCTCGGAGGCCTGCGAGAAGCTCTAAGATTCTTCCACAGCGTCGACCCCGCGATCTCCCGCAAACGCGACATCTCCGGACAAGCGGTGAAGAGCGCAGCGAAGCTCGGAGTCGTCTCCGTTGAGAAGTTGAACCGAGCGATGCGCCTGTATGACATCACCACAGGCACGGAAGACTTCATCGCCAATGGCGTGGTGAGTCACAACTGCTATGCCCGCCCCAGCCACTCCTACATGGGCCTTTCGCCGGGACGCGATTTCGAGACGCGGCTGTTTTACAAGGCGAACGCAGCGAAAGTGCTGGAGAGCGAGTTGGCGCGGCCCGCATACACCTGCAAGCCCATCATGCTCGGATCGAACACCGACCCGTATCAGCCGGTCGAGCGTGAGATGCAGATCACCCGCTCCATCCTCGAAGTGTTGGCCCGCTGCCGTCACCCCGTATCGATTGTCACGAAGGGCGCCTTGGTGATTCGCGATCTCGACATCCTGACCGATCTCGCGCGCGACGATCTGGTGAGCGTGTCGATCAGCATCACTTCACTCGATGCCGAAATGAAGCGCACGCTGGAGCCGCGCGCAGCATCACCCCAGGCCCGGCTGCGCGTGGTGAATCAACTGTCCAGGGCGGGCGTGCCGGTCGGAATCATGGTCGCGCCCATCATTCCCGCGCTCACCGATCACGAGATGGAGCGGATCATGGAAACCGCCGTGGAGATGGGCGCCCGCTGGGCGGGTTACGTGATGCTCCGCCTCCCTTACGAAGTGAAGGACCTGTTCCGCGAGTGGCTGGCGGAGCACCACCCGCAGCGAGCAGCGCATGTGATGTCTTTGATCCGGGATGTCCGCGGCGGTCGCGACAATGATCCGAACTTCGGATCGCGCATGCGCGGCACGGGACCGGTCGCGCAGCTCATCCGAAGTCGGTTTCAGATGGCACAACGGCGTCTGGGCCTCGACAGGATCGAGCGCCCAAAGCTGAATTCCACGCTGTTTCAACCGCCGAGGGCCGCGGGCACGCAGATGACACTGGGGTTCTGATGAACCGCCCGGCGTCGTTCCGGCAGACCCCCATCAGGCCCAACCCACCCGCATGCATCCATACAACCCGCTCCACAATCCTCAG
>DASZVD010000485.1:0-4642 GCA_035547375.1 Steroidobacteraceae bacterium
TCGGCGCGATCGCGATTATCACGACCTTCCCGACGTGAGCCGCCCTCATGACGGTGCCCGCCGCGCGAATGCTCACGACGTCCATCGCGGCGCCCGTCGCCGCGTGAGTGTGTTGAGGCTGGCTTTACAGCCACCGCCGGCTCAGCGACCGGTTGTGTCGTCGCGGCAGGCTCATCGGAGAACAGTCGCTTGAATTTGGCCCAGAAGCCGGTGTTGGCGGGGGGCTCCAGGACGGCGACCGCGACAGGCGCGGCAGGGGCTTGCGGTGCCGCCGAGACCGGGGCTGCCGTCGACGGCAACAAAGTGGCGACTGCGGCCGCCTCGGCCGGAGGCCGCTTGTCCTTTGCGGTGGCCGGCTCCTGCACCTCGGGGGCCGTGGGCATGAGATAGCTGACCTGCTTGTTTT
Source organism: Steroidobacteraceae bacterium (assembly GCA_035547375.1). Classification (GTDB taxonomy): domain Bacteria; phylum Pseudomonadota; class Gammaproteobacteria; order Steroidobacterales; family Steroidobacteraceae; genus 13-2-20CM-66-19. Next base: position 407 of record DASZVD010000485.1, read on the forward strand.
CCGGCAGCTCGGCCTCGTCGTCGCGCAGGCGCCGGATCGAATACTCGGGCGTCTGCATGTTGGGGTTCGGGACCATGATGAGCTCGGCGTCGCTCTTGTCCTCGAGTGTGCGTAACCACTCGCGCTTCTCATTGAACAGGTACGTGGCCACATCGACGGGCACTTGCACGATCACTCGCGAGGTGCGGTCCTTGCGGAGCTCTTCGCCGATGAGGCGCAGAACCGAAAGCGAGAGCGATTCAATACTGCGGATACTGCCGATGCCCACGCAGCGCGGGCAGACGATGTGGCTCGACTCGCCCAATGAAGGACGCAGGCGCTGGCGTGACATTTCGAGCAGCCCGAAGCGCGACAATCGCCCGATCTGGATGCGTGCGCGGTCCATCTTCACGGCGTCGCGCAACCGGTCTTCGACCTCGCGCTGATTCTTCGTCGACTCCATATCGATGAAGTCGATGACGATCAGTCCGCCGATATCACGGATGCGCAGCTGGCGGGCGATCTCTTCGGCGGCTTCGAGGTTGGTATTGGTAGCGGTGGTTTCGATGTCGCCCCCGCGCGTGGCGCGCGCGGAGTTGATGTCGATCGAGACCAAGGCCTCGGTGTAGTCGATGACGATGCTGCCGCCCGACGGCAGGCTGACCTTATGGGCGTACGCCGATTCGATCTGGCTTTCGATCTGGAACCGTGTGAAGAGGGGGATGTCGTCCGTATAAAGCTTCAGGCGTCTCTGAGCCTCGGCGGGCATGAAACGCTGCATGTATTCCTGGGCCTTCTGGAAGGCGGCCTCGTTGTCGACGAGCACCTCACCGATGTCGTCGGACAGATAGTCACGCATCGCGCGGGTCACGGCGTCGCTCTCGCGGAACACCAGGAAGGGGGCAGGCCGATCCTTCGCGGCTGCGTCGATCTGTTCCCATTGAGTCTTCAGGTTATCGAGGTCCCACTGCAGCTCTTCTACGGTGCGCCCGACGCCGGCGGTGCGCACGATCGCGCCCATGCCGTCCGGGATCTGCAGCTGGTTCATGACCTCGCGCATCTGGTCGCGGTCTTCCCCCTCGATGCGGCGCGACACGCCGCCGGCGCGAGGGTTGTTCGGCATCAGGACGAGGAAGCGTCCGGCGAGGCTCAGGAACGTGGTCAGGGCGGCGCCTTTGTTGCCGCGCTCTTCCTTTTCGACCTGGACGATGAGGTCCTGGCCTTCGCTGAGCAGCTCACGGATGTTCATCCGGCCGCCCTGCGGCTGCTGCCTGAAGTATTCGCGTGAGACTTCCTTCAATGGCAGGAAGCCGTGACGTTGCGCTCCGTAATCGACGAAACAGGCCTCGAGAGAGGGCTCTACGCGGGAGATCCGGCCTTTGTAAACGTTAGCTTTCTTCTGTTCGCGGGAGGGTAATTCGATGCTCAGGTCGAAGAGTTTCTGCCCATCAACCAGAGCGACGCGCAACTCTTCCTCTTGAGTCGCATTCACGAGCATTCTTTTCATGTGCCCCTTCTATAGAGTGAGGGGCCGGCAAGCACACGGCGGGAGGCCGCACGGGCCGAGGCCCCGCGGCAGCGAAGATTTCGATTCTGCAAGTAGGCGCGTGAGTCTCGTTATTCACGTACATCGATGCCCGCCTCTGGTGGGCGGTGCGCCGGGAAACCTTCTGTGAACTCAACCGAACGGCGCTGCCACGGATCTCCACTGCTCCTTGAGCGAGGAGATTCGACGCGGCTGGCGCGATCTTGTCGGCCCAATACGATGGCCTCAATACAATCAGATGAGGTCCAACTAACATGCGGCGGCTTTCGAGCTTCAGTCCGCTGCGAAGCCCGCCGGCCATTGGCGCGCCCGAAGTCTCGGGCGGCTGCCGGAGTATACTCGCAAGACTATTGTAGAAACAATGCCTTACACCGAGGTTGATGTGCCTGAGCAACAAAATGGGGAAATCCGCACGGGCGTGCGGTATTTCGAGGTCAGCGCGGACGAGGCGGGGCAGCGCCTCGACAATTACGTCCACAAGCGCCTCGGCGACGTTCCCCGCAGCAGGGTGTACCGCGTCATCCGCAAGGGCGAGGTCCGCGTGAACGGCCATCGGGCCGGACCCGAGACCCGGCTGCAGGCTCAGGACAAGGTTCGCATCCCCCCGGTGCGCATCAAGCCGCCGGAAGAGGCCGGCCGCCCATCCACCGATCTTCAGGAAACCATCCGCCAAGCCATCGTCTACGAGGACGAAAGGCTACTGGTCGTCGATAAGCCCTCAGGGGTCGCCGTACACGGAGGTAGTGGCATCAGCTTCGGCGTCATCGAGGCTTTGCGCGCTCTTCATCCGGGTGAAACCCTCGAGCTTGCACACCGCCTCGACCGAGACACGAGCGGCTGCCTTCTGATTGCGCGCAATATGGCTACGCTGAGGATCCTGCATGCCCTGCTGCGCGAAGAGGGCTCGGCATTCGAGAAGCGCTACCTGGCCCTGGTGAAGGGGCAGTGGGATCTCGGCAAGAAACGGATCGATGTCCCATTGCGAACCGATACTCGCGTCGGCGGGGAGCGCACCGTGCGAGCAGACGCCTCAGGCAAGCCGTCGCTGAGCGAGTTCCGGCCGGTGCAGTTCTTCAGGAAGCGGGCGACCCTGATGGAGGTGAGCCTCCTCACGGGACGCACCCATCAGATCCGGGTCCACGCCCAGCACGCAGGCCACCCGGTCGCCGGGGACGAAAAGTACGGCGACGAGGCCTTCAACGCCGAAATGAAGGACCTGGGCCTGAAACGCATGTTCCTGCACGCGCACAGCGTGAGCTTCGAATGGCCCGGCGGCGGCCTCTTCAGTGTGAATACCCCGCTGCCCCCCGAGCTGGCGGCCGTCGTCGACCGGCTGGGGGATCTCACCAAGGCTAAGGAAGGGCGTAACCAGCACGCCGCAGCGCGCCGGCGAGCCAGATGAGGGGCAGGCCGATGAGGGCGGTGGGGTCCCTGCTCTCGATGCTCTCGAAGAGCGTGATGCCCAGGGCCTCCACCTTGAAGCCCCCGGCGCAATCGAAAGGCTTCTCCCGCTCCACGTAGTGCTCGATCTCCTTCGACGTGAGGGATCGAAAGAACACGGTCGTCGTGTCCAGGTGAACGAGCCGGACGCTGCCGGAGGGGCCGATCACCGCGCAGCCCGTGTAAAACCGCGCATCCGTGCCGCTCAGGCTTGCCAGTTGCGCACGGCAGGTGGGGGCGTCCCCGGGCTTGTCCAAGACCTTATGCCCTGCGGCGGCGACCTGATCGCTGCCGATGACGATTGCCCCGGGATGGCGTGCGGCCACGGCTTCGGCTTTCGCTACGGCCAGGCGCAGTGCCCGCTCGGAAGGGGGCTCGCCGGCGTGGTGCTCCTCGGTGACCTGCGGCCGGGCCGTCTCGAAGGGCAACCCGAACCGCTCCAGGAGCCGGCGGCGGTAGGGGGAGGTGGAGGCCAGGATTAACGGGTTCATTTGACCCAAGGAAACAACGGCTTAGGCATGCAACGGATTTTGACTTGAGCACCCTCGATACCTATTATACGCGCCCCATGTCGCCGCCCAGGTCGAAGACGCCGGCTCATGTTGGGCCGGCCCATAGCGGGCTCGATGTCGATCGGCTCTCCGCTGCCGAAGCCGACATCGATTTTACCGTTCCGCTCGCCGAGCTCCCTCGTCTGCGCGCGCAGCTCGCTCATGTGGCGGGCGAGGTGCGGGGGCACGTGCATTTCCGGCGCCAGGCCGGTATCGCCGTCGCGGAGCTGCGATTGAGTGGGACGGCGCGACTGGTTTGCCAGCGCTGCCTGGAAGCGATGGAGCTGCCGATCGAGGCCGAGACCCAGGTGGGCCTGATCGCGACGGAAGCCGACGCGAGCCGGGTTCCCGAAGAGCTCGAGCCGGTGCTCGCGCCGGGCGGCCGCATCAGTGTGGCCGACCTCGTCGAGGAAGAGTTGTTGTTGACGCTGCCGATCGTGCCGCTGCACGCCGATGCCGCCGACGGCACTTGTGTGGTAGCGCCTGAGGCGCCGCTCGCGACGGACGGGCGTGAAGAAGAGACACAGAGACCGTTTGCACAGCTCGCGGAGCTGTTGAAACGCCAGTAGAAGAGCTTCGCGCTTCGTGAAGACGGAAGAAAGCGCGCAGCGCATTTGTTGCAGGAGTGAGTTCAATGCCCGTTCAAAAGAGCCGCAAGACGCCTTCGGCGCGCGGAATGCACCGTTCGCACGACGGCCTGGAAAAGCCCGCGCTGTCCAT
>DASZVD010000486.1:0-2805 GCA_035547375.1 Steroidobacteraceae bacterium
CGGAGACTACCCGCTCGAAACGGGGATGACAGTTCGGGATCTGGTCCGCGCCGGTGGCGGCCTGGCGGACGCAGCTTATGGCGGCAAGGCAGAGCTGACTCGATATACAGTCGTGGACGGCGAGACCCGCCGTACCCAGACGCTGGAAGTCGATCTTGCGGATGTGATCCGGGGCGACCCCAAGGCGAATATCGCTCTTGCCCCGTTTGATAATCTCAGTATCAAGGAAGTCCCGGAATGGCGCGGCCAGGAGAGCGTCGAGCTGAAGGGTGAAGTCCGCTTTCCAGGGCGTTATGCCATCAAGCGAGGCGAGACCCTCCGCTCTGTGCTGGCCCGGGCGGGCGGCCTGACGCCGTATGCCTTTCCGGAGGGCAGCGTTTTCACCCGGGAGGAGTTGAGGCGCCGCGAGCAGCAGCAGATGGATATGCTCGCCAACCGTATGCAGAGTCAGTTAACTGTGCTGGCGTTGCAGGGTGCTGTCGCCACCCAGGTCTCCAACACGAATGGGGGCACTCCTGCCGCGCTGGTTGTGGGACAGTCGCTTTTGAGCCAGCTGCGAGCCTCGCGGGCCATTGGGCGCTTGGTCATAGATCTGCCCGGCATACTGCGGACCTCACCGGGCTCGCAAGCAGACGTCATCCTTCGCAATGGTGACGTTCTGATCGTGCCCCGGTTGCAGCAGGAAGTGACCGTCATAGGCGAGGTACAGACCTCGACGTCGCACCTGTACAGATCCGAGCTGACCCGTGATGACTATGTTGCGCTGAGCGGAGGCGTCACCAGACAGGCGGACGCAAAGCGCATCTATGTCGTACGTGCGAATGGGAGCGTCGTGGCCTCCGAGGGCAGCCGCTGGTTCCAGAGCAGCAGCGTGCGGATCAAGCCGGGCGATACTATCGTCGTGCCGCTCGATGCCACGAAGTACCCGCCGCTACCGTTCTGGCAAGCAGTTACCCAGATCATCTACAACGTGGCGATTGCGGCGGCGGCGGTGCATTCGTTCTAGGCGGTCTGAATGTCATGAGCCTGCGTGGCATCGTATTGGCGGGCGGGGCTGGCACCCGGCTGCATCCCGTGACCCTCGGGATCAGCAAGCAGCTCCTGCCCGTCTACGACAAGCCCATGGTGTATTACCCGATCGCCACGCTGATGCTGGCGGGTATACGCGATGTCCTCGTGATCTCGACGCCCGAGGACCTGCCGCTGTTCCAGAGGCTCTTGGGCGATGGCAGCCAGTGGGGCATGGCATTCAGCTACGCGCCGCAGCCGCGCCCGGAAGGGCTGGCGCAGGCCTTCCTCATTGGGCGGCAGTTCGTGGCCGACGGACGGGTTGCCCTGGTCCTGGGCGACAATCTGTTCTATGGCCACGGATTGCCGGTTCAGCTGCGCAGGGCGGCGACCCACGAGGACGGAGCTACCGTATTCGCCTACCGGGTGCGTGACCCGGAGCGGTACGGTGTCGTGGAGTTCGATCCCACCGGCAAGGCGCTCGGCATCGAGGAAAAGCCGGCCAAGCCGAAGTCTCACTTCGCGGTGACGGGGCTCTACTTTTACGATAATCGGGTACTCGACATAGCTGCCTCGCTGCGGCCTTCCGCCCGCGGGGAGCTCGAGATCACGGACGTGAATCGGGCCTACCTGAAGCTGGGTGCGTTGCGAGTGGATCTGCTCGGCCGTGGGGTGGCGTGGCTGGACACCGGCACTCACGAGTCGCTGCTGCAGGCGAGCATGTTCATCGAAGCCATCGAGACTCGTCAGGGGTTGAAGGTGTGCTGTCCGGAAGAGATCGCCTACCGCGAGGGCTTTATCGATGCGGCACAGCTGGAAAGGCTGGCGCAGCCGCTCGCCAAAACGCACTACGGCCGCTATCTGCTGGACCTCCTGGACGGGCGCGTCTGATGGAGTTCGAGCCCACTGCGATACCTGATGTCGTACTGATCAGGCCGCAGGTCTTCGGTGATGCTCGCGGTTATTTCCTGGAGTCATGGCACGAGCGTAAGTTCGCCGCGGGCGGCATCGACGCACGATTCGTCCAGGACAACCAGAGTCATTCGGCGCGCCACGTGCTGCGTGGTTTGCACTATCAGAAGCCCAATCCCCAGGGGAAACTCGTAAGAGTCACGAGCGGGGCCGTGTTCGATGTCGCCGTCGACATACGACGCAGCTCGCCCACATTCGGCAAGTGGGTGGGCGTCGTACTGTCCGACGAAAACCATCACATGCTGTGGGTGCCGGCCGGCTTCGCGCACGGATACCTGGTGTTGAGCGACTTTGCGGACTTCGTCTATCGCTGCTCCGACTTCTACGTTCCCGCCAACGAGCGGGCCATTGCCTGGAACGACCCTGACCTCGGGATCGACTGGCCTTTGCCTGCGGGTGCGCTGCCAGGCCTGTCCACAAAGGATGCGACCGCGGCGCCTTTCCGGGACGCGGTTTACTTCCCGTGAAAGTTCTCATTACAGGCGCAGGGGGTCAGATTGCGCGAGCGCTTCTGGCAGGTGCGCCTCCAGGGATGAGCGTTACTGCGCTGACGCATCGTGAGCTCGACATTACGGACGAAGGCGCCGTTGACGTGTGCGTGGCCCGTTTGTCTCCCGACGTGATCATTAATGGCGCCGCCTACACCGCCGTGGACCGAGCTGAAAGCGACGTCGAGGTCGCGGCCCGTATCAACACTGATGGGCCCCGGTATCTCGCGCTGGCCGCGGCCCGCTCGGGCGCGCGGCTGGTCCACATTTCCACGGACTTTGTCTTCGATGGGGCCTCTTCGACACCGTATCGGCCTGACTCTCCGACGAACCCGCT
>DASZVD010000487.1:0-2968 GCA_035547375.1 Steroidobacteraceae bacterium
TCGATCTGGCGCGCGAGCCTGCCGGCATCCAGCCCGTGGGTGACTCCCAGATATTTTGAATGGTCCGTAATGGCGATGTATCCAAGTCCACGTGCCCGAGCGGCCGCCACCATGGTCTCGAGAGGGTCACCGCCATCCGACGCATCGGTGTGAACGTGGAGATCGCCCTGCAGATCCCGCAGCTCCACCAACTCAGGCAGCTCGTGGCGCTCGGCCGCCTCGATCTCTCCCCGATCCTCGCGCAGCTCGGGGGCGATCCAGTCGAGTCCCAGCGCGGCGAACAATTCCTCCTCGGTCTTCCCGGCGATGCGCCGGCTCCCCCGAAACAATCCGTATTCACTGAGCTTGAGCCCGCGCTCCTGGGCACGCCTGCGGATATGGATGTTGTGATCCCGGCTCCCCGTGAAATAGTGCAATGCCGCCCCGAAACTCTCCGGCTCGAGCACGCGGACATCGACTTGCAGTCCGTTGCGCAAGACGCCCGAGGCCTTGGTGCTGCCCAACGCCGACACCTGCTGCAGGTCGGCATAGCGCTGCAGCTGTTGTAACGGGGCGCTCCCGTGCGCCGCGCAGACCACCACGTCCAGGTCCCCGACAGTGTCGCGGCAGCGCCGGTAGCTGCCGGCGACCTCGACTCGTTGCACACCCGGCAGCGACTCGAGGAATGCCTTCAAAGGCATCGCATATTGCGAGGCTACGTGCAGAGGCAGCCGTGCCGCAGCCGTCGAGGCCCGCTCCGTCACGGCGAGCGCCAGACGCCGCCGCAACAGGGGTCCGAAGCCGCGCACATTCTTGAGCCGGTCCTCTTCGATCACGCGGCGCAGGTCAGCCAGGCTCCGCACGTGGAGCTGCGTGAACAGAGCCCTGGTGCGAACAGGCCCCAAGCCGGGCAGGGAAAGCAGCTCCCTGACACCGCTCGGAACCGCGCGTCGTACCTTCTCCAACGCCCGCAGGTGCCCGGTATCGAGCAGCTCGGTGATCTTTTGGGCAAGATCCGTACCGATGCCGGGCAGCTCGTCGAAGGGCTGGGCCCGCTCCAGTTCGGCCAACTCACGCGGCAGCCCCCTGATGACCTGGGCGGCGCGCCGGTACGCCCGGACGCGAAACACGCTCTCACCCTGAATGGCCAACAGATCGGCCATCTCGTCGAACGTCGCGGCTACGTCCTCATTGTGAAGCGCGGCCGGGTGCGTGCAGCTTGCGGGTTTTCCCTTGCCCTGCGTGGCTTGGTGCATGTGCGCTCCCCTCCTAACGCAAATAGGCCTCGGTGGCGTACCGCCGCATCATGCGATGGCTGTTGAAATACACGGCATTGCGGGTAATGGCATTTTTCATGAGGGCGACCCAGGCCCGGGGATCATCGCCCTGGCCGTAGAAGAGCGGCAGCACGACGTGCTCCAGCTTGTCGTACAACGACCCGGCGTTCTCGACCGACCAGCCTGTCACGCCTTCGATGCACCCTTCGATCCACCACCCGTCGGGCACCGACAGGCTCGGCACTCCGTTGAATGCCGCCTTCATGCCGCTGGTGCCGGAAGCCTCCATCGGGGGCAGCGGCGTATTGATCCAGATGTCGCTGCCGGCTACGAGCAACTGCGCCAGCGCGAGGTCGTAATCCGGCAGGAAGGCCACCGGGACGATCCCGGCCAACGCGCGGGCCCGCTCGTGCAACAGTTGGATCAGGCGCTTGCCCTCCTCGTCCTGCGGGTGCGCCTTGCCCGCCAGCACGATCTGCAGCGGGCGAGCGCGGCCGATCGACTTCAGGCGCTCGATGTCCGTAAACAGAAGATCCGGGCGCTTGTAAGCGGTCATACGCCGGGCGAATCCGAGCGTCGCGGTGTTGGCGGACTGCAGGACCACCCCCGTCAACTCCCGCACCTTCTCGACGAGGGCCTGCTTGGCCCGCAGATGTGCATCGAGCAGCGCCGCATCGGGGATGATATCCGCCCGCACCAGCAATTCGGGCTCATGGCACCATCCGGGAACGTACCGATCGTACAGGGCGCGGAAGCTCTCGGCGGTCCACGTGTAGGGGTGTACGCCATTCGTGATCGCCCGGACCTGATAGCCCGGATACATCTTCGCGGAAACTTCCGCATGGCGCTTCGCGACACCATTGACGAAGTCGCTCACGCTCAGGGCAAGCTGTGTCATGTTCAGGCAATCGACGCCCGCCAGCTCCCTAAGAAGCGCGAAGTCAACCGGTCCGGGCGTCTCGCCGGTCGTCCGGGAGACGCTCGAGTTGCCATACGCGCCGCTCGCGAACAGACGTTTGACGAGCTCGTAAGGAAAGCGATCGTGCCCTGCCTCCACGGGTGTATGCGTCGTGAACCGGCAGAGCTCCCGTACACGCGGCAAGTCATAGGGCGACTCACCCGCACGCACATCGTCCGCAGGATAGGTGTTGCGGCGCAGGAGCTCGACACCCAGCAGTGCCGAGTGGCCTTCGTTCATGTGGTACGCGCTGATTCTGAAGCCGAGCGCATGCAGGATCCGAACGCCGCCCATCCCCAGCACCATTTCCTGCTTTAGACGGTAAGCCTCACCACCGCCATAGAGACGATGAGTGATCTCCCGGTCCTGCGAATCGTTCTCCGGCAGGTCCGTGTCCAGCAATACCACTGGAGCGCGACCGCCGAGGTGACTCTCGATCACGTACAGCCACGCGCCGATCCATACCGGCCGGTCCTCGATGCGCACCGCGACCTTCGCATCGAGGCGGCGGGCCCATTGCTGCGGATCCCACGTGGCCGCACGCTCCGTCTGCCTGCCGTCCGCATCGAGCTCCTGGCGAAAATAACCGGCGCGGCTGACCAGCGTCACGGCGACCAGCGGCAGCCCGATGTCGGCGGCCGAGCGTAGCGTGTCGCCCGCGAGCACGCCCAAGCCGCCTGCATAGGTCGGAATTTCGTTACGCAGGGCGATCTCCATCGAGAAATAGGCGACGCGCGCTTCCTGCAGAAACTCA
>DASZVD010000488.1:0-10317 GCA_035547375.1 Steroidobacteraceae bacterium
GCATCGCCGCGCAGGTGGCCAGCGGCAAGGTCTTCACTACAGCCACTTCCGGCCCCCGCACGCGCGTAAGTGCCTGAATCGTCGTCACCTGCACCGCCGGCCACCCTCAAATCCGGGGGCGAATCCGCGAAGTCGGGCTAGCGTCGAGTGCGCGCCTCGTGGTTCTGCTCTTGCGACACGATTTCGGTCAGCAGGTTGGCTTCCGCCGCGAGGCGCTTCAGCAGGTCGTCCACCGTCACGATACCAACCAACTTGCCGCCCGTCCCGATAACGGGAATGCGGCGGACACCGTGAGCCCGCATGCGCTCCAGAACGACGCTGGAGTCCTCGGTCCCCTGCGCAACGACCACCGGAGTACGGATGACCGATCCGACGGTCGTGACCGCAGGGTCCAGCCCCTTGGCGAGGACCTCGACGACGATATCCCGATCGGTCAGGACACCGATGGGAGCCGGGCGCGCCTCATCGTCATCGACGACCACCAGGTCGCCGGTGTGCCGGCGTCGCATCAGGTGAGCAGCCTCCAGCACCGTGGCTCGGGGACTGCAACAGGCAACATCCATCATGCAGAAGGCATCCACAAGCATCGAAGTTCTCCGTCGTCGAGTCCAGGGCCGCAGGATGCAACGCTCGACCGGCCGGCACATCGTGGCTAATGCGTAGGCAGGAATAGGGGGCGCGCCGGCCGAGGCAGGGTGGGTATGCGCGCCTCTGGCCGGCCGGCTTCCTGCGGCACTGCTCGCTGCTGAGCGGATGCCGGGTGATCGCGGGGTTGCGGCGCGTCAGCTCGGTGCGGCCGCGTCAGCTTGCAGTGCAGCCGCGCTGGTTTCCCAGGATGACGTTCATCCCGGACGCCGCGATGTTGAATCGCACGCCGAGCTCTTCGAGCTCCAGTTGCATCATCACACCGTGCTTGTTCTTCAGGAGGGCGGTCGTTGCGCCGCGCGCAATGGTGGCGCCGGTCGAGACCTGGAAGTATTTGCCGGAAAAATCGTCCAAGGTCTTGAGATTGAACACCGATCCTTGCGCCTTCAACTCGACCGCGCCTACGTCACCGACAGACAGGCCTCTGATGCAAAATGGCACTTCCTGGCCCTGGTACTTCAGCGTGCCGCGCCCCCAGTTATAGCCGACTCCCGCAGCGATGACCTTGCCGGACAGCGTAATCGTGCCATCGAGAGAGGCGGTCGGAGGAACAGCGGCGGGCCGTTCGACATCCGCGCCAAATGAGTTCGCCGTCCAGGCCGCGGCGAGCGCCGCGAGCACCGGCAGGACACGCCAAGGGTTCTTCATAGGGGATAACGACTCGACTCGCCCAACACGGATTCAGGGTATCACCAACACGTCCACGGGTGTGTGATAAGCGATTCGCAGTCCCGTATCGCCGAATGACTCCTGCTGCGTCGGCCTCCCGGGACCCTCGTGCCTGCCGACAACGACCAGCTGAGGAGCGCAGCGCGCGATCTCGGTCACGAGCACCCCCAGCGGGTTGCCCCGCATCAGGTGCAAGTGTACCCGTGATCGGGGCCCGATGGCTGTCACTAATTGTTCGAGGTTGCGACGCGCTTCGACTTCGGCCGTCTGCGCACAGGCGTTCGCTTCCGCTTCATCGAGGCCGCACGCCAGGATGCGCTCGAGATAGGGTGTTTCATAGGCGTGCACAATATGACAGTCCCCGCCCGGCACGAGCGACGTGCCCCACTCCGCAATCTGTTTTGAAAGGTCCGACATTTCGTGGATCGCGGCGAGTGAGGTCCGATACGCGCTCGTATCCCTATCGCGGACCAGCAACAAAGGGGGACTGCCTCGCAGAATGAGCTTCAAGGCGGTTCCCCCCAGGGCGGCAGGTGCGTACCGTGGCTTGTGCTCCCCTCGGGCGCCTACGACGAGCAGGCTCGGCTCGTATGCAGCGGCCGCTCGTGCAATCACCTCGCTCGCCTTGCCGAGTTGCACCTCGCCGCGTGCGGGCACCCCGAATTTACCGCGGATTCTCTCGACCTCGTCGTGTAGCAAACTCTGCGCGCGCAGCGTGATCTGGTCGTAATGCTCCTTCTTTGCCACCGTCCACCTGGAGAAGAGCTGCCAGTCGGGGGTCGCATGGAGCACGTGCAGCTCGGCCTCGTGCTGCTGCGCCAGTTGACCGGCCCGCGTGACGGCCAGCTGCGCCTCCGGCGAGAAGTCGGTCGCGACCAGAATGCGGTGGATGAGTTTCATGCGTGGGCCATCCTGGTGCAATTGCGCTCGTATCACATCGTGGCAAGTGCGTAGTCGCGGCCCGCCTCGGCGGGCATGTGCTCACCTGAAGTCTGTACGTATATTCCGCAAAGGGCTACGCGAAGAAGCGGATTTTGGCGCATATTCGCGAGCGGCAGGCTATGGGCACTTCCCCAGGAGCCGCACCATGCCCGCCAAGACTCCCGCACTGTCTCCCGATCTGTTACGCCGGATCGACGCCTACTGGCGCGCGGCGAACTATCTCTCCGTGGGGCAGATTTACCTGTACGACAATCCGTTGCTGCGCCGGCCGCTGGTCCCGACGGACGTCAAGTGCATGCTGCTCGGGCACTGGGGCACCACGCCGGGGCAGAATTTCATCTACGCGCACCTCAATCGCGCCATCAAACAGTACGACCTGAACATGATCTTCGTGTCGGGTCCGGGCCATGGCGGGCCCGCGGTGGTGGCCAACACCTATCTCGAGGGAACCTACAGCGAGATCTATCCCGAGATCAGCCGGGACGAGGCCGGGCTGCGCCGCCTGTTCGTGCAGTTCTCGTTTCCCGGCGGCATCCCGAGTCACGTCTCGCCCGAGTGCCCCGGCTCGATCCACGAGGGCGGGGAGCTGGGGTATTCCCTCAGCCATTCGTTCGGCGCCGTATTCGACAATCCGCAGCTCATCGTCGCCTGCGTCGTGGGGGACGGCGAGGCGGAGACCGGTCCGCTGGCGACCGCCTGGCATTCCAACAAGTTCCTCAATCCCGTCACCGACGGCGCGGTCCTGCCCATCCTGCACCTGAACGGCTTCAAGATCGCCAACCCGACACTGTTGGCGCGCATCACCCCGGAAGAGCTCACGGAATTCCTGCGCGGTTGCGGCTGGAGCCCTATTTTCGTCGAGGGAGAAGATCCTGCCGTCATGCACGAGGCCATGGCGGCGGCGCTGGATGAGGCCATCGGGCAGATCACGGGCATTCAGCGCAACGCGCGGGCGAGCGGCAGCGCATCGAGGCCGCGCTGGCCGATGATCGTGCTGCGCTCGCCCAAAGGCTGGACGGGCCCGAAGAAGGTCGACGGGGTGCGGATCGAGGGGACGTTCCACTCCCATCAGGTGCCCCTGCCGGATCCGGCCAATAATCCCGAGCATCTGCGCCAGCTCGAAGAGTGGCTGCGCAGCTACCGCCCGGAGGAGCTCTTCGACGCGCAGGGGCGTCTGACCGCCGAGCTGGCCGAGCTCGCACCGCGGGGCGCGCGGCGCATGGGCGCCAATCCTCATGCCAACGGCGGCACTTTGTTGCGCGATTTGCGCATGCCGGACTATTGCGATTACGCGGTGGAGGTTCGCAGCCCGGGCGTGCAGGGGATCGGGGACACGCACGTGCTCGGCCGTTTCATTCGCGATGTCATCGGGCTCAACAGCGAGTCGCGCAACTTCCGGGTCTTTGGTCCCGACGAGACGCTCTCGAACGGTCTCGAGGCCGTGTTCGAGGCGACCCGGCGCCAGTGGATGGCGGCCACCACGCCCGACGACGAGCTGCTGGCTCCGGCCGGGAGGGTGATGGAGGTCCTGAGCGAGCATCAATGCGAGGGCTGGCTGGAAGGCTACCTGCTCACCGGGCGGCATGGCCTGTTCAACTGTTATGAGGCCTTCATCCACATCGTCGACTCGATGTTCAACCAGCACGCGAAGTGGCTGAAGGTGAGCGCGCGCCTGCCCTGGCGAGCCAGGATCGCTTCCTTGAACTACCTGTTGGCTTCCCACGTGTGGCGTCAGGATCACAACGGCTTCACCCATCAGGACCCGGGTTTCCTCGATCACGTCGTCAACAAGAAATCGGATATCGTGCGCGTCTACCTGCCGCCGGACGCGAACTGCCTGCTTTCAGTCATGGACCACTGCCTGCGAAGCCGGCACTACGTCAACGTGGTGATCGCCGGCAAGCACCCGGCTCCGCAGTGGCTCGACATGGACGCCGCGGTGAAGCACTGCGCGGCCGGCATCGGCATCTGGCAATGGGCGAGCAACGATCAAATCGAATCGCCTGACGTGGTAATGGCCTGCTGCGGTGACGTGCCGACGCTCGAGACGCTCGCCGCCGTATCCATCCTGCGTCAACAGCTGCCGGAGCTGCGCGTGCGTGTCGTCAACGTGGTCGACCTCATGAAGCTGCAACCGCAAAGCGAGCACCCGCACGGCCTGAGCGACAAGGATTTCGACGACCTGTTCACCGTCGACAAGCCGGTCATCTTCGCCTTTCACGGGTACCCATGGTTGATCCATCGGCTGACTTACCGGCGTACCAACCACGACAAGATCCACGTCCGCGGTTACAAGGAGGAGGGCACGATCACAACACCGTTCGACATGACCGTGCTCAATGACATGGACCGGTTTCATCTGGTCATGGATGCGATCGACCGGCTGCCGCAAACGGGCGACCGGGGTGTCTATCTCAAGTTGAATCTTCGCGACAAGCTCGTCGAGCACCGGCGCTACATCGACTTGCACGGACGTGATCTGCCGGAGGTCCGCGACTGGTGTTGGCGACCTGTCTGATCGCGCCGCAGCAAGTACCGGCGGCATCGCGGCGGAAGTACCGGCTGCACAGCCGAGCTCCCGTCGGTATCGGATGCGGATTCTGTTCGCAACGTCAGTCCTGTATGCTGTCCGGGAGAGGTGCGAATCGATGCGACGCGAGATCATCTGGATCCTGATGTGCAAGCTCGCGGCATTGCTCCTCTTGTGGGCCCTTTTCTTCTCACCGGCCCAGCGCACCGTGGTCGATGGCGCATCCCTCGGCCGTCAGCTCGCGGTGGCGCCTGCCGAGCCGGCCGCGCCGGCCAGCGCAACCTCTTCGAGCCCCTTCAGGGAGAGCCACGGTGAGTGATCTCACGGTCGTAGGCCTTGCGCGCCTGCAATTCGGCCTGACGGCCTTGTACCACTTCCTGTTCGTGCCGCTCACGCTCGGCCTGTCGATGATCCTGGTGATCATGGAGTCGGTGTACGTGATGACGGGGCGTGAGATCTGGCAGCGCATGACGCGCTTCTGGGGCGTCCTGTTCGGCATCAACTTCGCCATGGGCGTTGCAACCGGCATCACCATGGAGTTCCAGTTCGGCACCAACTGGGCCTACTACTCGCACTATGTCGGCGATATCTTCGGGGCGCCGCTGGCGCTCGAGGGCCTGATGGCGTTCTTTCTCGAATCGACGTTCGTGGGCCTCTTTTTCTTCGGCTGGCAACGGCTCTCGAAGCTCGGCCACCTGATCGTGACGGCGCTGGTGGCGCTCGGCTCCAGCCTGTCGGCGCTGTGGATCCTGATTGCCAACGC
This sequence comes from Steroidobacteraceae bacterium, assembly GCA_035547375.1. Taxonomy (GTDB): domain Bacteria; phylum Pseudomonadota; class Gammaproteobacteria; order Steroidobacterales; family Steroidobacteraceae; genus 13-2-20CM-66-19. The sequence continues at coordinate 5,550 of DASZVD010000488.1, forward strand.
CTGGATGCAGAATCCCGTGGGTGCCCGATTCAACTACCAGACGCTGCGCATGGAGCTGGCATCGTTCGGCCAAGTGCTGTTCAACCCGGTTGCGCAGGCGAAATTCGTACACACGGTGGCTGCGGGCTACGTGGTGGGCTCGGTGTTCGTGCTCGCGATCAGCGCGTGGTACCTGTTGCGTGGCCGGAATGTCGAGATCGCGAAGCGCTCCATGGCGGTGGCGGCGAGCTTCGGGCTCGCGTGCTCGCTCTCGGTCGTCGTGCTGGGTGATGAGTCCGGCTACCTGGCCAGCGAGAACCAGAAAATGAAGGTCGCGGCCATCGAGGCGGAGTGGCGCACGGAGCCCGCGCCGGCCGGTTTCACCCTCTTCGGCCTGTCGGATCTGCGCTCACACACCACTCACGCGGAGGTGAAGGTTCCCTGGGTGTTGGGCCTGATCGCGACGCGCTCGGTCGACCAGCAGGTGACGGGGATCTTCGATCTCGTGGAGCGCGCCAAGGAGCGGATCGCGAGCGGCATCGTGGCGCACGAGGCCTTGCAGGCCCTGCGCAGCAATCCCGCCGACGCCGGCGCCAAGGCGCGCTTCGAAGCACACCAGGACGACCTGGGGTACGGACTGCTCCTGCTGCGTTATGCCGCTCATCCGGCGGAGGCGACTCCCGCGCAGATCGAGGCGGCCGCCTGGTCCACGGTTCCCAACGTGCCGGTGTTGTTCTGGAGCTTCCGTGGCATGGTAGCGCTCGGTTTCTTCTTCATCGCGCTGTTCGCCACGGCGTTTTATCTGGCCAGCCGTCACCGGCTGGAGCGCAACCGCTGGTTCCTGACGGTGGCGTTTTTCAGCCTGCCCCTGCCGTGGGTGGCGGCGGAGCTCGGCTGGATCGTCGCCGAGTACGGACGCCAACCCTGGGTGGTCGATGGAGTGCTGCCGACGTTCCTCGGCGTCTCGGCCACTCCTGCGGCGAACGTGGTTTGGTCCCTCATCGGCTTCGTCGTGTTCTATTCAGCGCTCGCGTTGGTGGATTTATATTTGATGGTGCGCACGGTCCGGCGCGGTCCCGACGGGCTCGAACTGTAGGAGGCTGCGATGGACTACGCCACTTTGCGGGTGATCTGGTGGTTGATTCTCGGCACCTTGCTGATCGGCTTCGCCGTCACGGACGGTTTCGACCTGGGGGTGGGCGCGACCTTCCGCTTCATCGGGCGCGATGACGAGCAGCGCCGGGCGTTGCTCGAGTCCATCGAGCCGGTATGGGACGGCAATCAGGTCTGGTTCATCCTCGGTGGCGGCGCGGTCTTCGCCGCGTGGCCGCTGCTGTATGCCGCCTCGTTCTCCGGGTTGTATCCGGCGATGTTCCTGTTGCTGTTGGCGCTGATCCTGCGCCCGGTCGGCTTCACTTACCGCAACCAGCTGGCGGAGCCTCGTTGGCGCAACGCCTGGGATTGGGCGTTGACGCTCGGGGGCGGCCTCCCCGCGCTGTTGACCGGTGTCGCATTCGGAAACCTGTTCCTGGGCCTGCCGTTCCACTTCGACGAGTTGCAGCGGCCGGTGTACACCGGCAGCTTCCTGGGCTTGCTGCGTCCGTTCGCGCTGCTCGCCGGCGTCGTCAGTCTTGCGATGCTCATCATGCACGGCTCGGCCTACGCCTCGTTGAAGGTGGGCGCGCCGATGTCGGTGCGCGCGGCGGCGTTCGGTCGTGTGGCGGCTCTCGTGTTCATTGTGAGCTTCATTGCCGCGGGGGTATGGGTGTCCCAACTCGATGGTCAGCAGATCGTCGTGGCGGCGAGCCATGCCGGGCCCTCCAATCCGCTCATGAAGACAGTCGCGGTCGCCCGGGGCGCATGGTTGGACAACTTCCGCGCTCATGGGGTGTTGTGGCTCGCTCCCTCGCTTGCCGTGGCCGGCGCCATCCTCACGGCGTTACTGCTCGGCTTCGGCCGGCCGGGGCTGGCGTTCGCATCGAGCTGTCTCACCCAGGCAGGGACGATACTCACCGCGGGTATTGCCTTGTTCCCTTTCCTGATGCCGTCGTCCACCCGGCCTGATCACGGCCTCACGATCTGGGACGCTTCGAGCAGCGAGCGCACGTTGGGCATCATGTTGGCCGCAGTCATCATTTTCCTGCCGATCATCCTCGCTTATACGGCGTGGGTGTTTCGCGTCCTGCGGGGGCAGATCACGCTCGAAGAGCTGCGCCGGCACACCGGTGGCTATTGAGACGGAGGAGGAGTTTCAGCGTGTGGTACTTCAGCTGGATACTGGGCTTGGGGCTGGCGTTGACGTTTGGAGTGCTGAACGCCATGTGGTACGAGATTCGGACGCAGCCGGGGACGCAAGAGAGGGAAGGTGCTGCGGGAGCGGCCGGACAGAGCCCGGCAGCGGCCGCAGAGGGACCGGCAGCGGCCGGAGAGAGACCGGCACGCTCTGCCAGCAGTGGCTCGCAGGGTATCGAGTAACATCGGGATTTTGTTACCAAAAGTAAAATCTGCTAGCCTGGGGGCTGAATGGAGCGTGGGCGCCCCAGGTCCGCATGCAAAATCATCCCATCAATCGCGTAACGGCCTTTCTGCCGGTGGTCATGTCGTTGCTCGCGCTGCTGGTGATCATGAAAGGGGCGGTGGATTACGAGAGACTCGGTCCGCCCCAGCACCCTGAGCAGGGGCGCCGGTATTTGTTCATGCTCATGATGCTCGCCCAGCTGCCGCTCATCCTGTATTTCATCGTCCAGTCGCGGCGCGAATGGCGGGCGGCCTGGCCGGTGCTGGCTGCCCAGCTCTCACTGTGGGGCTTGAGTTTCGCGGCCGCGCTCTACCTGCCCGGTCTGTCCTGAAGTCCGCCCCGGAGGGCGAGCTTTGCAACGTCCGCTTCGTTCCAGTGGGGTCGGATTCGATGGAATGCGACGGCCATTGCAGGTATTCGCGCTAAGATGCGTCGTCACCGGACAGACCTCGAGCGACTCTCATGACCCAGGCCCCCCAGGCTTCCCGTCCCGCGTTCGGGACCGTTCTCGCACCGACCATGGCGGTCGCCACCTTCCGGAAAGGCGAATGGACGCCGTTCGAGACGCGCCCCGTCGGCCCCATCGAGCTGCACCCCGCGGCCCACGTGCTGCACTACTCGAGCACCTGTTTCGAGGGCTTCAAGGCTTATCGCTGGGCGGACGGCAGCGTGAACGTGTTCCGCATGGACCGGCATATCGAGCGCCTGCGGCAGAGCGCCCGTGCGCTGGTGCTGCCTGAGCCGGATGCCAAGCAGCTCGCGGCCATGATTCTCGCGACCATCGACAGCAATCGCAGCGCCGTTCCGGAGGCGCCGGGCGCGCTTTACATGCGGCCCATTCTGTTCGGCACGACACCGAATATCGGTGCGGCGGCGACGCCCGCCGATGAGGCGATGCTCATGGTGCTCGCCAGCCCCGTATGGGACTACTTCGCGGGCGGCATGAAGCCTTTGAGGATCTTCGTCGAGGACGTCAATTCCCGCACGGCGTCGCAGACGGGTCGAGTGAAGACCGGCGGCAATTATGCGGCGGCGCTCGGGCCGACGCTGGAGGCGCGGCGGCGTTTCAACACGGACCAGGTATTGTTCGCCCCGGGCGGGGAGGTGCAGGAAACCGGCGCTGCCAACTTCCTGCTGCTGCGCCGCGGACGTCTGTTGACCAGGAGTCTCGACGCAACCTTCCTTCACGGCGTGACTCGGGATTCGCTGCTCACTTTGGCGCGCGATGAGGGCTACGTGGTCGAAGAGCGGGTGTTCAACGTCAACGAGCTCTTGGAGTGGGCGAAAGACGGCGAAGCCGCACTTTCGGGCACGGCGGCTGTTCTTGCCGGTGTCGGTACGCTGGTGCTCCACGAGCGCGAGTACCGCGTGGGTAGTGGTGAAGTCGGTCCTCTCACTCGCGCTCTGCGCGAGCGGCTGGTCTCCATTCAGACGGGCGAGGCTGCCGATCGATACGGATGGCTCACACGAGTGCCGGAAGGCAAGCGCGCCTGACACCGTAGATTTTCCGGCTCGCACGACGCGTTCCTGCAAGGGCGCGCCGCTCGATCTGGCCGGCGGCCGATCCGCGTTGTGGCTTTTCCTTATTTCCCTGTCACAAGTACGACTGGGCGGCGCCCGGTCGCGCGAGTAGCGTCTTCCATGGCGAAGGGCTGTCAGGTGTGAGATGCGGATCCTGAATTCTGCCAATGTCAGTCTCGACACTCGCGGCGGATACTTTCGCCGCTGGGTGGGAATCGCTGTCGCAAGCCTCCTGCTGGCCGGTTGCGCCTCGCTGCGAACCGGCGCCGATTACGACCGCGCCGCTGATTTTTCCGGCTTCCACCGCTTCGCATGGATGCCGCGGGAGCACCATGACTCGTCCAACCCGATCGTGGTGCGACGGGCGCACGAGGCTATCGAGGCTGAGCTGGCTCGCAGGGGCTTCGTCGACGCGGGCGATCCGACGGCCGCCGACTTCATCGTGGATTTCACGATCGGCTCGCGGGAGCGTGTGGATGTCGCGAGTTATCCGGCGCCTTACGGGATGTCGTACCGGAACTATCCCGACTGGTGGGGCCACCGGTATTGGGGCGGCGCGGTCGATGTTCGCGAGTACCGCGAGGGCACTCTTTCGATCGACGTTTTTGACGCTCACACCGACAGACCCGTGTGGCACGGGTGGGCCAGCAAGGAGCTGACGAGCTCGGATCTGAAACATTCGCAGCGCCCGATACGCGCAGCGGTCGAAGCGGTTCTGAGGAGATTTCCGCCTCGGCCCGATGGGTCTTA
>DASZVD010000489.1:0-11889 GCA_035547375.1 Steroidobacteraceae bacterium
TGCAGAGTCGCCGGATCGAGGGCTCGGGCGAGGGCGAGAGTCCCCTCGACGTTCACGGTGGGGATGGCGGGATTGTTCGAGAAGGTCGGGAGCGCCGCGGCATGAATCACGCGCTCGACCGGCTCCAGCAAGGGGTTGCCGGCAATGGACTGCGGCTTCGCCAAATCGGCTTCGAGCAGAAAATCGCCGCCCAGCGAATCGAGATCCGCGGCAGTGGCGCCCAGCCTGCGCAGGTTGTCGAATAGCCGCTCGGCCGGTGCGCCGTCCGCGGATGGCCGCACCAGCAGCCGCAGCCTGGGTCCATGTCCAGCCTGCAGCGCGGCGACCGTGACTGCCCCGCCCACAAAACCGGTTGCGCCGGTGACCAGAAAGGTTCTCTCGACACTTGACATTACATGAGTCCTGCTCGACGGGACCAACGCTCGGTCTCGCAGCCGATACCATGCCTCACGAACCTGACGTGAACCTGACGTCTCGCTTCGCAGGGCCGATTGACAAAGTCTCCCGGCCTTTGTAATAGTTGTCTAGACATGTATATATGAGATGGCCGGGAGAATCCATTGACCGTGAGCCCCCTGTGCCGCAAGGCGATCGCGGCGCTGCCGCAGTACAACGCGGGTCTGTCGGTGGAGGCCGTGCGGTCGAGATTCGCGGTGGAGCGCATCGCCAAGCTCGGGAGCAATGAGAATCCCCATGGAGCAAGTCCCGCCGTGCTCGCGGCTCTCGTTGAGGCCGGCGGCAAGACGGCTCACTACCCGGACGGCAACTGCGTGGCTTTACGCGGGGCGCTGTCGCGGATGCTGGGCGTCGCACCCGAGCGCATAATCGTCGGCAACGGCTCGGAGAATCTGCTCGAGCTGGCCTGTCTCGCCGTCCTCGAGCCCGACGATCGCGTGATTACGCAGGGACCTTGCTTCGGTCTGCACGAGATCTATGCGCGGGCGATGGGCGCCCGCGTGGAAAAGATCCCGGTCGATGCGCGGCTCGAGTTCGATGTGCCCGCCTGGCGCCGGGCACTGGGCCGTCCGGCCAGGCTCGTGATGATCGCAAATCCCTCCAACCCCGTCGGGTGCCGTCTGGAGGCCGGTCAGTTTCGCGACGTCATCTCGAGTGCTCCCGAGGATGCGCTGCTTCTGATTGATGAAGCCTACTACGAGTTTGCGCGCGCTGCGGGCTTTCCGGACAGCATCGGGGAGCTCGCGCGTCAACGGCGGCCGTGGCTCGTGTTACGAACATTCTCGAAGGCCTACGGATTGGCCGGACTTCGAGTCGGGTACGGAGTTGCCTCTTGTGCCCTTCTCGTGGACATGCTGGATCGCCTCCGCACCCCCTTCAATGTGAACGTCATGGCGCAGGCTGCCGCCGTCGCGGCACTCGGCGATCAGGCGCACATGGCGGCCTCCGTGCGGGAAGTGATCGCCGAACGCGAGGTCATGCGTCGAATGTTGGCGGAGCTCGGCTATACCGCGGCGCCTTCGTCGGCCAACTTTCTGTTCTTCGATGCGGGAGAGCCGGCGCAGGAGCTCGCGGACCGCCTGCTGCGGCACGGAGTGATCGTCAAGGCGTGGCGGGAGCCGGGCTATGAGCAATACATTCGGGTGTCGGTAGGGTGCCGGGCGGACACGGATCAGTTCATCGGAGCCTTGCGGCGGGAGTCAGGGCGCGTGCCGCGATCCTCGCCGCAACGATTGCGGCAGGATTAAGAGGCAGCTCGAGGCAAGGCACGCGAGGGCCATGCCCCTGACTCCGGCGTAGCCCCAGCGCACCAGCACTTCGGACGCGATCGCCGGCCCGGTTGCAAAGCCCATTCCCTGAAATCCCGGCAACAGGGTCACGAAGAAGCCGGACGTGTCACGCTGCGCCAGGGTTCCGAGCTGGTAGGGGCCTACGAAGCTCCAAAAGAGGTTGAACGCCAACACGCCACCGGCGAACGCCGCCGGGCCGAAGCGGCCCGACAGAAGGACCGCGCCCACGCAAATGCCCGCTGTTCCAAACAGGAGTGGCACCGCTCGGCCCAGCCGGACGTCGAGCCATGACGCGAGGATCGCTCCACTCAGGCTCACCGCCATGGCGCCGGCGAGCGCCTCGCCCACGAATTCCGCTTTCAGGCCGGCGGCCGTTCCCATCTCCGCGACGTAAGTCCAGGCGCCGCCGATGCCGGCGGAAAATATCAGTGTGGACAGCAGCACCTGAATCGCGGCGCGGCTCGGTGCCGCCCCGCGGGTCGGGCCCGAGGCCGCTGAGGCGAGTGTTCGGGGCAAACACGGCAGCACGGGCAGCAAGGCGGCGGCTACGCAGACCAGGAATATCAGGCAGCCGGCGAGCCCACCCGCCCGGGTCGCGAGCGGCAGCGCGTACAGGCCGATTGCCGAGGCGCCCACCTGCAAGGCGATCGCCAACCCGTACAGGCGGTCAGGTTTGGCCGTCGCGGCGATGAGCCGGGTGCCCAGGGCGACGAGCGTGCCGCCACCGGCGCCGGCTGCGATGCGCAGGAGTATGAAAAGGGCGGGCGTCAGGGTGAACAGACATCCGACGTTGGCCGCTATCATCAGGCCGATGCCGCCCGCCGCCAGCGCGCCAACGGGCCGGCGGCCGACCAGGGCCGCGGCCACGATCGAAGCCAGCGTGAGTCCGGAGAGCTCCGCGGAGGCGACATAGCCCAATTCGCGGGCGGTAAACGCGTGCGTGCGGCCGAGCGTGCTCACGAATTCCGGCATGACCAGCAACATGAACGGGCCGAGGCCTACCAGTACGACGGCCGCGGCGCGGGCCCGCAGCCCCGGCGCAGGCGGCTCTATCGTCTGGCAAGGACCGGAGGTAGCCATCTGGTTTGACTCGTGTCGGGCGTGCGCCAGGTGCAACGGGAAAGGCGCGCTGCCCGTGGCGGCCTGGCGTTGCTTTCAGCGCTGCGACGTCGCCCGGAAGATGCGGCGATCCTTTTCTTCGGTGACGCGGTAGCGGCTGCCGAGGCTGTATCGCGATCCGGGGTAGGTGAAGCGGCTCAGCGAGTGCGGAGTGTTGTTCGCTCCCCAGGCGCGGCGACTCAACAGCAGGCAGGGCTCGTGCTCGTCGATGCGCAGCAGCTTCTGCGTGCGCTTGTCGGGTGCGATGGCATAGATGACGTGGTCGATCTCGTCCGGGTGGCCCAGGCTCAGCAGGTATTTGCCGGTCGAGCCCTGGTGGAAGTCCTGCTCGAGATACCGGGGCGCGAATTGCGGGTTGACGTAACGCTCCTCCAACTGCACGGGCGTGTTGTCTTCGTGGTGCACCACGACCGAGTGGAAGATCTCGCTTCCGGGGCGCAGCTCGAATGCGCTGCTCAGGTCGAGGGTGAGCGGCACGGCCTCGAGGACGATCACCTTCGGCCGCGCGACCCGCCCGCGCGCCTCGATCTCATCGTCGATCTCCTGAACCTTGAAGACCTCCGTGCGCTTTGGCGGAGGCAGCAGGAAGGTGCCCACGCCCTGGATCCGCGAGAGCAGCCCCTCGGCGGACAGCTCCTGCAATGCCCGGTGCACCGTCATGCGCGCCACCCCCAGCGACTGGACCAGCTCCGGCTCGGAGGGCAATTGCATGCCGGCCGTCCATTCGCCGTTGCGGATGCGGCCGAGGATATGGCGCTTCACTTTCTCGTACGGCGCCAGTGCGGCGGGCTTTTGCTTCGGCTTCATGTAGGGATCTGCTGCGGACGCTCACCAACAGTATCCCTCCTGCGCCGGGGCAACACAAGATTTATCTTGCCTAGACATGTTTAGGTGTGCTGTATTACGGCGACGGAGCCGGGCCAGGGTTGGCGATGTATTGACGCAGTCACGCATCATTCACACCGGGGTGGCCAGTTTGCGCGATCTGATCCAACGGGCGATCCGCCCCGCCGGGCGCCGCGGCGCCGGGCTCCGCTGGGTGATTCTGCTGCTGATCTTTCTATTGAGCTTCAGCGCGTTCATCGAGCGGACGACGCTGGCGGTGGCCGCCGAGCGAATGATGCCCGAGCTCGCTCTCACGCAGGTGCAGCTCGGGTGGCTCCTCACCGCCTTCGTCGTGGGTTATACCGCGTTCCAGTTTCCGGGCGGCGTCGTCGGGCTGCGCTATGGCGCGCACCGCGTGCTGTTTCTTTCGGCCCTGCTGGGTGCGATCGCCTCGGTATTGCTCGTTGTCATACCGTGGCTCGCGGCCGGGACGATGATGGTGAGCCTCCTGTGCGGCTCCCGTTTCCTGTTGGGAGTCGCGCAAGCGCCCTTGTATCCGGTCAGCTCCGGTGCGCTGGTCGTGTGGTTTCCGGCGCGTCAGTGGGCCTTGGCGTTGGGCCTTCTCGTGACCGGCATCGGTCTCGGAGCGGCTGTCACGCCACCGGCCGTCGCGTGGCTGATGAGCACGGCCGGATGGCGTGCCAGTGTTGTTTTGGCCGCCATTCCGGGAGCATTGGCGGGTCTCCTGTGGTGGCTCTTTGGACGGGACGATCCGAACGCTGCGTCAGGTGCCGCCACTCTTTCGTCCACGGATCACATGAGACAGCCGACGCTGGCACTCGTTTGGCGTGAAGCGTTGGGGCTGGTCGTGGACCCTGATGTCCTGGCGTTGTCCGTCTCCTACGTCCTCGACAACGCCGTGGTCTACCTGATGACTTACTGGAGCTTCCTGTACCTCGTTCAGGAGCGCCACTTTACGGTACTCGAGGGAGGGGCGCTGGCCTCGGTCCCGTTCCTGATCGGCGCGATCGGCGCGGCGATCGGCGGCCGATCGTGTGACGTGCTCTGTCAGAGAGTGGGCGTGAAATGGGGAGTCCGGCTCATACCGCTGCTCGCCTTGCCGGTCGTCGCCGTATCCCTTTGCCTCGCCGCGCGTTCCGCGGACGCTTCCGTGGCGGTCCTCGCTCTGACCGTCTGTTATGGCGGGTTGCAAATGGTCGAGGGCTCCTATTGGGGCGCAGGCATGCGGTTGGGAGGCGAGCGGACCATGGCCGCGACCGGCGTGCTCAACACCGGTGGAAACCTCGGTGGAGTGGTGATCACGCCGATAATCGGCTACCTGTCGGCCCAGCGATACTGGACCGCCTGTTTCGTGATGGGAGCGGCCTGCGCGTTGGCGGCGGCGCTCCTTTGGCTCTTCGTCGACGCAACACGGGCGCGCGCGCCGGAGGCGCGGCTCTCCGAATTAAATCCATATGGATGTCTAGACAACTAAGGCGGGACGCTCTATAGTGATCTCAAGGGATCCGAGCGCAGGAGCGCGTGGCCGATGACCAGTAAGACAAACGGGGAGTTCACGCCATGCCCGCTGAGAACAACACCGCCTTGCCGCGCAGCCTCGCCTTGCTCATGGGGCTGGCTGCCACGCGCGCCATCGCACAGACGGCCGGGTTGCCGGCGGCCGAGCCGGCCCCGGACGGGCTTCAGGAGATCGTGGTCACTGCGACGAAGACGCAGCAGAAGCTTCAGGACGTGCCGATGAGCATCACGGCGTTCAGCGCCGCGGATATCGAGCGCAACGGTTTCCAGAGCATCCAGGACTGGGGCAACCGCCTCCCGAATCTCACTTTCCAGGCCGACGATCAAAGTCGCACGGACCTGCAGACGAGTGTGCAGATCCGTGGGGTGAGCGGGGCGGGGACGACCGGCTTCTACATAGACGAGTCTCCGTTGACGGCGAACCTGAACCCGCGCGTGATGGATCTGGAGCGGATCGAGGTGCTGCGCGGCCCGCAGGGGACTCTCTACGGCGCACGTTCCATGGGCGGGACAGTACGGTTCATCACCGCTCAGCCGGACCTGAGCGCATTCTCGGTCAGCGTCCGCTCCCAGGTATCGGACACCGAGCACGGCTCGACCAATGAGCTGATCAGTGCCGTGACGAACGTTCCGGTCGTCTCGGGGACGTTCGCGCTACGGATGCTCGCCTATTCCGAATACGACTCGGGATGGCTGCAGCGGACGCCCCTGCCCGATGCGCCTTACCAGTTCGCGCCGGACAAGGGGCTCAACAGCAATCGCTATTCCGGCGCCCAGATCACGGGTCTCCTGTCTCTGCTGGGCGGTGATCTCACGATCACCCCGCGCCTCCTGTATCAGAAGCACGACGCGGACGGGCGCAGCGAGAGCGATATTTACGCCGGCAATCTCGATAACGCGCGGCTGTTCGACATCGCCGAGCCCGGCGGCAGCCACTGGATCCTGCCGACCCTGACCATCACTTATCGGCAGCCGTACGGCACGTTCGTCGCCGCCTCGACGTATTTCCGGTTTTCGGACTACGACACCGAGGACGGTTCCGAGGTGCTGAACCAGCTGTTGGGTACGGCGACCCCGGTGCCGGGTGTCCTCGAGGCAAACGACGACAACGATGAGTTCTCGCAGGAGCTGCGCTTCACCTCGAGCTTTCAGGGTCCCCTGCACGTATCGGCGGGACTCTTTTTCGAGAGGACGAAGACCCTCGTGAGCTTCCCGCAGTCCGCGATGCAGCCGCTGACCAACGACCTGTTCTCGCTTTACAACCCTTCGGTGGTGAAGGAGAAGGCGGCCTATACGGAAGACACGCTGGACATCACGAGTCACCTCTCGGTCATCGCCGGTGTCCGCTACTTTGACAATGACGTGTCTTATTTCTCCCAGGCGGGCGGGCTCCTGGGCGACGGGGTTCCCTATGCCGGACAGGAGAAGCAGAAGGGAGTCACGCCGAAATATGGCGTGCAGTACCACATCGACGCGGACCGCATGCTCTATGCCGACGCCGCCAAGGGCTATCGCATCGGCGGGGTGAACGGCTTCGCGGCCGGTCTGTGCGCCTCCGGCCTCGCCTCGATCGGTCTCACGGCACAGCAGGCCGAAAGCTACGATTCGGATTCCCTGTGGAGCTACGAGGCGGGCGCGAAGACGAGCTGGCTGGACCATCGCTTGACCGTCAACGCGGCCGGGTTCGTCATCGACTGGAAGAACCTGCAACAGGTGTTGGGACTCGGCAGCTGTGGGTATCAGGCCACGGTGAATGTCGGCGCCGCCCGCAGCGAGGGCGGTGAGGTCGAGATGGCGTGGAAGGCGACGCGCTCACTGCAGTTGTCCCTGGGCGGCGGTTACACCGAAGCCTACATCACGAACAATGGCGGCCTCTCCGGAAATGCGGCCGCAGTGGGGTCGCCCGTGCAGAACGTGCCGCGGTGGACCGCCAACAGTGCCGCCGACTTCGACTCGGTCCTGTGGGGGCTGCCGGCTTTCCTGCACGCCGACTACGCGTTCGTCGGCAGAAGCTATGACGACCGGAACGCTCCGCGCACACGCCCTGAATACAGCCTGCTGAATCTCCGGGGCGGCGTCCAGGTCAACAATTGGCAGTGGTCCTTGTTCATCCAGAACCTCACCGACCGGGCGGCGGACTTCGGCGACGTGCCGCCGATGACGATCCAGCTGCCCGGCCGGCCGAGGATCGCGGTGAGCGTGCCGCGAACCATCGGGGTGGAAGCCCGCGTGGCGTTTTAACCGGGGAATAGCCATTGATTACCGAATTCAAGCTGCCGCCGTTCGATGACACCATCGCCACCGCCACGATCGTCGCCTGGCGCAAGGAGCCGGGCGAGCGGATCGAGGCGGGCGATGTGTTGCTCGAGGTGGTTACCGAGAAGGTGAATGTCGAAATCGAGTGTCCGTTCGCGGGGCGCCTGATAGAGACCGTCGGTGAGCTGGACCAGGAGATCAAGGTCGGCGATGTGCTCGCACGCATCGAGACTTGAGGGTTGGCTGGAATGAGGCTGCGGTGTGTGCCGCTGAGCGCACCTGATGCGACTATGGGGGTTGCCCTGACGTGGATCCGTTGAAATCGAATGAGCTCCGTGAGATGCACCGACTGCTGCTCATGGCGCGCAGACTGGAGGAGTCCTTCGCGACGCTGCACTCATACCACCCGGCCGTAGGCGAGGAGGCGGTGGTGGTGGGAGCGTTCTTCGGGCTGACCGCGGGCGACTACATTGCGCCGCATTATCGCGGCGCGCTCGCGGCAGCCTATCTGCGCGGCGCGGACCTGCGCCGGCTCATCGCCGGCGTCTATGGAAAGTCGACCGCGTACAATCAGGGCCGCTTCCGCGGTGACATCTGCATGCCGATCGAATTGAACGTGATCGGTTTGTTTTCCGGGATACTCGGCTCGTCCGTCGGCCTGGCGGTCGGCGCGGCGCTCGCCATGAAACTGCGCGGCGCCCCCAATGTAGTCGTGTCGACGTTCGGCGAGGGCACGAGCAACCTGGGCATGGTGCACGAGTCGCTCAATCTGGCGGCCAGTCTGACGTTGCCGGTCGTGTTGATCTGTCAGAACAACCAATACGCGATGTCGATGAGCGCCAAGGCCTCCCTCAAATGCGCATCCGTGGCGGACCGTGCTCTCGGCTACGGTATTCCGGGTGTGCGCGTCGAGGGTAATGATGTGATTGCGGTGCACGCCGCTGTCCAGGAAGCCGTCGCGCGGGCGCGCTCGGGTGGCGGTCCAACTCTGATAGAAGCGCTCACGTATCGGGTGTCCGGACATCGCTCGGGTGAGCAGGTCGCCTACCAGGACCCGGCTGAGAGGCGCGACTGGCAGGCAAAAGATCCCTTGCGGCGCCTGCAGGAGTCCTTGTGTGCCTCGGGTTTGCTGGACGGTGCCGGGATCGCCGCGGTCGATACGGCGGTCCGGAGCGAGCTGAGTGCAGCTGTGCAGCTGGCGCAGCAGGACCCCGAGCCGGCGCCCGAAGTCCTTGGTTTGGACGACGTCTTTGCGCCTGAGAATCATCAAGGGGTCGTGCCGTGACGCGACTGACCTATCAGCAGGCCCTGGTTGCGGCGATCCGTGGGGAGATGGCGCGGGATCCTCGTGTCTTTCACATGGGGCAGGACGTGGGCGCCACCTCCGACGGAGTCATGAATTCCTGCAAGGGGCTTGCGGCCGAATTCGGCGCCGGCCGCGTGATCGACCTGCCCATCTCGGAGGCTGGGACCGTTGCCGCCGGAATCGGCGCCGCGGTGGCCGGGATGCGCCCGATCGTGCAGATCATGTTCGGCGAGTTCCTGAGCCTGGTCATGGCGCCGCTGGCGTGCGATGCCGGCACGATCTGGTACCGATCCGGCGGCAAGCGATCCGTGCCCATGGTCGTGCGCACACTGTTCGGAACCGGCCCGCACAGGGGACATCCCGAGGATTTCCATGGCTGGCTGTGCAGCGTGCCGGGGCTGAAGGTTGCCATGCCCGCGACTCCGCGGGACGCCAAGGGCCTGATGGCGGCGGCGATCCGGGATGAGAATCCTGTCGTATTCTTCGAGCACATGGGGCTGTATCACAGTGTGCGGGAGGAGGTTCCCGAGGAGGAGCTGATCACGCCTTTCGGTGTGGCCGACGTCAAGCGCGCGGGCAAGGACATCACCCTCGTCGCGGTTGGCCTGATGGTGCAGGTCGCGTTACGAGCCGCGGCGGCATTGGCCAAAGAGGGGATAGACGTCGAGGTTCTGGACATGAGAACTCCGGTTCCTCTCGACAAGGCCGCTCTCGTTGGATCGGTTTCGAAGACGGGGCGGCTGTTGACGCTTTCGGAGACGTGGCGGATCGGTGACTCCATGGCTGAGGCCGTGGCGGTCGTCGCCGAGGAATTAGGCGGTGCGCGCAAGATCCCGATTTCCCGCGTGGCCTGTGCACACGTGCCCCGTCCCTTTGCGCACAATCTGGACAAGCTCGCGCTGCCGAATGAAGCCAAGGTGATTGCCGCGGCGAAGGCTCTGTTGAGCCGCTGAACGGGGAGGTTATCGTGACCTGCACAGATCGACACATTTTCTTCCGCAGCGCGGGTGAAGTGAACCCCACGATCCAGCGCGCCGAAGGAATTTATTGTTATGACGCCGACGGTCGACGCTACATCGACGGAATGGGAGGTGTCGGAGTCGTGTCAATCGGTCACGGAGTGACGGAGATACTCGACGCGGCCATGGACCAGATGAGGAAGGTGTGCTTCGCACATCCGTTTCACTGGAAGAATGAGCCTCACATGAGGCTCACGGAACAGATCGCCTCGATGGCGCCTCCCGGGATGACGAGCGTCTTCATGTGCTCCGGTGGCTCCGAAGCGACCGAGACCGCGCTCAAAATGGCGCGCCAGTACCACGTCGAGCGGGGAGAGCCGTCGCGGTACAAGGTGATATCGAGGTGGAGCGGCTTTCACGGCAATACCCTGGGATCGTTGTCGATGACGGGAATGTCGTCGCGCCGGGAAGCGTTCATTCCGCTCCTCGCCCCGTTTCCGCACATCGCGCCTTCCTATTGTTACCGGTGTCCGTTCGGCAAGACCTATCCCGATTGCGGCGTCCAATGCGCGCACGATCTGGAAACAGCGATCCTGCGGGAGGGCAAGGACAGTATCGCGGCCTTCATAGCGGAGCCGTTCGTCGGCGCAGCCGCCGGCGCCACGACGGCGCAGCCGGAATACTTCCGCATCATCCGGGAGATCTGCGACCGCTACGGCATCCTGATGATCATGGACGAGGTGATCACGGGCTTTGGCCGCACGGGCCGGAATTTCGCCATCGAGCACTGGGGAGTGGTCCCTGACATCATCTGCACGGGCAAGGGGATGAGCAGCGGCTACGCGCCGCTCGGCGCCGTGATCGCACACGAAAAGATTTATGAGGCCTTCAAGCCGCCGGCGCGAGGGTTCAACCACGGCTTCACGTATGGCGGCAATCCGCTTTCCTGTGCGATCGGCAGCGCCGTCCTCACCTACATGCACCGGCACCAGCTGATTCGCAATGTCGACAGGCTGGGCCCGGAGTTCTTTGCGGCCGCGCAGCGGCTGGCCGACCTGCCCATTGTCGGAGAAGTGCGCGGCAAAGGGTTCTTCATGGGACTCGAGTTCGTGACGGACAAGAGGACCCGACAGCCGTTTCCGGCCGCCATGCAGGTGTCGCGGAAGATTGCGGACATCGCCTTCTCCAAGGGACTCATCACGGGCGCCAATCGTGGCGGCATCGACGGGGTACTCGGCGATCACATCAATCTCGCACCGCCGTATACCTGTCGCGCCGAGGATCTTGGCGAGATCGTCGATATCCTGAAGGACTCGATCCGTGAGTTCATGAAGACGCTGTAGGCGAAGCGATGACGGGCATACCTGAGAAACTCAGCGCACAAGGCGTGCGCATCGGCGCTTCGATTCCCATGGCCGGCGCCAGGAAGATGCTGGCTGAGCACATGGTGCGCAGCCACAGCAGCATTCCGGCCGTGACCGTCATGGAAGAGTGGGATGTGCAGGCGCTGGCTGACATCAAGGCCCGGTTTGCAACGTCGGGTGATACGGACTCACCGCAGGTTTCCTACACGCACATCCTGATCAAGATGGTTGCCCGAGCGCTGCGTGAGCACCCGTTCCTGAACGCGACGCTGGCTGGCGATGAGATTCAGCTGCTGGAGGAGATCAATATCGGGATGGCGGTCGCACTCCCGGACGGCAGCCTGGTGGTGCCGGTGATCCGGGAGGCGGATCGGAAAGACATCGGTGCAATTGCAGGCGAAGCGCAGGAGCTGACCGAAAGGGCGCGCGCCGGGAAGCTGCGGTTGACGGACGTGCGCGGCGCCACCTTCACGCTGACGAATGTTGGAATTGTTGCGAACTCGCGCTGGCAGACGCCTCTCGTTCCGTACTCGCAGTGTGCCATCCTGGCTACCGGGGCGATACGCGAAGCAGCCGTCGTGCGCGGCGGTTCCCTCGCCGTCGGTCGCGTCATGAGCGCGAGCCTGACCTTCGACCACCGCATCGTCAGCGGGCTGCCGGCCAATCTGTTCATGAGATCGGTGGCGGGCTTGCTGGCGGGCGGCCTCTGACCAAGAGCACAACATCCGTTGCATCGTGAATCCGGCACCCGCCGTGCCGGCGAGCCTGGCCCGCCC
>DASZVD010000490.1:0-22326 GCA_035547375.1 Steroidobacteraceae bacterium
CACCTTCGAGCCCTGGGTCTGGGTGGTGGGGCTGCTCGGGGGGGCGGTGTTGGTGGCCGCCAGCGGTTGGATCGCCACCCGCTCGGTCGTCAGTCAACCGCCGGTGATCACGTTGCGCGCCGGTTGAGCGATGGCGCGCGCCCGAGTTACTTGGCGATCAGCGAGCGCGCCTGTTCCGCCCAGAAGAGCGCGTCAACGTAAGCGGCCCGAATGAGATGGGGTGGCAAGGTACCGTAGGCCACGTGGTTCCAGGCTGCACGCTCGTACGCGCGCGTGCATTGGAGCGCCTCGCCGAGCACGCCCTCACCCGCGACCAGCGCTCGGGTGACCGGTGCGGACAGGGGTAGCTCCTCGATGATTTTTTGCGTGGGCATGCCGACCAGAGCACCCAGCAGCGAGAAAAGGCCGGTAATGAAGAACGGGCCACCGTCCCGTGCCCCCGCCAGCCGGCCGAGCTGCTCGCACATGCGAGCTCGCGTCATGGCATGGACGTAGAGGCTCGGAGGACGATCGTCGAATCCCTGCAGGCAGATGAGCGCGCACAGCTGGCGCAGGCTCTCGGCGCCGAGAATCACGATAGCCTGCCGGATGGAGTCCACCTTGCGCGGCAGGTTGTAGTAGCTCGAGTTGATGCAGCGGAGCACGTGATACGACATGGAGACGTTCTGGCTCAGCAGCTTCTCCACCTCGTCGACCGAATATTCCTCGTTCTGGAGGCTCGCCACGAGGCGCAGCGTGCCCAGCTTGCTCGACGGCACCCGCTTCGCCCGGAAAGTCTGCGGGTGCTGCAGGAAGTTGCCCTGAAAGCCGTCGAATCCCATCTCGATGCAGCGCTCGAACTGCTCGACGGTCTCGACCTGCTCGGCAATCAGGTGCAGGCCGCGCGCCTTCAGGTCCTTCACCAGCCTTGGCAGCTCGTCCGCCTTCACCTGCGAGATCTCGATCTTCGCGATGTCGGCGACTTCCAGGAGCTGCGGCGGCGTGACCTGCGGCAAGTAGTCATCGAGCGCGATGCGGTGGCCCCGGGCGCGCAGCGCCTTGATCCCCTCGAGGACCGCGGGTTTCGCGGGGACGTGCTCCAGCACCTCGATGACCGCCAGCTCGGGCCGCAGCGGCAGGTCCGGGACCGCGACGAGCAGGTCCTCAGGGAAGTTCACGTGGATCGGCAGACCGCCGGCCAGGCGCTCCAGGCCGATCTCGAGCGCCGCGTTGGTGATGACCTGCAGGGTGGCTTGCCGGGCGTCGCTGATCTCGGCCGCGGTGGATTGCAAAGAATGCCGGTACAGCAGCTCATACGCCGTCACGGCCATGGCCGAGTCGTAAATCGGCTGCCGCGCGACGAAGACCTCGGCCGCAGACGGAACGGCCGGCGTCTCAGGCTCGGGCGAGGCGAGGTCAGGCCGCGGTGATGTCGTTTTTTGAGAACCCATGAGCCGAGGGACTTCCGTTCACAGAAAATCTGAATACGCCGCAACCGATATTGGCGATCGTCGTCTGCATCGGCGGGTTGCGCTGCCGCATGAGACCTCCGCGCCCGGGCCTTCCGTGATTCGAGAGACCGGTCACAGTGGGCCCGGCTTTGCAAGGTGGCCGCCGCCGTATGGATCGTGAGTCAAGCCGGCTCCCGCGGTCAGCGCTGAATGCCAATGGTGATCCACGAATCCGGCTCGGCATCGCCGCGCCAGTTCAGTCCTTCGATCGTCAACTGGTAGTTGCCGGGTCCCAGCGCCGAGCTGTTCAACGCAATCCGCAAGTGACCGTTCGAGTCCTTGCCCAGCTCGCTGATGATCCCGACTCGTCCCTGGTCGACGCGGTCGATGGTGACGCGGAACACCTTGTACGGCGAACGCGATTCGTCGATCTTGAAGTCGGCGAGCTGCGCCGAGCCCCCGCCGCCGATCACGATCGCCGGCGTGTTCGAGCTGCCCTCGCGGCTCGGCAGGAGACGAATCTCCCGGGTGCTCGTCGCCGGATCCAGAGGCCGCTCCACGACCTGGCTCTGCAACTTCGTGATGCGCAGGCTCTTGGCCGCGCTGTCGTTCGATACCCACCACAGCGATGTGCCGAGCACGAGCACGGCGGCGGCGAGGCCGATGACGAGCTGCGGCTTCTGCCAGAACGGCTGCTTCACTTCCTGCCAGGGCTCGGGCTTCCCGCTCGCCTCCAGGAGACGCAGTCCGGCGTTGACCCGCTCCGGCAAGCCCAACTCGTCCAGGACTTGCGGATTGTCCCGGCAGAAACGCTCGAAATCCGTAGCGCCCTTCAGCGGCAGGCGACCGGAGAGATAACGCTCGACGATCTGGTTTCGCGCAATGAAGTCGCGATCCATGGGCGGCGTTGCAGGAGCCGCACCGGCCGGTGTGGCCGGGCTCGACGCGGGTGCGCCCGATGAAGGGGCAGGCGGGCTCGATGCGGGTGCGCTCGGTGAAGGCGCAGGCGAACTCGATGCGGATGCGCTCGGCGCAGGCATGGGCGCGTTCGATGCGGGCGCGACCGGTGCGGGTGCGGAGGTTGCGCCGGCTGACTGGGAAACCGGGTTCGCCGGGGCCGTACTCGCGGAAACTTTCGGGGGCGCAATGACAACGGTGGGCTCGACAGGGGCAAGCGGCAGCTCCTCCGCCGTCAATTCAGGCAGGGGTGTCGGCGCTTCTGGCGCGTCCTGCAGAGAGAGTGCCGGTCTGCTGGCCGCGGGAGGAACGATATCGAGGTCCTCGAGCGGCAACGGGGACAGCGGTAGGTCGATTAAAGGCAGTTCCGCAGCCGAAGGCGTTGGTGACAGCGAGTGTGCTGGCGATGGCGACGCCACGGTTGGCGTCGACGGTGTGGGCGCGGCTCCCGAGACGGGGCGAGACGGCGCGGGACCAGCGGCCTTCACTGCCGGTTTGACGGGCGGGGCGCTTTGCGTGGCCGAGCCCGACGAAGCCGAAGAACCCGTGGCGCTCGCCGACACGGCCGCGGTCGACGAAGCAGCGGTCGACGAAGCAGCGGTACGCTTCTGGGCGGCTGCAGCAGCCGGTGTTGCAGTGCCCGCTGATGGGGGCTTCGACGTCGCCGCCGTCGCGGGGGACGTCGAGCGATCCGAGGTCGTGGGCGTGGATCGCGCCGGCGACTTGGTCCCTGACGAATTCCGGGGCGAGGGTGCCGATGCACCGGCCGGTGGGGTGGCTGGCAGCGAGGCGGTCGGCAGTGGGGAAGCCGACAGTGGGGAGGCCGACACTAGTGTGGCCGGTACCGGGGTGGCCGACAATTGTGGTCCCGCTGACGGAGCGCCAGACGGTGCGGCGGCCGCCGGAATCGAGGGCGCGCCTGTTGGCGCGGTGGTGGTCCTGGAAGAGCCGGGGGGCGTTGTCTTCGGCGAAGATGTCGTGCTTCCCGCGGCAGCAGGACTGAGCGACGGCGCATCGGGCTCCGGGAGCAGGAGCTGATCGAGGCCGAGCAGGTCTTCGCCCTCGGGAGAGGGATGCGAAGGGGTCAGCGGCGAGGGAGCGTTTTCAGGCGGTTGCTCATTCAAGGTCGTCAGCAGTAAGTCGGAGTCGCTCGCGCCGAGCACCTGCTCAGCGTCGACCGGCTCATGGGCGGAGTCTGGGGATTTCACCTTCCGTGCTCCAGCGCTGGAGGGTAAGCCCGCTCCGGTCGGCACGCTGCCGTCGATGGGCGCTTCGACCGGAAGGTCCGCCAGCGGCTCCAGGACGGGGCGAGACGCAGCTTCCATAATTTTCGAGCCTCGTAAACGCTTCGTCGGGCAAACCGACTTAAAAAGATCCAGGACGCAAGGAGTTCCGAAGCCCTGCCAGCTCCGCGCGGATCCCTATGCCGGTTGCGGTTGACGCGTTGCGCGTATCTAAGCAATGCCTGCAGGCCGCAGCGTCGCGATGGCTCACACAACGGCAGTCCCGCGTCGCGGAACGTGACGCAGTTCACGCTCTCGTGGACGCGAGACCGGCACAACCGTTCGGCGTTCCGCGCCGTCAATTGTCCAGATGGGACAAGCTGCAAACTCGTCCGCCGGTGGAGATCATCGCGTGACATATTCCCATGCGATTTCTCACGCGATCCCGACGTCGCAGTGATCGCGCGTCGTCGCCAATGGAGCCATCACCAATAAAGCCATTGCGAATGGAGCCATCACCAATGAAGCCATTGCGAATGGAGCCATCACTAATGAGGCCATCGCGAATGGAGTTCGCCGCCAACGGGGGCCATCCAATGGAGCCGTCCAATGGCGCCGCCCAATTGAGACGCCGCCAACCGAGCCGCCGTTAGCCGAGCCGCCGCCAACCGGGCTACCGTCAGCCGAAACTGATGTCAGCCGAGCCGCCAATGGACCGGTGAGGTCACAATGAATCGGCTCGTCGTGGAGACCAGGCTCGAAGTCACGCACGATCCATAATGAGGGAATCGCATTTCGACATTGCCGACGTCGAGAAGTTGCTTGCGATATACGTCGTTTTCCTTATCGCCATTGAGTGCCCAATGAGCGATCATCACACAATGGGGTTGGGTCTGCCGTCAGATTTGCGCTCAAGGGGAGCGTTGGTGCTCGAGCGTGCCGCTTCCCAACATTCTCGCAAGAAGAAAAAATCGATTTCATCGATATGTGCCCAGCGCGAAAAACGGGTGGCTCCCGTGCGCGTTGGATGCGCTTCGTGTGGAACGGTGGAAGATGAGCATGAAGACGCCTGAAATTTCTCAGGAAGATGCGCGCACGCTTTTGTTTCAGTAGGCGTGTCAACGGCCGCACAGCAGATATGTCAGCGGGTCGTGCAGCCGCCTGCGGGGGAGAAGGTGCTGCGGGGGAGAGGGTGCTGCGCGCCGCGCCTCCTGACGGTGTTGCAAGATGGCGCCGCCAGGGGAAGTCCGTCACACTTTCGTAGCCTGTGGTGAGATAAATTTCGCTCTCCATGCAGATACCCGCCCTGCTCGATTTCCGGCAGTTTCCGGACTCTCCGTACGCGAACGAGCTGCGTCGGGATTTCCCCGACCTGCAGTTCTCGCCCGCGCTCGAGCGGGAATTCCAGGCGTTTCATTTGGAGCGCGTGCGCGCGCGCGTGCGTTTCTTTCAGCTCGCGATCTGCCTGCTGTGTCTCGCCGTCGGGGTTCATCTGGTGACGCTCGATGGCATGCCGGCGCAGGCGGTGTTGACGAGCTGGCTGGGCCTGGCGGTTCCTCTCTCGCTGTTCCTGCTGTGGTCGTCGTGGAGTCGTTTCTACGAGCGGATCTATCTTCCCGTCTCGCGCGTGGCGCTGCCGCTGCTCGGTGTGATTTCCGGCGTGGGGATCGCCGGCCGGATCCTCGAGGGACACCCGGATCCTTTTTTCTTTCTGACCTCGTACAGCATCGCTCTGTATTTCCTTGGGGGGCAGCTCTTCCGCGAGGCCCTTCTGGCAAACGTGCTGTTGATCGTCTCGCACGGCGTGGCGCTTGCGTACGTGGGCGAGCCCCCAGAGTCGGTCGTTTATTATGTAAGCGTCCTGACGATTACCGCCGCCGTCGGCGCATTCGTGTACAGCGGCGTGGAACGACAGCTGAGGACGTCGTTCCTGGAGCGGGGACTCATGGGAGAGATGGCGGCTCGCGACGGCCTGACCGGTTTGAAGAATCGCGGTGCGTTCGATGATCACTTCCCACGCATGTGGCAGCAGGGGCTGCGCGATCGGCGCTCGCTCGCGCTGCTGTTGATCGACGTCGATCACTTCAAAGCCTACAACGACCGCTACGGACACCAGGCCGGCGATCAAGCTCTGCGCCGTGTGGCACAGGTCGTACAGGGATTCGCGCGGCGTCCCCTGGACATGGCTGCGCGTTACGGCGGTGAAGAATTCGTCGTGGCGCTCTTCGACCTGAGCGCCGAGTACGTGCAGGAGCTCGCTGAAGAATTGCGCAATGCCATTCTGGCTCTGCAGATCGCTCACGAAGACTCACCCACGGCGCAATTCGTCACCGCGAGCATCGGGGCCTCGGTAGTTCGGCCCAAGGCGGGCAGAAGTCCGGAGGGCGCGCTACAGCTCGCCGACGAGTCGCTCTACAGCGCGAAGCGCGGCGGCCGTAACTGTGTGAAGGTCGTGGACTGCGACTACGCGCTGTTTACGACGGGGAACTTCCGGCGCCGCGCCTGAGTGTCCGTCCCGTCAGCTCATCCCGGACGAGTTGAGGAAGTATTCCACTTTGTCGCGGTAAGTACGCGAGAGCTTGAGCTCGTGCCCGCCATCGAGC
The DNA here is from genome assembly GCA_035547375.1 of Steroidobacteraceae bacterium. Taxonomy (GTDB): domain Bacteria; phylum Pseudomonadota; class Gammaproteobacteria; order Steroidobacterales; family Steroidobacteraceae; genus 13-2-20CM-66-19. Next base: position 6,214 of record DASZVD010000490.1, read on the forward strand.
GTGAGGAAATACTCGCCGTTCATGTGCGCACGCAGGCTCTTCACCAAGCGCAGATTCACAATCGTCGACCGGTGAACGCGCTGGAAGAGCTTTGGGTCCAGGATCTCCTCCAGTTCTTTCATGGTGCCGCGCAGGATGTGCGTATCGCCACCCGCGTGAATGCACATGTAGTCGCCCGCGGCGTCGATCCAACGTATCGTGGAGATGGGAACCCGAACCGTTTCCCGCCCTTGCCGAATCGGTAAAACTTCCGGGTGTCTCGCCTCTACCGCGGCACGGCCGCGCGCGAGCAGCTCGTCCAGCGCAAGCTCACCCGACCCCGTGATCTCCGCGATGATCTCCATGAGGCGATCGCGTTGATTGGCCGCTGCTTTTGCCCGCACATGCTCACGAACGCGCTCGAGTGCGAGCTCGAAGCGGGCGTCGTCGATCGGTTTCAATAAGTAATCGACCGCGCGGGCCTCGAAAGCCCGGATGGCGTACTGGTCGTACGCGGTGACGAACACGAGAACCGGGAGTGACTCGTGCGGGATGTGCGCCAACACTTCAAAACCCGACATGCCCGGCATCTGGATGTCGAGAAAAACGAGGTCGGGCTTGTAGGTCGAAATGGCCGCCAGCCCCTCGCGGCCGCTCGCACACTGCGCCACGATCTCGAAGTCGCCCGCTTCACGCAGGCGGATCTCGATCCCGCGACGCGACAGCGCTTCATCGTCCACTATGATGGTGTTGATCTTCATGCGCGCGCCCTCTGCGACTCGTCCCTCTTCGGCTCGCCCTTGTGGGGCTCGAGATAGTGCTGCACGGTTTCAGGCTCCGCGGGATTGGCGATCTCCAGCGGCAATGCCATGTCGATGCGCAATCCGGGTTGCATATTCAACACCGCAAACCGATGGTTCTCGCCGTAGAGCACGGCCAGACGCTCGCGGGTGTTGCGCAGTCCAACACCGCGACGCTCGCCCGGTAAGCCGCCATCCCGCATTCCCGGTCCGTCATCGATCACGCTGATCTCGAGCATCAGTCCGCGGGTGCGTCCTTCGATGCGCACGCATCCTCCCAGCTCGCGCGGCGAGACTGCGTATTTGAGAGAGTTCTCCAGGAGGGGCTGCAGCAGCAGGCTGGGCACGAGCGCCTCGAGCGCTGGCTCCTCGACCGCATATTCCAAACGTAATCGCTCGCCGAAGCGCAATCGTTCGGTACCCAGGTAGAGATCCAACGCCTCGATTTCCTGGCGCAGGGTGACTTTCTTCATCGGATCCTGGTCGAGCGTGTAGCGCAGGAACTCCGAAAGACGGGTGATGGCGTGATTGGCGGTTCGATTCTGATTGTCGAGAATGAGCGTCGAGATGGCGTTCAGCGTGTTGAACAGGAAATGGGGGTTGAGCTGGTAGCGCAGCATCTTCAATTGCGATTCCTGCGCCAATGCCACAGCCTTCAGCACCGCCTCCTGTTGCTGTTGTTGGGACTCGTAGTAGCGAATGCCGAAATAAAGCGCGCTCCAGCACAGCAGGAGATAAGTGGTGGAGAGTGAGCCGCCAAAGAGCTCGAACAGCGTTTTGAACTGCCAGTCCGGCTCGACGAAGTGCCGATAAGCGAGGTTGATGACCGTTCGCAGAGCCAGCGCGGTCACGTAGCACGTGGCGAGCACACCCAGCGCGATCACCCGTGGCGCCCGCCCCCACAGCCGACGGTAGATGTAGCGCATCGGGCTCGAGAGAATGAATCCCGAGACCGCGGAGACCACGATGACCAACCCGTAGCTGTTGGGTTTCTCGTAGAGAAGGGCCCCGAAGTACTGCGAGGTTGCATATGCGCCCCAGCCGGCCGCGTGCAAGCTCCAGAACAGCATGTTCCGGTTCGTGCGGTATTGTTCGAGCGTCAGCATGCCTGGGTCGGGGTGGCGCGGTGCGCGGACCAGGCAGAAGCTTAGGCCATCCAGCCCCGGGTCGTGGCCGGATAAGCGTGCGCCCCGCTCGGCTCGTCGCAGGGAACCCTCGCAGGGAATCCTCGCAGGGAACCTCAGGCATTTTCCCTGGAGACCCCTCCCTTCGGGGCATCATGGCCTTGCGGCCGGCTGCAGGGCGCTTCGCGGCCTCCCTCAAGCCCTCATTGCAGCGTCCCTCGAGCCCTCATTGGCCTCAACCGCCCCCTTGAGGCATGTTCAAGGACTCGATGGGAAGCGGCTGTGACAGCGCCGCGCCTTGCGCCAGGTCGCAACCGATGGCGGTGAGCCATTGCAGCGAGGCCTGCGCTTCGACGCGCTTGGCGGCGCAGTGGATGCCGAGAACCTTCACGGCTTGCACGATCGCCACCACCATGGCCTGCGACAGCTTGTCCCGCAGGGCAGCGGAGGTGAGCTTGGGATCGATCTTCACCAGCCGCACCGCCTTCGAGCGCAGCAGCGGCAGCACCGCGGAGTCGAACGAGAAGTCGTCGATCACGACGAAACAGCCGAGCTTGTCGCACAGGCTGATGAAGCGCTCCACCTGGGCACGGCGCTGTGTACACAGCGGCTCGGCGATCTCGAAGCCGATGTTCTCCGCCGCAATGCCGTTGCTCTTCAGGCAGGATGCGACCTGTTGCAGGAAGCGATCGTCTTCGAGCGTCGTGATGGAGAGATTCAGGCTGAAGCTCGTGGGCTCCAGGTTCCAGGCCGCGCGGTTCGACCCGAGCCACGTGACCAACCGCTGCAGCGCAAGGCTGTCCAAGGCCGCCGGGGCGCGATTCGGGATGCGCGGTAAGACTTCGTAACGACGCATGCGACCGCCCGCGCGCAATCTGCTGAAGGGCAGCAGGTCGAGAATGATGCTCGACGGGTCTATTGCCAATGAACGTGAGGTTGTTGTCGATCCCGGCGAGCTCGGCGCCGGTGTCGAATCCGCGGAGCTGTTGGTCGAAGGGCGCGCGGCTACGGATGAATGCGCAGACGGCAGAGCCCGCGAAGTCGTTGTTGCCCCCGTCGATCGGGCCGCCGCCGCTGCCGGGAGGATGTTGCCCGCGCTCGCGACATCGGGTGAAAGCTCGAATTCCAGGATGTCGTTGATAGCCTGGGGCGAGAGCAGAGGCGGTTCTGTCCCGGGGGCCGGCGCGGGAGGCAGTTGCGCGGCGTTCGGCTGCGCGGCGGCTGTTGGAGCCGACGGTTTGAGCTGAGCGCTGGCGGAGCGGGTGGGTTGCGCGGCGGGCGCCGGTATCGTGGGTATCGTGTTTTTTGTCGTCGTCGCCGTGGAGCGCATCAGCACAGCGATCTTTTGCACGATCGTGCGCATCTGTGGAGTCAGGGTGCGCTCCAATATCCCGTCGCCGACGGACTTCATGTCCGCGAGAATCATCGCCACGCCGACGAGATCGGCCTGCGGCGAGCGTACGGGCAGGAAGATCGCGGCGCGTCCGTCCTCGAGGCCGTTCTCGTAACACGGCAGCGAGCGGTCGTTCGTCAGCGACTCGATCGCGTCGACGACGAGATTGTGCTCATCGGGACCGAGCGCGCCCTCACTGAGCCACAGGACGTTGGCTTGATCGTCGTAAAGAGAAACCGAATGCAGTCGCAGCGGCGGCAGTGCCGCGCGCAGCTGCCATCCGAGAGATTCTGCCGTAACGGGCTCAGGAGCCGCGGGAGCGGCGGAGGCGGCGGCGGGCGTGATAACAGGCGGACGCGCGGCCATAGCTTTCAGTGGCTGCAAGGACTTCCCCATCCAGGATGCGCACGCCGGACGACTGAGTTGTCATCCGGCGGCGGGTAGAGTGACAGGAGCTCCGCCGCGGCGCCGTGATTGTCTTCGCGTTCCGTCGCCGAATGCCAACGCTCCAGCGGCGTGTGTTTGTCATATCCGGGCGGGAATTTGACAAATGCTCGCGGACGCACGCGCGCGCGTCCGCGAGAGCCGCGGCGGCGAACCAACATCACCGCCGCTCAATGGGGCGATCAGCGATTGCCGCCGAGGAAATCGCGCTTGCCGATCTCGACGCCGTTGTGGCGCAGGATGGCGTATGCCGTGGTGATATGGAAAAACACGTTGGGGATCGCCCAGCGCTGCACGAAGTCCAGTCCCTTGAAGTCGAGGAATCGATCCGGTCCCGCGGGCACACGGATGTCGCGGTCCTCCGCGCCTGCGAAGGAGCTCGGCGGAATGCCCTTCAGGTAATCGATGGTGCGAGCGATGCGGGCGCGCAGCTCCTCGAAGGTCTTCTCGTTGTCTTCGTAGCGCGGCGGCTCGAGACCGGCGAGGCGGGCGACGGAATTCTTCGCCAGGTCACAGGCGATCTGCACCTGGCGCGAAAGCGGAAACATGTCCGGCGCGAGGCGGGCGCTCATGAGGACGCCGGGGTCGAATTTGCGCGCGGTCGCACTGGCCTGGCCCTTCTCGAGCAGGTCCGAGAGACACCCGAGCGAATGGGCAAATAAATCGACGGTGACGGCTTGGACGGTGATTTTCATGGGGGACATTCCTCGACGACGGATGATCGGTACGCACGCTGAAAGCGTCGCCGGCCTGCGCGGCCCGGGGGCGACTTTCGGCCCGTGAAGAATATCGGAAGCTTGGCCTGCACGCCTCTTAGGTGAAACAATACGTGCGTCCATTCGGGGAGATTGGAGCCATCGTGAATCTGATCTGGACTCCTGCGCAGCTGGCCGTCCTGGCCAAGGTAGTGGATCTGAATGGCTTCTCCGCGGCGGCCCGGGCTCTGGGGGTGCCGAAGGCGGCCGTCAGCCGGGCGATCGCCGACCTCGAGGCGGGATTGGGGGTTCGGGTGCTGGAGCGAACCACCCGGCGCATCGGGCTCACGCCCGCGGGCCGGCTCCTTTATCCCCACGCCCGGAAAGTGGTCGATGAATCGGATGCGGCGCGGGCGGCGATAGCGAAGTTGCACACGCCCGTGGCCGGTCCCTTGCGCGTCGTCGCCGATCCAACTTACGGGCGCGTCCTGCTCACTCCGCTGGTGCCGCGTTTCCTCGAGGCCTTTCCCGACCTGCCGCTCGAAGTAGCCATGGAAAATGAGAGCGGCGGCAGCTGGGACGTGGCGATCCGGCCGCAGCCGCCGCCGGATGAGAAAACCTCCGGCCGGTTGCTGGGAGCGCCGCCAGCGCTGCTGTGTGCAACGGTCGCGTACCTGCAGCAACGCGGCACGCCCGTGCGGCCCGAGGATCTGCGCGGACACGATCTGCTGACGCCCGAGGCGACGGATCTGCCGGAGTTCCGCCTGAGGCTGGAGCGCGGCTCGCAGCGCGCGGAGGTCCCGCTGGCTCCCAAGCTCGCCATCAACGATCCCGCGGTGCTGCACGCCTCGACCGCGGCCGGCCTGGGGATCGGCCTCCTGCCGGAATTTCTGTGTCGTCAGGGTCTTGCGACGGGACGCCTGAAGGCCGTTCTTCCCGAGTGGACGCTGCCGCCCGCGGCGGCCCTGTACGCGCTCTATCCGGCCGCGCTGGAAGCGGATCCGCGGGTGCTGCGCTTCGTGGACTTCCTCGCCGCGAACATCGTGCCGGCGCTCGCCGCTGCCCAACCCGGCGGCGCCTGATATCCTACTCGCGAGTAGGATAGTTTTTCGAACGAGGATTGCACATGTATCGCGCGCCACTGCGGGAAATCCGTTTTGTCATCGAAGAGCTGCTGGATGCGGCGCAGCTGACCCGCCTGCCGGGTCTCGCCGAGTATTCGAACGAGCTGGCCGCCTCCGTGCTCGAAGAGGCGGCGCGCTTTGCACAAACCGTGCTCGATCCGCTCAACAAGCCGGGCGACACCTCGGGGGCGCGCTGGACGGCGCAGGGCGTCGTCTCCCCCGCGGGTTTCAAGGAGGCGTACGGCGAATTCATCGCCGGCGGCTGGCCGCAGCTCGGCGCGCCGCCGCAATTCGGCGGCCAGCTCGCGCCACAGGTGGTGGTGACGGCGGTGCAGGAGCTGTGGGCGTCCGCGAACCTTGCTTTCAAGCTTTGTCCGATGCTCACGCACGGCGCCGTGCACGCGTTGGAACTGACCGGCTCTCCGGCGCAGAAGCAGCTGTACCTGCCCAAGATGGTGAGCGGGGAATGGACCGGCACGATGGACCTCACCGAGCCGCAGGCCGGCTCCGATCTCGCGCAGGTGCGCACGCGAGCCGTGCCGGACGGCAATCGCTTCCGCCTCTTCGGCCAGAAGATCTTCATCACCTGGGGCGAGCACGACATGACGCCCAACACCATCCATATGGTGCTGGGCCGGATCGAAGGCGCGCCTGCCGGCGTCAAGGGCATTTCCCTGTTCATCGTGCCGAAGGTGCTCGTCAACGACGATGGCTCGCTGGGTGAGCGCAACGAGGTGCGTTGCGTCTCCATCGAGCGCAAGTTGGGGATTCACGCGAGCCCGACGTGCGTGCTGGCCTTCGGTGACCAGAAGGGGGCGATCGGCTATCTGGTCGGTGAGGCCAACCGCGGCCTCGAATACATGTTCATCATGATGAACGCCGCGCGGCTGTCCGTCGGCCTGGAAGGCTACGCCATGGGCGAGCGGGCCTTCCAACACGCGGCCGAGTGGGCCCGCACCCGGATTCAGGGAAAACCCCCCGGGGCGACGTCCCAGGGTCCCGTGCCGATCGTCCATCATCCCGACGTGAAGCGCATGCTGTTGTCGATGAAATCGACGACGGAAGCCGGTCGCGCGATGGCGCTGTACGCGGCGCTTTCACTCGACCGTGCCACCTACGGCGAAGACGAGCAGCAGCGCGCAGCGGCGCAGGCGCGCGCGGATCTGCTGATTCCAATCGTCAAGGGGTGGTGCACCGAGACGGGCAACGAGACGGCGGCGACCGGCGTGCAGGTCCACGGCGGCATGGGATTCATCGAGGAGACCGGCGCTGCGCAATATGTGCGCGACGCCCGCATCACGACGATCTACGAAGGGACGACGGGTATCCAGTCGAACGACCTGATCGGCCGCAAGGTCGCACGGGATCGCGGCGCCGCCATGAGCGCGTTTCTCACGGACATGTCGCGGGAGCTCGAAGCCCTGGCGGCCGACAATCCGGCGACCGCTGCCACTCGCAAAGCGGCGCTGGAAGGCGTCGCCGCGCTGAAAGAGGCCACGCAGGCACTGCTCGGGATGATGGCTGAGCGGCCGGATCCGGGGCTGGCGGTGTCCGTGCCGTACTTGAGACTTTGCGGCTACGTCGTTGGCGGCTGGCTGTTGGCAAAATCGTCCGCCATCGCCGCGAAGCACAAGGACGGTGCGGATCGCGACTTCTATCAGGCGAAGTTGCGCACTGCGTTGTTCTACGCCGAGCATGTGTTGCCTACGGCGGGTGCGCTCGCGCGCGTCGTCAAGAACGGTGCGAGTTGCGTGTTGGAGACCGACGCGGCGTTGGTTTGAGCCGGCGATGGCGCTTCGGCGCCCGCAGCTGCAACTTCGGCGGCTCATTCAGGTCCTGCAGGAAGACGCGCCGCTCCTCGGGTGTGAGGCCGGCCCAGTTGACCTTTTGCAGGTGTGTGCGACGCAGCTGCCGATCGGTGATGTGCGCTCGCGCGACACTGCTGCTCGACCATTTGGACGGCAGGCGTCGGGTCGATCCCTTACGTAAAAGGTCGACGACCGCGGCCGCGATGACGCGATCGCGCGTGAGATCGCTGTGCGCAATGGGGGCATAGTATGTTGGGGCCCCCGGGAGAGCTGCGCTTACGGCCGGTACGGTGCCGTCTCCATGGCGAGTGATCGTGTAGACGAAATCATCTCCGCGCCGGCGCGCCGCCGTTACCGTTTCTTCGCCAATGCCCACGATGGAAGCGAAGCGTGAATCAGGCTGAGCGAGCGTCGCCTGTAACGCGCGCGCGTGGGCCAGCAACGCCGGGTCCGGGCGCGGCCCGTCGCTGGGCCACTCGGCGGCATCGAACAGATCCAGGCCGTTGCTGTTGCAGTGGGCCCAGGGCACCATCTGATAGAGGCTGGGAAAAGTGTTGAAGATCTCGCCCGAGAGTGATTCGGCGGACCCGTTGCCGACGAGCCGGGCGAGCTTGCGCACGACCGCGTAGGTGCCACGCAGTGCCTGCAAGGTTGCGAACGAGCCGAAATTGGGCGTGCCGAGCAGGAGCACCCGCTCGACTCGCTCCGTGCCCTGGAGTGCGACCGCCGCGCGGCTGACGAGGCCTCCCATGCTGTGCGCGACGATGGCGAGCCTCGCCGACGGCTCATTCTTCAGCCGTTCGGCAAAAGCTCGTGCGAGCTCATCGACTCCGAGACGCCAGTCGTAATCGTGAAAGGAAACGTTGAATCCCGCGGCACGCAACTGGAGTTTCAGTTTCAGGTACGAATAGATCACCACGCCGAGGGAGACGATCCGCGCGGGTCCCGGCAGGCGCAGCGCCGCGAGACGACCGATCTCGATGTCGATGGGATCGACCCACAACACGTCGTTCGGCAAGGGCGCGGGACGCTCCAAGCCGAGCTGAGAACCCATGATCCCTGGAACGACGATGACCTGGAGCGCGTCGTCCCCGACGGGTGCTGCGGCCGCCTTGCGAGCCAGTCGTGCGAGATCGCGATACTCCACCGCGCCGAAATAGGCCACCAGTTCCTTTTGCAGCCCGCCCGTAGCCAGCAATCTTTCGATGTCGACGTCGCTCAGCGCGAAGCGATCGTACGGAGTGACATGATCGAGGGAGGGGCCAGGACGACTCACGGGGACGTAAAGGTCATTCGGCGCCGAGCGGTCGCACGATCGCGGCGACCGGCACTTTGCTGCCATCAGCGAGTAATAGGACGAGGGGCACGCTCTGGCCCACGGCCACCGGCGCCGACAGGCCGTGCAACATGATGTGCAAGCCGCTCGGCTCGAGCTTCACGGTCTGTCCTGGTGGGATGACGAGCTCTTCGTGCGGGCGCATTTTCGACAGGCCGTTTTCGGTTTTCGTTTCGTGAATCATCGCGTGACTGGCCACTGGCGATTCCACGCCGGTCACTGTGACGGGTTTCGTCGTCACATTGCGCAGCGTCAAGTACACGGCGACGACATCCGATCCGGGCGTCTGGCGGGTCCACGCGTTTTGCACTTTAAGCGCGGGACTCTGCGCCAGGGCCACGCAGGCGACGAGCGCAGCGAGCACCGCCGTGCCAAAGCGCCGCAGGCGACTTTCGGCCGATAAACCCACACCGCCGTCAGGCGACTTTCGGCCCATGAACAACGTGCCTCATTCCGCAAGGAGCGTCGCAGTATGCCAGACGGGCACCGCCCCAACCGGCTATCATGGCGCGACGAGAGCGAGATGCAGCAGCGGAGCGAGAAAACGGAACTTGGCGCCTTGATCGCGTTGTTCGCCGGCGCGTTGTGCACCGGTGGCGCGGGTGTCCTGGTCCGACTGTCCGAGACCGGTCCTACGGCGACGGCGTTCTGGCGGGGCTGCCTGGCGCTCCCCCTGCTGGCCCTGTGGGCGTGGTGGGAGCCGCGGGGAGCCGCTGCACCGGCCGGCCAATGCGCACCGCCTCGCGCCTGGCTGGCCAGCTATCGTGATCCCGGGTTTCTCCTCGCCGGCATCTTCTTCGCCGGGGATCTTGCGCTGTGGCACTGGTCCTTGTTGCTGACGTCCATCGCTGCCTCCACGCTGGAGGCAAGCCTGGCTCCGTTGCTGGTAACGCTGATCGCGTGGCTGTGGTGGAAGGAGCGACCGACGGCCGCCTTCCTGGCCGCCACCGCTCTGGCGCTCGTGGGCATGGTGCTGATCGTGAGCCCGAAATTCGGCCAGGGCGGCTCGGCCTTTCTGGGCGATGCGCTCGGCCTGGGAACAGCCTGCTTCTTCGCCGCTTACCTGTTGGCCGTGGCGCGACTGCGAGCCCGGTATGGCACCGGCGTCGTGATGCTCAACCTGACGGTCGTCTTCACGGTGTTGCTGTTGCCGTTGGCGCTGACGCAGAAGTTTCTACCCGACACCTTGCGGGGATGGCTGACTCTGGCCGGGTGCGCCGTGTTGGCGCAGGTGCTGGGACAGGGGCTCATTGCTTATGCATTGGCGCACTTGCGTCCTACCTTCAGCTCCCTCGGATTATTGGTGCAGACGGTCGGCGCCGCGCTGGCGGCAGGGTGGGTGCTGGGTGAGCGTCTTGCCGCCATTCAAGTGATTGGCGCCGTCGTGATCATTGGCGCCATCGCGCTGGCGCGCGCCGTGCGCAGGCCAGCCCCGAGCGAGCCAGTCGTGGCGGCGCGGCCGCCGGCAATGCCGGAGCCCGCGGCTCCGGCGGCCGATTCATTTGGCGTGATCGGCGATTAATTTGCAGATCGCATCGATGGCGGGTCCGCGTGCGCTGGTTTTTCGCCAGACGGCGCCGATGTGACGCGTCGGCGCCGGCTTCACGAACGGACGGATAACGACGCCCTTCGCGTTTCCATAAGCACCTCGGCTAGCCAGCTCCGGAAGCAGCGTCACGCCGGCTCCGGTGGCCACCATTTGCCGCAGCGTCTCCAGGCTCGTCGCCCGGAAGTCCTGCTTCTCCTGCACCCCGACCCGGCTGCAGACTTCCAGGGCCTGATCGCGCAGGCAGTGACCGTCCTCCAGTAGGAGCAGCGTTTCGTCCCGCAGATCCTCCACGCGGATGGTCTCGCGCTTCGCCAGCTTGTGATGATCGGGTACCGCCACGACGAACGGCTCGGTGTAGAGCTCACGCGCCTGTAAACCCTCCAGGTCGACCGGCAACGCGAGCACGCCGAGGTCGATCTCACCCGCGTGCAGTTTCTCCAGCATCTGGGCGGTCTGATATTCATACAGCTGCAGCTCGAGTCGCGGCAGCGACTTACGCAGCTGCTGCGCAATTCGCGGCAGCAGATAGGGGCCGATCGTCGGAAGCAAGGCCACGCGCAGCCGTCCCGCCAACGGGTCACGGTGCGAGCGCGCGAGGGTCACGACCTCTTCGCTCGCTTCCAGAATTCGGCGTGCGCGCGAAACGATCTGCTCTCCCGCCTCGGTGAGCGTCACGTTATTGGGTTGGCGCTCGATGAGCTGCACGCCGAGGTAGTCCTCCAGCTTCTTCAGCTGCGCGGACAAGGTCGGCTGGCTCACGAAGCAACGCTCGGCCGCCCGGCCGAAATGCCGGCAGTCGGCGACGGCGACCAGGTAGCGCAGGTCTTTCAGCTTGATGTCGGTCATGAGCGGCCTGAATCCGAAGTGGAGTGTCCGCCATCCGATATATGGCGTCTATCGATATTATAAAGTCAATCGATTGGAATAATAGGGGTGCCGGACCCATCATGGGTGACATCCCGCCAGGGATCGTACTTACCCTCTTGAAGTGAAGGAGTTTTGAGCATGTCAGGCATTGGCCAGCGTTTTCCCGAGTTCTCTCTGACCGGCGTCGTCGCGAACGACCCGAGCAAGGCGTTCCAGACGTTCACCCAGGACAGCCACCCGGGCAAGTGGAAGGTCGTGTTCTTCTGGCCGAAGGATTTCACCTTCGTCTGCCCCACCGAGATTGCGGCGTTCGGCAAGCTCGACAAGGAGTTCAAGGCCCGTGACGCGCAGGTGTTCGGTGTGAGCATCGACAGCGAGTACGTTCACCTCGCCTGGCGCGCCGCGAAGGACGAGTTGAAGAACCTGCCCTTCCCGATGCTTTCGGACATCAAGCGCGAGCTCACCACGAAGCTCGGCATCCTGGACCCGGAAGCCGGCGTCGCGCAGCGTGCGACTTACATCGTCGACCCGCAGGGTGTCATCCGCTTCGTGTATATCACCGACCTCAACGTCGGACGCAACCCAGAGGAAGTGCTCCGGGTATTGGATGCGCTGCAGACGGATGAGCTGTGTCCCTGCAACTGGAAGAAGGGCGACGAGACTCTCAAAGCCGCCTGAGCGACGGCACGCCCATTCGACAAACACCGGTCCGGCAGCCGCGTGCTGCCGGACTGGAACGGAGGACTTAGATGAGCATGACCTTGGACACGATTCGTGATGCGCTGCCGGACTATGCGCGCGATCTGAAGTTGAATCTCGGCACGGTTCTCACGACGACCGGCGCCCCGGGGCTGACCGAAAAGCAGATCTGGGCGGTGGCGCTGGCTTCGGCCATCGCTTCGCGCAACGTCGAGCTGACTCGCGGCATCGAGACGCTGGCCACGGCCCACCTGGATGCGGCGTACGTGAATGGCGCCCGTGCGGCGGCGGCCATCATGGGCATGAACAACGTTTACTACCGGTTCCTCCATCTGGTGGAGGATGCGGAGTACGCGCAGCTCCCGGCCCGCCTGCGCATGAACGTCATCGGCAATCCCGGCATCGACAAAGCCGATTTTGAGCTGCTCTCGCTCGCGGTTTCCGCCATCAATGGCTGCGGCACCTGTGTGGCCTCGCACGAGCGGCAGTTGCGGAAGCACGAATTCAGCCGCGAAGCGGTGCAGAGCGCGGTGCGCATTGCCGCGACGGTGCACGCAGTTGCCCGCGTGCTCGAAAACGTCGAGACTGACGGCAGCGTTGGAGCGGCCGAGGCTGCGTAACAAGGTCAGGTAAGGATGGCAGTGCGAACCGCCCGGGCTCCCCGGCTGTCCGCTGGAGTCGTCGTGGTGAGATCGACTCCGGCGGGCTGGCTGTTCCTGATGTTGCGGGCGTATCGGAACTGGGATTTTCCCAAGGGTGTGGTCGAGCCGGACGAAGAGCCGCTGGCCGCGGCCCGGCGCGAGGTGCGCGAAGAGACCCTGATCGAGGATCTGCGCTTCACCTGGGGCGAGGCGTATTACGAGACCGCGCCCTACGGTAACAACAAGATCGCGCGCTACTACCTCGCTGAGACAGGCACCGCGGAGGTCACTCTGCCTGTCAGCCCCGAGCTCGGGCGGCCCGAGCACAACGAGTCGCGTTGGCTCGACCTCGAAGGAGCGCTCGAGCGGTCCTCGGACCGGGTGGCGCCCATCGTGCGTTGGGCGGCTGCCAAGTTGGGCATTCCCGTCTGCAAAGCAGGCGCTCCCGTTTGAAAGCCACGCCGCGGGTGATCTGGATGGCGTGGATGGCGCTGACGCTTGGCGTGTCCGTCGTGTCGGCCGCGCCTCTCACGGTCACCGATGACACGGGCCGGAGCGTCACTCTGGCGGGACCCCCGAACCGTATCGTCAGTCTCGCGCCGAGTGCAACGGAAATGCTTTTCGCGGCGGGTGCCGGCGACCGTGTCATCGCAACCGTCCAATATGCCGACGAGCCTCCGGCGGCGAAGCGAATTCCCCGCATCGGTGATGTGACGGCAGTGGACATCGAGCGCCTGGTCGCGTTGCACCCTGACCTCGTCGTCGTCTGGCCGGGCGGCGGTAATCCCGCGCAGATCGACAGAATCGCCCAGCTTCACATTCCCATTTACCGGCAACAGGTGAATCGACTCGTCGATCTGGCTCCCTCGCTGCGCCGGCTCGGCGCGCTCGCGGCCGATCCGGGTGTCGCCGAGAGGGCGGCCCGGGCTCTGGAGGAGCAGCTCGGCAGCCTCGAGGAGAAGTATGCGGGCGGGAAACACCCGAGCGTGCTGCTGGAGGTGTGGAATCACCCGACCTATACGGTTGGCGGCACCCAGCTGATGAGCGATGCCCTGCAGTTGTGCGGCGCCCGGAATGTGTTCGGCGACCTGAAGGAACTGGGCCCGGTGATCGATACCGAAGCGGTCATCGCGCGTGACCCCGACATCATCGTGGCCGCGGCGCCGCCCGGACAGGCGGCCGGCTGGCTCAATGAGTGGCGGCGTTTCAGGAGCCTTGCCGCCGTGCGCTCGGGCCGGCTCATCGCCTTCGAGGATCCCGGATTCGTGCGTCTCGGGCCGAGCCTCGTGCCGGCGACCGCGCGGTTGTGCCAGCGGATCGCCGCGGTCAGTCGCGGAAGTTATTGAACTGCAGTGGCATCTCGACCTTCGCGGCGCGCAGCAGCTGGATGGCCGCCTGCAGGTCATCCTTGCTCTTGCCGGTGACGCGGACCTTGTCGCCCTGGAGGCTCGCTTGCACCTTGAGCTTGGAATCCTTGACGAGGCGCACCAGCTTCTTGCCCACCTCCTGATCGATGCCTTGTTTCAGGATCACGTCCTGGACCGCCGCGGCGAGATTCGTGACGGGATCCTTCACCTCGATGCACTTGAGATCGATGCCGCGCTTGGCGAGGCGCTGCCTGAGGATCTCCAACATCTGCTTCAGCTGGAATTCCACCTGCGCGCGCATCTTGACCGTGAATTCCTCGAGCTCGAAGGTGGCGCCGGTGTCCTTGAAATCGAAGCGCTGGCCGAGCTCCCGGTTGGCCTGGTCGACGGCGTTGGCGACTTCGTGGGCGTTGAGCTCGGAGACGGTGTCGAATGAGGGCATGGCAGCAGCCTGTCGGATTTGAGGGCGGCCGCAGCGGGCGAACCTGAAGTCCGGCAGGCTGCTAGGCGGGGTGGTGCTTCGTCAGCGAATTATGCGGCGAAAGCTTGCCGTAAACCCAGCCCATGACGCCGCTGTGAAACACCTGCAGCCCGAGCATGATCAGGGGGGCGAAGAGCGAGACCTGGAACCCGAAGTAGCCCGCGCCCACGGCAGGCATGAAGAAGAGCATCACCACGAGCCAGACGGCAACGCCGAACAGGATCCCGTTTTTCACGTGCGTAGCGGCGCCCAGCCGGGGCTCGAAGTGAACGAAAAGCCCGCCCAGGACGACGGAGCCGATCATCCAGTGCAGGATCCAGCCGAGCGCATACTCGGTCGGAGCATCGACCAGGACGAGCAGCAGGCGGGTGAGCTCCAGCTGCGGCTCGAACCCGATGACACTGAACAGCAGCATCACCAGGGACAAGGCCGCGGTGGCCACGCCACCGGCCAGCATGCCTTTGAGTACATCCGACATGGATCGTTTACCGGCTCCTCATCCCTGCAACGGGGTTGTTTTCACCCGGTTCCTCGAGGAAACGGCCGGTCCTGCCATGCGCTGACATTGCACGGGGAAGCGCCGCAGGCGACTTTGAGCCAAATAAATGAATTAGGAAAGCTCGGCTTCGAGGCGCTTGCGGTGCTTGCGCGTGAGCTCGACGAAGCGCGGCGTGAGGCCCACGTCCTCATAAATGGGATCGCCCTGATCATCGGTGGAGATCACTTTCTTGCCGGCGACGTACGGCATGGAGGTCTCGATCTCCTGCAGCGCCGCGCCCAGCAGGTCGGTGATCAGCTGCTCGGGCGAGCGGCCGGGGAACATTTCGGCGAGGGCGGCGAGCCGGGCGGCCTCATCCAGGGGAAGGCGGACGGCATACTGGGTCGCGGTGCGCGGTTGGGCGGCGGTTTCGCGCCAACTCGCCAGCAGATCTTTGAAGCTCATTTTGGGGTCGGTTCGGCTCGGCCGGTGCGGGGGCGCCATTTTAGCCGAACGGGTCGGGCGGGCGCCGCATGGATAGGCCGTGTGGGCGGATCGCCGGCGGGCTGCCCTCCTTGACTGCCAACCGGGCCGCCGGCCATACTCGGCCGCAAATGTCCCGGCAGTCGCTCAACAAGCTCGGTTTCTGGTGGTGGCGCACCTCATCTACGGAGAGGGCTGCCCGCTAGTTTCGCGCGACTGAACGAATCTGAAGGCTGACGAAGAACCCATCTCCGGCAACGTCCCGGGGGTGGGTTTTTTATTGCCTGTAAGGTTTTGCGGCACTGAATCGATCACGAGGGGAGACGGTGTTGAAACCGCCATTCGATATTGCAGGTGATCTCGATACGCCGGTGTCGGCGTTCATGAAGCTTGCGGCGTTCTCGCCGCGCTTCCTGCTGGAGAGCGTCGAGGGCGGCGAGCGCCTCGCCCGCTACTCGTTCATCGGTTTCGGGGACGGCCTCGAGGTCCGCCTCGACCGGGACGGCTTCAGCGTCGGCCGCGAGCTGAGGCCGATGCCGGCATCGAAGGAAGCGCTGTTGTCCGGGCTGCGGGCTGCCTTGCGTTGCGCGCCCCAGCCGCAACCCGACATTGCGGGGGTGCCGCTGGCCGGTGGGCTCGTAGGCTATTCGTCATACGATGTGGTGCGCTATTTCGAGCGGCTGCCGGCTCGATCCAGGCTGGAGAGTGGCGTGCCGGCTCTGCACTACGTGGCGCCCCGCTCCCTGCTGGTGTTCGACCACCTGACCCGGGGAATCGCCCTGGTTCACGCCGGGTCCGAGGAGGAGCGCCGCTCCTTGCGCAATGAGGTGGTCCGCGCGTTGCGC
>DASZVD010000491.1:0-3643 GCA_035547375.1 Steroidobacteraceae bacterium
GGCAGGCCTCGAGATCGTCCGGGTGCACGATCTGATCGGAGCCCAGCGATTCCAACTCCTCCCGGGAGCAGCCGAGCATTTTCAGGAACGCATCGTTGGCCAGCAGCAGCCGGCCGTCCAGCGCCCGAATCAGGACACCCAGCGGGGAGTGGCGCAGCGACTGGCGGAACCGCTCCTCGTTGGCGCGCACCGCGCGGGTGGCGCGCTCCCGGTCGTCCGCAGCAAGACCGACGAGCACCGGCCAGAGATTCAGGGACGCGAGCGCCAGGAAAGGCAGCGTCGCCAGCACGCCCGGCTCGTGCAGGGAGATGATCATGCCCGGCGGACGCACCCCGAGCCACCAGAGGGTCACGATGAAGATCCCGAGGAGCTCGCACAGCAAGGCGACGCCGAAGGCGCCGATCCAGAAGCTGCCGATGAGGAGAGGCAACCCCATCCACATCAACGGATAGCGCAGGAAGCGGATCGCGACATAGGCAAAGATCAGACACGCGACCGCTATGGCGACATTCCGGCGGAGCGTGGCGCGCGCGAACAGCCGGCGCAGTTTCTGACTGCTGCACAAATACAACGACGGCGCGCACAGAACCGCCCCGGACACCGTCGAGACATACCAGGTCATGGCGGCCGTCCGCAACGGCACGCCGTAAGCCAAGTGGGCCGCCATGGCTCCGGGCAACGTGCCCGCGGCCGGAATGATCAATCCCAACAGGATCAAGAGCCGCGCGCCGTCCGGGAGAGTGATCTCGGGAAACGGCATCCGCAACGGGCTGCGCAGCAGGTAGACCGCCACCAGGATCTCCAGCACGTCCCCGAACGACATCAGCATCGCGGCCTGCAGGGATTCGTTGTCCCCCAGGGCGTTGGCCATCACTCCGGCCAGAAACAGGCTGACACTGGAGCGCACCCAATGGATCGACCGCAGCCGCACCAGAAGCGCGGCGGCAATGGCATTGGCGGGCCAGAACAGACTGGTGCCCACGGCCGAGCTGCCCGTGGCGCACACACTCGCCAGGGCAATCACGAAGAAGACGGCGGTCACGAGAACCTCGCCTTCCTCGATCAGGAGTTGGTGTCCCTCGCTCGCGGCGGTCGTCGCTGCGCCCGCCGCTGGCAATGACACGTTCATTCATCAACCTCAACTGTGATCGAGCGCTCCATCACACCGGCCGGGCCACGCACGGAGCTCGAGTGAAAGCACCACGATTGTGCGGTGTGCCGGGCGTGAAATCCGTGAAGTGACGTTTAACGGAGCAACCCGGGTCTTCGCGGTAATGTGCAGTACATCACACGTTGCCGTATTTCGTTCGGCTGCCTTTCGCCCGGTCCCATTTCATCCGCCGCCCTCGCGGAACGCGTAGAAACCCAATAGACTATCGATCCCGACGACCCGCGAGCCGCGCGTCGTCCTTCCCGTTCCGATGATTCCGGCGCCCCCGCGCGGCGCCTGCTGAACTGTCTTGTCTATGCAAACGCGATTCCTGCGCAACGCGATTACGCTCGGACTGCTCTCGGCCATCGGGCCGTTCGCCATCGATATGTATCTGCCTGCGTTGCCGGCCATCGCGGGCAACCTGCACGCCGACACGGGTGCCGCGCAGCTGAGCCTGACCGTGTTCTTCATTGCCGTGAGCCTCGCGCAACCGTTCTACGGGCCGCTGTCGGACATGATCGGGCGCAAGCCGCCGCTGTACATCGGACTCGCCCTGTTCTCCCTGGGCAGCATCGGCTGCGCGCTGGCGCAGAGCATCGGCACATTGATCGCTTTCAGGTTCCTCCAGGGCCTCGGCGCGTGCGGCGGAATGGTGATTCCCAGAGCCGTGGTGCGCGATCTGCACACGGGAATCGAGGCGACCCGGCTGATGTCGCTGCTGATGCTGGTGTTCAGCATCTCACCCATTCTGGCACCGCTCACGGGCAGCTTCGTCATCCAGGCCGCCGGCTGGCGCTCGGTCTTCTGGGCGGTGCTGGCGGCCGCGATCATCGGCTGCCTCATTCTCGGTACGCTCGCCGAGACACGCCTGCCGGCGGAGCGCGCCCGAAGCAGCATCAAGAGTGCTGTTGCCGCCTATGGCCGGCTGCTGCGCGACCGGCACTTCCTGGCGCTCGCATTCATCGGCGCCTTCGGCATCTCGAGCTTCTTCATCTATCTGTCGAATTCCCCTTTCGTGCTCATCGAGCACTATCATTTGTCTCCCCGGCTCTACAGCGTGTGCTTCTCCATTAACGCTGCTTCGTTCTTCGCCGTCGCACAACTGAACGCGACCTTGGCATCGCGGTTTGGGTTGCGGCGACTCGTACGCGGCGCCGCGATGGTTTACGCTGCTGTCATGCTCTCGCTGCTCGCCATCTTCGCCTTGGGTGTCGATCGACTAGACGTGTTGGCCGTTTTCCTTTTCGTCGGCTACGGCGCGCTCGGCCTGGTCCTTCCGCCCACGACCGTACTGGCCCTCGAGGAGCACGGTGCGATCGCGGGCACTGCATCGGCGCTCATGGGCACGGTCCAGTTCGTTACCGGCGCGGTGCTGATGTCTTTCGTGGGCACCCTCCTCAATGGCACGGCGTTCCCAATGGTCGCCGGCATTGCCGGGTGTGCAGCGGCCGCGCTGATCCTGTCGCACTTCGCGCTTCGCTCCTCCACGGCAGGATCCGCCGTGACGGCCGAAGGTGCAGCGGCCGACGCCGCGGCGGACTGCGAGTAACCGATCGATGGGAGCCGGCGAGCTGGAGGCTTTCACGGCTACCCTGGTCGCCGCCCCGACTCCGGTTTCCATCGAGGAGGCCGCGGAGCTCGCGTGGACGCGCTACGGACTTAAAGCGACGGCCACCCGACTCACCGGGGAGCGAGACGAGAACTTTCGCCTGACCTGCCCGGACGGCGCGCAATACGTTCTGAAAATCGCCAACACGGCGGAAGATCCGATCGTCACCGACCTGCCGACGGCCGCCTTGCTGCACCTCGAGCGCGTTGATCCTGACTTTCCCTGCCCACGCGTGCTACGAGATCTCGACCGACGAACGCAATCGCGGTACGAGGATCGATCCGGGGCGCAGCGGACCCTGCGGATCCTGACTTTCCTCTCCGGAACGGTTCTGCGCTCCGCGCCCCACTCCCGTGAGCGGCGTGCCGCGTGCGGTCGCCTGGGAGCACGGCTGGGCGTCGCGTTCCGGGGCTTTACCCATCCCGCCGCCAGCCGGCCTCTGATCTGGGATCTGCGCCACGTCGGAAAAGCGCTGCTGCTGCTTCCGGAGCTGCCGGACTTACCGGCAAGAGCCGCCATTGCGGCTCTGCTGCGAGCCGTCGACGCGAGAATAGCGCAAGGCTTCGAATCGCTGCGCCAGCAGACGATTCACAACGACCTGAACGACCTGAATCTGCTCGTCGACGCACGGGACGGATCGCGGATCGTAGGCGTCATCGACTTCGGCGACCTCGCCCAAACCGCTCTGGTCGCCGATGTGGCCATCATGGCCAGCTACCAGATCGCTCCTGACGAGCCCGCGCGCAACTCGATCGCCGATATCGTCATGGCCTATCATCAGACCACACCGCTGCGACCCGAGGAGCTGGCGATGCTGAATCCGTTGATCGCCGGAAGAATACTCACCGACGTGGTCATTCCAGCTTGGCACCGACGTCGCA
>DASZVD010000492.1:0-2135 GCA_035547375.1 Steroidobacteraceae bacterium
CCGTCGGCCGGCACCAGATCCCCGGCGGCCAACAACACCACGTCTCCGGGCACGAGATCCTCGGCTGGGATCTCGACCTCGCGCCCGTCTCGAAGCACGCGCTCGGTCAGAGCGACCGAGGCGCGCAGCCGCTCGACGGCCTTTTCCGCCCGCTGTTCCTGCACGCTATCGAGCGCAATGCTCATGAACACGACAGAAATGACGATCAGGAAGCTGGCCATGTCTCCGGTGAATGCCGATACGCAAGCGGCGAACAGCAGCACCAGTACCAGGGGATTGACGAGCCGCCCGATAATCCTTCTGGCCAGAGAGCGGGCGTGCTCGGTGTTGAGCTTGTTTGGGCCGCAGCGAGCGAGGCGCGCCTCCGCTTCGCTTGCAGTCATGCCGCCCGGGGTTGCATCGAGTTGCTGGAGGAGGTGCTGGAGGGTGAGCCGCCAGAAGGCTTCTCGAGCAGGCGCTTCAAATTTCATGTGCTGCGGGTCTCCGTGGGGTGGCACTGCCATTGGAACAGCCGCCCAGCGAATGGCAGCGTCGCGCCAAGCTCCCCCCTGCACGTGTCCGGCGGAGTGACCCATTCTTCCGGGCAGGCGCGGACACTACAACTCCTCGAGCGCGAGCGTCACCTGCCGGTGAGCGCCATCGCGAATGACCTCCAGCCGGATATGCTCTCCCGCCTTGTGGCGGCCGAGGAGTCGCTGCAGGTCATCGACCGAGTGGACCGGCTCTCCGTTGACGGAAACGATGGCATCGCCGAGTTGCGGCTGCCCGAAGCGCCTTTGCTTCGTGCCGCGCAGGCCCGCCCGCGCGGCGGGACCGCCGGGGGACACCTCTTCAATAATCACTCCATCCGCATCCCAGTCTCGCGCGACCGAGTCGGGCAGCAGGGAAACGCCGATGCCCGCGTGTATGATTCTTCCGTACTGGATCAGCCGCGGGACGATCTCGTTGACGATGTCGACAGGCACGGCGAATCCGATTCCCGAAAATCCTCCGCTGGGGCTTACGATCATAGTGTTGATGCCAATCAGGCGGCCGGCGCTGTCCAGCAGCGGACCACCGGAATTTCCCGGATTGATGGCCGCATCGGTCTGAATCACGTTCTCGATTGTGCGGTTGGCCTGGGACTCGATGGATCGGTTGAGCGCGCTGACCACGCCCGTGGTCAACGTGTGGTCCAAGCCGAAGGGATTGCCGATGGCGAGGACCTTCTGGCCGACCTTCAAATCGTGCGAGCTGCCGATCGGGATGGGTGACAGCTTCTCCTTCGGCACCTGGACCTGCAGCACGGCCAGCTCATGATCCGGATCGACGCCCACGACCCGGGCTTCATGCTCCGTCTGATCCGCAAGTACGACGGTCAGCGAATCGGCGTTGTAGACCACGTGGAAGTTGGTCACGATGTATCCTTCCTGGTTCCAGACGAACCCGGAGCCGGCCCCTTGGGGAACCTGATATACGTTGTGCGAAAAGAGCTGATGCATCGCGGCGCTGTTGATGACGAACACGACAGCGGGCGCAACGCGATCGAATGTCTGGATTGCGTGCGACTCCTCCGCCCCCAGGGGCGCCGGCGGCGCCACGGGACGCATGTGCACTTCAGGCCCGTCATATGCCGACCCTAGGGGCCGGCCCCAGGCGCCGCCTGCAGCTTGTGCATGCGCAACACTTGCAGCGAATGCGCTCGCGGAGACCAACACTACGAGCGCGCGCCATGTGCGAACCGCCGTACCCATCGGCCCTCCTGAGAGCCGCCGTTGCAGCGCTGAGGGCATCACGCACGAGAGCACTGCGTCATTCGTGAATATACGTATCGCGGATCACGCGCCTGTTGATCGAAGTTAATGCGCTTCCGAATTGCATGGGGATAGCGTCTGCAGACGACAGACGCTGCAGGTGAAGGTCGAGCAGGAGTCGGCTCATATCGCAAAGCGAAGAGGCACAGAAGAAAGAATGGGCTCGCCTCGCCATAGGTGTTCTTACGCATTACCCGGCGCCAGGCAAACAGGAGAATGTTCCCCTGACATCAGGAGGTTATCATGACAGCGTACAAGCCGTGGGAACCGACGATCGAGCGTGATCGGTTTTTCAACCCGTTCGCGAAGGTCGATGCGGATAAGGGACCCCTCACCGAATCA
>DASZVD010000493.1:0-4135 GCA_035547375.1 Steroidobacteraceae bacterium
CATTGCGGATCGTGCCAGTCCCATCCGCTCACGAGCCGCTCGCCCTCGCGACGCGGGCCGCGGCGCCGCGGCCTGAAACTCCCGTACAACAACGCGCGCAGCGGCTGCTTGCGCCGATCCGGTCCCCGACGGCGCTCGAGCGCCTCATCGCGGGGCGCCGCCGCTCCCTCGGCCTCATGCTCAATGGTCACGATTTGACGATTTTCCAGCGTAACGGGATCTCCCCCGGCGCCATTGTAGCGATGCGGATGAGCGCAGGCGCCAACCAGAGCGTGACGGCTATCACGGAAGCTTCAGGCGCGAGACGGTGCGGCAGCATCGTACGAAACCTGCGTCACAAACGGCCGTGAGTTGTTGAGCCGAGCCCATTCCATCGTACCATCTTGCACCCCACGCAAGGGGCGTGAGGAGCGGAAGGTCGCATATGCGCATGCCACTGTGGTCGTGGTTGATTCCCATAGTGGCGGTGGTGTTGCTCATCGTGGGGTTGCTCGTCCCCGTCGGCCCGATGCTCGCGCTCCTGTGCGGAGCAGCCCTGATCAGCGCCGTGATTGCAGCTGTCCATCACGCCGAGGTGGTCGCTCACAAGATCGGTGAGCCCTTCGGTACTCTGGTGCTCACGGCTTCGGTCACCATCATCGAAGTCGCGCTCATCGTCACACTGATGCTCGGCGGAGGCGTGGACAAAGCCGCGCTGCCCCGCGACACCATCTTCTCGGCGATCATGATCACGTGCAACGCGGTCGTGGGGTTGTGCCTGATGATCGGCGGACTGCGTTATCACGAGCAGTCGTTTCACGTCGTGGGAGCCAACACCGCCCTGGCTACGTTGGTTGCGCTGAGCACCCTCACCCTGGTGTTTCCCGCCTTTACCACCAGCACCGCCGGGCCTACCTACACTCCGGCACAGCTGATCTTCGCCGCGCTCGTCTCGGTCACCTTGTGGGGCGCTTTCGTGTTCATCCAGACCGTACGCCACCGCGATTACTTCCTGCCGGTGGAAAACACGGCCGACGAGGATACGCACGCGCCACCGCCGTCGGCTGCACGGGCCTGGACGAGCCTCGGACTGCTGTTCGCAGCACTGCTGAGCGTGGTAGGACTGTCGGAAGTGATCTCGCACAATCTCGAGGCGGCGTTGGAGGCCGCGGGCGCGCCGCCGCCGGTACTCGGGATCGTGATCGCGATGTTGGTGCTCTTGCCGGAGACCTGGGCCGCGATCCGTGCGGCTCAGGCCAACCGGTTGCAGTCGAGCTTGAATCTCGCCCTCGGATCGGCCCTCTCGAGCATCGGGCTCACGATTCCGACGGTCGCTCTGACGTCACTCGTCATGGGTATTCCGCTCGTGCTCGGCGTCGACTCGAAAGCGCTGGTACTGCTCGTGCTGACGTTCATCGTCGCCTCGATCACCCTGACGGCGGGACGCACTCATGCCCTCCTGGGGGCGGTGCACATCGTGATCTTTGCGGCGTTCCTGTTTCTGGCGCTCGTGCCGTAGTTCTATTGGCTGGAAGTCGCCTGCGGCGCTTCCAACGGACAAGCGCTGCTGCCTTCGTTCCGACGGCCGGCAAAAAGCGTGGTTTTTGCCGGCGGAACGCAGCCACTCTGCGTGGCGACACCGATCGGCATCGCTGTTACCCCGGTTTCATAAGTCGCCAGACGGCGCTTCCAGCGGACACAGGCCGCCACTTCGTTCCGGCGGCCGGCTACGCGCCCCCGGGCGAAATGGGGCCGTGCAGCCGCGTCATGAGCGGCCGCACAGCCCCACGCGAGTCGGATCAACCGCGGTTGGCGCGCTTCTCGCGCTTCGCGGCGCGCTTTTCCTCCAACGTCTTCGCCGGCTTTTTCTTCGTCTCTTTCTTTCGGTCCATACCCTTGCTCATGCTGCGCTCCCGCTCGACGCCGCTCGGTGCGGCACGCCCGCACAATAGCGCAATGTCGAGAAAATGTCTGTAACTGACTGATTCTGCACGAGTGGGCACGAGGCAACAGGCGACGACCTACCCGCCGGCTCAGCTCGAGGCGCTCAGCGCGATGGCTGTGCGGATGAATTCCGCGTGCGCCCCGATGCGGAAGTCCGCCAGCACGGCGGACCGGATCCGCCGCGACTGATCGATGAGGTAAGTCGCCCGCCGGACGCCAAAACCCAGCGGCCCCACGACGTCATACATCCGAATGACGACCTTCTCGGTGTCGGACAGCAGGGTGAACGGCAGGCTATATTTCTCGCGGAATTTCTGATGACTCTGCGGGTCTTGCGGGCTCACGCCGGCCACATCGAGCCCCGCTGTCTGGATCGCCGTGTGCAGGTCGCGAATCGAACAGGCTTCACGGGTGCAGCCCGGCGTGAAGTCGGCGGGGTAGAAATAAAGAATCAGGGGACCGGCGCGCAGCAGGGTGCTCAGGGACGTGGCCTGCCCCGTGTGGTCCGGCAAAGTGAACTCTGGCGCTCGACCGCCGATTTCCAGCATGCGGTGACTCCCCCGCTTTTCTCCCATCATAGCCGGGCATGACCTGGGGCTGTCCACCGGACTGCGTGACGGGCACGCGCGGTGGGCGAGCGTACGGCCGCGGCCGCAGGAGACGGCGCGGCCATGCGGGCGCAATGGCGCAAAACTCCATTGGACGAGCCGGTTCGTCGTGATTAGAATCGCCCGCCTTGTCGTGGGGCGGTAGCTCAGTTGGGAGAGCGTCGCGTTCGCAATGCGAAGGTCGAGGGTTCGATCCCCTTCCGCTCCACCACTTCCTCTCTAGCTTCCGTTCTCGCGGGTTGCGCCCACGCCCCCGTAGCTCAGTGGATAGAGCGACCGCCTCCTAAGCGGTAGGTCGTCGGTTCAACTCCGGCCGGGGGCGCCATTGCCACTCAATACGTCAGACGCAGGACACTCGCGTGCCCGAACGTGGGCACGCTCACGACATACATCGTGTCGTGCTCGCTCTCGCTGGAATGGCTGACGTCGACGCCCGTCAGCTCGTAAACGAGCTGCGGTACATTGTGGCCGTTACCGACGAAGAGCACTGTCCCGCCATCGTGGCCGCGAGTCATCCGGCTGACGATGGCACCGGGATCATCACCCGGAATGACGACGGGCTTCATGCCCAGCCGGTCCGCCAACGGAGCGATGATTTGCTGTGCATGGCGTGCATCGGTCACGTAGATGCCATCGAGGCGCCCGACTCCGGTCGTCTCGCCGAGCAGCTGGGCGAGACGCTGCGCGCGCAACTCACCGTCAGGTGAGAGTGGCGGATCGTCGATGGTGCCGGCCTCCTTATCTACCGGGCGCACGAGGACCACTACCGTCGTGGAAGCGGATCGGTAAATCGCGAACGCGACGATCAGCGCGAGGACGACCGCCAGCATGGTCAGCCAGACGGGCGCGAGAAACGGGCGGCGATGACGGGTGACTGTGGGAGCTTCCATCGCGCAATGATACTTCCAACACGCGAGCCGGATCAGCCGAATTGAAAGCCTGAGATCGGTTTACCGAGCAAGGGGGCGTTGTAGGTCCGCCGACCGACATCCCGACCGGCCGCGCCGGCAGCGACCATCAAGGGAATCAGATGCTCCGGCCTCGGGTGCGCGATGCGGGCCCCCGGCGCCTGGTGCCATGCAGAGAGCTTACGCTCGCGCATCTCGGGATCCGACTCCGTCACCGCGTCGTTCAACCAATCGTCGAAATCCGTGGCGGCGCGGGTCACACGCGCATCGTCAGCGTAGAAATCACGCAGATTGTGGTAGCTCATGCCACTACCAACAATCAGAACGCCCTCCTCGCGCAAAGGCGCGAGAGCTCGGCCGATGCCGAGATGAGTCGCCGCGTCGAGGTTCCGATTCAGCGACAACTGCACTATCGGAACATCCGCGTCCGGATAGATGAGCTTGAAAGGGATGAAGACGCCGTGATCCAGGCCTCGCTCGGGGTCCTCGTCCGACGGAATCTCCGCGGCACGGAGCAACTCGCGTACGCGCCTTGCAAGCGCGGGTGAACCCGAGACGGGGTACGTCAGACGATACGTGTGCTCGGGGAAGCCATAGTAATCAAATAAAAGCGCCGGCCTGCTCACCGTATTCACGGTCGGCCGCTCCGCCTCCCAGTGACCCGAGATGACGAGCACGCTCTGTGGCCGCGTGCCG
>DASZVD010000494.1:0-2755 GCA_035547375.1 Steroidobacteraceae bacterium
CACGTGGTCGGACCCGGGGATGCCGTGTACATCCCACCCAACACCGTGCACAGCGTGAAGGTGGTCGGCGGCAAGGAGATGCACTCGATCATGATTTCCGAGCCGGGCGGCTACGAGGAGATCTCGGCCTACGACGCGAGCTTCACTCCCGAGCAGAAGAAGGACACGGCCCTGGCGAAGCAGTTGAACGCCCTCGCCGACTTCAACCCGGTCGCCGACAAGTAACGGCAACGGCGCCGGAAGCGAGCTCCCGGCGAGTGGCGCTTTTGTTCCCGGACAGGCGCCACCGCCGGCGGCTTCGGCGCGCCCACCGTGGCGGGCTATGCCGCCGACTCCGTCGTCGTCAACTCGCACCGGCCGTCAAGTCATGGAGCGGCTCATGACCAGCGAATCGCAGAACTGCTCGAAGGCAACCACTTTCCCCTCACGGACATCCCATACGTGCAAGGAACGGCAGCGCAGCGGCTTCCCCGTTTTGCGAAAGACCGCCGTGTACCAGCCGGCCACGGCGACGCTCGTACCGGCGTCGTGAAAACGCTCGGGAGTGAACGAGAAGTTCTCCCACTCCTCGCCAAGCGGACCGAACACGCCGGAAAACACCGCCTCCGGGCCAACATAAGTGCCGCCGTAAGGGGTCCCTGCCATTTCCGTCCAGCGGACATCGGGCGCCAGTTGCTGCGCCATGTCGTCGATACTGCCCTTGGTGGCCGCGGCGTAAAACGCATTCACGACCTCGAGCGCGCTTCTCATGTGGATCTACCTCGATTGAATGGATTTCAGATGGGCTCTGCGTCGGTACGGTGAGCTGCTGGTTGAGGGTGCGCGACGGGGTCAGTTCACCGCGAGCGCCAGAATCACATTACCCGGCGTGCCGTTCTGAGTGCCGATGTAGCCGGAGCCCACCAGCAACAGGCCGTCGACCAGGACAGGGGCCGTGGCGCCCAGCGAGCCGCCTCTCGCGGGCACGCCGTTCACCGTATCGAAGCTACGCTTCGTGTCGAACCGCCAGATGACGCGCCCCTCGGTCGACACCGCACGTAACACACCATCCCATCCTCCTGTGAAGATGACGCCGGGGATGACAGTCGCGGGAGCGGACTGTCCGCGGCCATCGGCTTGTACGTCTGCGGTCCAAGCACGCTCGCCGGTTGCGATACGCAGCGCTGTGAGGCCGCCCCCCGGGCGCTGCAGTGGATAGTAAACGTTGGTTGCATCCGCAGCGCCGCCGAAGACCACCAGACCGTCCGCCGTTGGAGGCTGGTCGGCGTAAAGCTTGGTCCGCCACACGACCGCGCCTTGCTTGTCCGGATCCACCGCCACCGCCACTCCTCCCTTGCCGGCGCCGATCACCAGATCGCGCCCATCCGGCAAAGTGCGCAGGATCATGGCGGCGCCACCGAAATCCCAGTCGGACCCGAGTTTTGCCGGGCAGTTGCCGCCCGCCGGATTGGTCGCCTGACAACCCAGTATGAAAGCGTCGTCCGTGAACTCCTGGTGATGCCATACGATCCGCCCCGTCGCGAGATCCAATGCGAGAATCGAGTCCGTGGTCGACGCGGCGGGCGCGGTGTAGCCATTGCCCGTCCCGATGTAGACGAGGCGTCGCTTGGTATCGATGGTCGGAGTATTCCACACACTCGCCCCGGCGGGTCCCCACAACGGTGTGCCCAAATCATTCTTGCCGCGCGACTGCAGCTTCTCCGCAATCGTCTCCGTCTTCCAAACCGTTTTACCGGAGTCGGCATCCAGCGCTACGAGCGCGCCGCGGGTCTTACAGCATTCATACTTGGGGTTCGAGCCGGCCAGGGTCTCACTGCCCACGAAGGGAACATAGAGGCGTCCGTCGTAATAGGCCGGAGAGCCCGTGATGCCGTCGCGTGGATCGCCGGGTTGCGTCTTCCACAAGAGTTTGCCGTTCTGCGCGTCGATCGCGAAAACAGCTCCACGCGTCGATGCAACGTAAACAGCGTATTTCGCCGCCCCGTGCCCCTTGATCGGGGCGACGATGGGTGCCGAACGAACGCCGGTATCCGCGTGAAACGACCAATAGGAGCAACCCGTCTTCGCGTCCACGGAATACACGGCGGCGTTGTCGCTTGCAAAGAATACCCGGCCGGAGGCGACGGTCGGCTGCGAATAGGTGCTGGCGCCCTCCGGCAGCCCGAATGCCCATTTCACCTTCAACCGGGGAACCTGACTCGCCGTCAATCCCGCGGCCGCCGCGTTTTGATAACGGCCGTTCCGAGCTCCGTTGCCCCAACCTCGCCACGAGGCCGCGGCGGACGGATCCGACATAGGCGGATTGGATGCACACCTGCCCGACATCGACCCGATGTCGGTGCCGGCTACATCGACCATCGCGCGTCCGGCGAGAAATGCGGCCACGTCGCGCTTTTGCGCATCCGACAGCGAAGCGGCCTGCTCGCGCATCTTGCCGGACACCAGCGCGTCATAGATACGCTCGGGCGGCAGCTGTTGCAGGGTGGAAACCGCCGGCGCGAGCCGGTCACCTATCCGACGCGCCTCCGTGGCATGACAGGCCGCGCAGGTGTCGTTGAAGACACCGAGCCCCGGCGGCGGTGCGAACTTCGGATGACCGCCGCTCAGTTGCGGCCCCGCGGCCTGGCTCGCCGCGGCCTGGCTAGCCGTGCCCTGGCTCGCCGTGGCCTGGCTGGCCGCAGCGAGCGGCCACAGGACGCTCGCCGCGATGCCGAGCCAGCTTGGGGTGGATTTGCGCGAGGGAGACATTCGAGCA
>DASZVD010000495.1:0-20070 GCA_035547375.1 Steroidobacteraceae bacterium
TGACGGCCGGAGGCGATTGAGCATGTGCGGAATTGTGGGCGTCGTGGGCACGAGCGCGGTCAACCAGCGAATCTATGACGGGCTGACGGTTCTGCAGCATCGCGGACAGGACGCGGCGGGCATCGCGACCTCGGGCGATGGCGAGCTCTACGTCCGCAAGGGAAGCGGTCTGGTGCGCGATGTGTTCCAACAGCACCACATGCTGGAGTTGAAAGGCAACGTGGGCATCGGCCACGTGCGCTACCCCACCGCCGGCTGTGACGGTGCCGCCGAGGCGCAGCCGTTTTACGTCAACGCCCCCTATGGCATTTGCCTCGCGCACAATGGAAATCTCACGAACGCGACCGAGCTGGCCGAAATCCTGACTCGCGAGGATCGGCGGCACCTCAACACCACCTCGGACTCCGAGGTGCTGTTGAACGTGTTTGCCTCGGAGCTGCAGCGGATCGGTACACCCCGCATTACCCCCGCGGACGTGTTTGCGGCGTTGAATGCCGTGTACCGGCGTTGCCGTGGCGGTTATGCCGTCGTGGCGATGATCATCGGGCACGGTATCCTGGGCTTCCGCGATCCGAACGGCATCCGCCCGCTGGTGCTGGGACAGCGGGACACGCCCCGTGGCCCGGAGTGGCTGCTCGCTTCGGAAAGCGTCGCCCTCGACAGTCTCTCGTTCCGTCTGGTGCGCGACATCGCGCCGGGCGAGGCCGTATTCATCGACGAGCAGGGCCGCCTCCATTCGCACCAATGTGTCGCGACCGTGCGGCACACGCCGTGCATCTTCGAATACGTGTACTTCGCGCGTCCCGACTCGAAGATCGACAACATTTCGGTGTATCGCGCCCGCATGCGCATGGGCGACCGTCTCGCCGAGAAAATTTTGCGCGAGCGCCCGAATCACGATATCGACGTCGTCATCCCGATTCCGGATACGAGCCGCACGAGCGCCCTGCAACTCGCGCAGCGTCTCGGCTTGAAGTACCGCGAGGGCTTCACCAAGAACCGCTACATCGGCCGCACGTTCATCATGCCGGGCCAGGAGCAACGCGAGAAGTCGGTGCGCCGCAAGTTGAACGCCATCGATCTCGAGTTCCGCGGCAAGAACGTCCTGTTGGTCGATGACTCCATCGTTCGCGGCACCACCTCGGCACAGATCGTCGAGTTGGCGCGCGAGGCCGGCGCCCGGCGGGTCTATTTCGCGTCCGCGGCGCCGCCGGTGCGTTTCCCGAACGTTTATGGCATCGACATGCCCGCCGCGCGCGAGCTGGTCGCGAGCGGCCGCAGCCACGAGGAGATCGCCCGGCTGATCGGCGCCGACTGGCTCATCTATCAGGACCTCGACGATCTCATCGCGGCCTGCAAGCACGAGGATGCGCGCGTCGAGGAGTTCGACACGTCGTGTTTCTCCGGCGAGTACGTGACCGGTGACGTCACCCCCGAATATCTCGAGCGACTGCAGCTCGAGCGCTCCGATGATGCGAAGACCCTGCGGCGGGAGCGCCGCGGCAAGCTCAAGGTCATTCGCTGACCGGTGAACGCGCCCGACCCTCGCCGCCAACTGCTGCTCGAGCTCTTCCGCGCCGGCCTGGCCGGAGTCGATGGGCGCCGCTGCGTGCACGGCGCTCTTACGGCTGAAGCGGCGGTGCCCGCGGCGCGCCCTGTCTGGGTGGCCGCAATCGGCAAGGCGGCCTCTTCCATGACTCTAGGAGCCTACGATGCCTTTGGCGGGGCGATTGAGCGCTCGCTCGTGATCACCAAGGACGGCCACGTGTCGCCGCAGCTGCAGGCCCTTACCGGGATCGAGATCTACGAGAGCGCCCATCCGGTGCCGGACGAGCGCTCACTGCGCGCGGGCGAGCGCCTGCTGCGCTGGGTGGACGAGTTGCCGGAGTCGGTCGACCCTTTGTTCCTGGTCTCCGGCGGCGCTTCCAGCCTGGTCGAAGTGCTCGAGGACGGCGTCACATTCGACGATCTCGCTCGCCTGAATGCCGAAGGGCTCGCGGCGGGCATTGCGATCGGCGAGCTGAATGCCCGTCGGGCGCGCTCGTCCCGTATCAAAGGCGGACGCCTGGCGGCCCGGCTGCAGGGCAGGGCCGCGCGCGCGTTCTTCATTTCCGACGTCCCGGGTGACGATCCGGCGGTCATCGGGTCGGGATTGCTCGGGCCCGCCCATGGAGGCGGGGATAACATCGAGCGAGTGGTCGTTGCCTCGGTCGATCTCGCCGTGGCGAGTGTCGCCGCCGCGGCCGCCGGCGCGGGCCTCGAGGTAGAGCCTTCGTTGCGGCGTTTCGACGGCGAGGCGGCGCGGCTGGCCGTGCGTTTTGCCCATGAGCTCGACATGAGCACCGTGCAGGTACGGGTGTGGGGCGGTGAGTCGACGGTGCAGCTGCCGGAAAACCCCGGCCGTGGCGGGCGGAACCAACATCTCGCACTGGCTGCGGCGAAGCTCATTGCCGGGCATCCGCAGCTGTTGCTGCTGGCCGCGGGGACCGACGGCACCGATGGTGTCACGGATGATGCGGGTGGGATCGTTGACTCCGACACCTGCGCGCGGGTCGCGCTCGGTGGGCTCGATGCCGACGTGTGCCTGCAGCGTGCCGACTCGGGTGCCGCGCTGGCGGCCGCCGGCGATCTGGTCCATACCGGCCCCACGGGCACGAATGTCGGCGATCTGGTCGTCGGGCTGAAGCTGTCGGCGGCCGCCGCGCTCGAGTTGCTTCAGCGGCGTGGCGCTGAACGCGGCCGCCTGCTGTAATCGTCCCCATCCTCCTGGCGAACCGCCATGCGTTTGTTGTTGATCGAAGCAGACAAGCGCCGCCGCGCCGGTTTCCGGCAGTGGCTGGACACCTGGCGGCCCGGATCGCAATTGGTCGAGCGGGATCCCGTGCTGCAAGGGCCGCTGCCGCCCGAGTTCCTGGCGCAGGGTTACGATGCCGTGTTGTTGGCGCAGGAGTGGTCCGGCGGCAGCGGTCTCGACTGGGCCCGGGGGCTCGCTCGCCGGCAGGGCTTCGCTCCCTTGGTGCTCCTCAGCGCTCGCGAGTCGGTCGTTTCCCAGGCCGATCTCCTTGGCGTGCAAGTCGTCGCCCCCGATGATTCGCCGCGGCTGGTCGAAGTCCTGACAGCCGCGGAGCAACGTCAGTCGTTCGCGCGCTCGCTATGGCGAGCTGGCCGGGATGCACAGCGCTTCGGCGGCGTGTTTGTTCGGGGTTATCGTCATATTCGCCGGATAGCGTCGGGGACCGTTTCTGACCTGTACCTGGGTGAGAGCGAAGCGGCGGGCGCCCTGGTCGCACTCAAGGTGGCTCGCGACCGGCACGTCGAGCACGGTGAGCTGGACGACTCCTTCCGGCGGTTTCTGCAGGAGTACGAGATCGTGCAGCGGATCCGCAGCCCGCGGATCGTCCGTCTCTATGATCTCGGTGTGAGCGACGAGCACGCTTGGCTGGTCATGGAGTACTTCGCCTCCGGGGACCTCCGATCGCGCATGCGTGCCGGCACGCTGACGGTGCGGCGGGCGCTGTACAGCGCTATCGCGATTGCGAGAGCGCTGCAGGCCGTCCACGCCGCGGGGGTCCTGCACAGGGATCTCAAGCCCGGCAATGTCATGTTGCGCGATGATGGCAGCCTGGCGCTGATCGACTTCGGGATGTCGAAAGACGCGGCGCTGGCCGGGGACGTGACGGACCGCGGCATGATCTTCGGCACGCCGCACTACATGAGTCCCGAGCAGGGGCACGGCGAGCCCATCGACGCGCGCAGCGATCTCTACAGCCTGGGTGTCATCCTGTTCGAGATGTTGGCGCGTGAGAAGCCCTACAAGGCGGACAATCCCATGGCGCTCATCTACAAGCATCGCAAGGAGCCGGTGCCGCGGTTGCCGGCCGGGTTCGAGCCGGTGCAGCCGGTGCTCGACCGGTTGTTGGCGAAATCGCCCGCGGAGCGCTTCGCCGATGCCGGCGAGGCGGCGGCGGCGTTGGAAAGCGCGTTCCGGCAAGTGTTGAAGAGTGAGGTCGAGGCGTGAGTGTGGAGTCGATTCTGCAGGCGGCGACACCTCCAGGCTGGGTCGACGCCGCCGTGCAGGGCTGGAGGGAGCTGCTCGTCGATCATGCCAACTGTGAGAAGAAGGCCGCTTCCACCGCGGTCGCGCTGATCTTCGCCTATCCCGAGGATACGAGCCTGGGTCTCGCCCTGTCGCGGCTGGCGCGTGAGGAGTTGCGTCACTTCGAGCAGGTGCAGGCGGCGATGGCCGAGCTCGGCGTGCCGTTCGTGCGGCAGAAGCCGGGCCGCTATGCCGCCGGATTGCGGCGGGAGTTGCGCACCTCGGAGCCCGGCAGGAAACTCGATCTGCTGCTCTCGGGCGCGTTGATCGAAGCGCGCTCCTGCGAGCGCTTCCGCCTTCTCTCGGGGCGCTTACCGGAGCCTCTCGGCCGCTTTTACGGCCGCCTTGCCGAGTCGGAAGCGCGCCACTTCGAGTTGTATGTCGGGCTCGCTCGCGCGCGGCATCCCGACGAGTGGGAGCCGCGGCTGCGCCAGCTGGCCCGGACGGAGGCGGAGCTGGCCACCGCACCCGACGGCGAGCTGCGATTTCACTCGGGCCCGCCGGATCAGTTCGGGGCGCGGACGCGGTCGTAGACGCGCTTGAAGTCGATCGGGCCCTTCTTCACGTGGGTGACGAGGGTCGCGAAGATCAGATGGCCCTCGGCGTCCAGCGCGAAATCATCCTCCTTGCTCGGCCCTTTCTTCGCCTTCGTGATGACGACGAAGGCCGCGTCACGCCAGCCGGCGGTGCGATCGGCCTCGGTCTTGCCGAAGGGAATGGTCCGCTGCTCACCCGCGGTGTACGTGGTCGCGTCCGTGCCGGAGCGCACGATGAGCTTCGAGCCGACCTGCGAGATGGTCAACAGCTGCGGCGCATCCAGCATGCGAGACACGGTTCCTTCGCCCGGGGCCGGCTTGCCGCCCGGGGCCGGTGGCGGGCTGTCGCTCGCGCTCGGCGGGAGGCCGGTGCTCTGTCCATAGCGCACGGGCACGAAGCCGGGGGCGGCGCTCGTGCTCGTCAGGTTGTCGTTGCCGCCGCCCGGGTCGATGCCGCCAGGGCCGCCAGGCATGCCGGGCATGGTGGTGCCGGGCCGGCCAAAGCCGCCTGGATTGCGGCTGGGGGCATTCAGCTTCGGCGGCGCCTCTTTCGGCTCATCGAGGTGCTGCGGGTCGTCGCTGAGATTCTCGTTGAGCCGCCATTGGCCGCTCAAGTCCACGCCCTGTGGCGCGGCGGCGACGAGAGGGCCGGACGAGGCGCAGCCGGCGAGGACCGTGGCCACGAAGGCACAGGCGGCGGCGCGCAGGAGCGGGACTTTCCGCGGGAATGAGGGCGATGACGACACGGCCATTTCCGGTTTCCTGTGAAACGAGGGGTCGCATCCTAATACGTCGTTGCCACAAAGGCGATGCCACAAAGGCGATGCCGCCGGCGCGCGACGCCGGGGGCTCCACGACGTCGAGCGCGGCAAGGGCTTGCCGCCGGCAGGAGGGTTACCGGCAGGGCGGTGCCGCAGCGCTGCGCGGGGTCACAACCTTGCAAACACGTGCCCACGGGGCCTTTATTTTGATGGATATTGGCCGGGTAAGGTCCTCACGTAGGAGTCAGTTATGATCAGCAGCATCGCCAGCAGCGTGGTTTCCTCGCTGTTTGGCTCGAGCAGCGCAAACGGCACGAGCGGCGCCAACGGCGCTTCGAGCCTGGCGCAGACCGAAGAGCAGCTGTTTGCCAGCATCGACACGAGTGGCGACGGCAGCATCAGTCAGAGCGAGCTGACGAGTTTCCTCAACAAGGCGAGCGGCACCGATCAGTCCGCTGCGGCCGGCTCGTTGTTCGCGCAGATGTCCAACGGCGGCAGCTCCATCAGTCTGCAGCAATTCGAGTCGAATGCGGGCGACCTCGCCACCGCCTTGAAGACTCAGCTGGCGACGTCCTCGAGCAGCAGCTCGTCGGCCGCCTCGGGCCTCCTGTCCAGCCTGGCAAAGAGCGCGCAATCGCTGGCGTCGAGCAGCGCGGCCGGCATTGCGGTCGGCTCCAGCAGCTCGGCTGCAGCCAACGCGCACGGGACGAACGGCGCGAACGGCAGCAGCGGTCACCATCACCATCATGGAGGTGGTCACGGTGGTGGGGGCAACTCGCTGATCTCGCAGTTCCTGCAGCAGTACCAGGCTGCGGGCGCGACGTCGACGACCGCGGCTTCCACGCTCAGCGCCAGCGCCTGAGCCGGACGGGCTCCTTGGGCACAACCGGGAGCCCGCCCGGTTGTGCTGCGATTCCTGGCGCTTCACAGATATTTACAGCTGCGGCGCAACAATTCTCCGGCCCTTGTCTGTCAACGCCTTGGGGCGGCCGGGCGTTGTATTCACGGTCCAGGTTACTTTCTGCAACGATCCGGACCGGTCCGTTACCGCACGAATTGCCCGGCTGACGGTCGGAAGCTTCGGTATCGTAGCGTTATACGCGAGGCACGATGAACGACCGCCCTCACCTGCTGATCGTCGACGACGATCGTGAGATCCGCACCCTGTTGGGGCAGTATCTCGAGAAGCACGAATTCCGCACGACCGTCGTACCCGACGGCAAGGAAATGCGGCGGGTGATGGAGCGCTCGCGGGTCGACCTCATCGTGCTGGATCTCATGCTACCGGGCGAAGACGGCCTGTCGATCTGCCGTGAGGTGCGCACCCGCTCGCAGGTGCCGATCATCATGCTCACCGCCCGGGGCGAGGACGTGGACCGCATCGTGGGCCTCGAGCTCGGTGCGGACGACTATCTGGCGAAGCCGTTCAACCCGCGCGAGCTGCTGGTTCGCATCAAGGCCGTGTTACGCCGGGCCGCGCACGCGCCCCGCGATCCGACCCCGGACTCGGTGCGGGCCTTCCTGTTCAATGGCTGGCGGCTCGATACGACGACTCGCACCCTGACCGATTCGGCGGGCCACGATGTGGCGCTGAGCGGTGCGGAGTATCGCTTGCTCGCCGTGTTACTCGCGTCGGCGAACCGTGTACTCTCGCGTGCACAACTCACCGAGCTCTTACGCGGCCGCGAGGCGGATCCCTTCGATCGTAGCATCGACGTACGCGTGAGCCGGCTGCGGCAGATTCTGGGCGATGACGCCCGGGCTCCGCAGATCATCAAGACCGTATACGGCGAAGGCTATGTCGTTGGTGTCAGCGTCGAAGCCCACTGAGTTTATTGGCCGAAAGTCGCCTTCGGCCCGAAATGGGCCAGCGCTTCCGGCGAGACCCTGCACGTCGGCCGCCAGCAAAAAGCGTGGTTTTTGCTGGCTACCGTGTCGGGGTCAGGTTTCTCGATGCGGCTGACTCCCTGGCCGCGGTCGCTGTTCGGCCGGTTGATCGCGGCTTCCGTGCTCGCGGTCCTGTTGGCCGAGCTCACCGCATTCGTGCTCATCGCGCGCGAGCGCGAGAATTTCGTGCTGCAGGGGAATGTGCGCGAGTGGTCGCGGCGCATCGCTGAGATCACTTTCATGTTGCAGCCGTTGAGCGCCAGCGAGCGCGAGGCGGCGGTCACCCGGCTCATCGAGCAGCCGCGACGCTTCGTGCGGTCGATCATGGGAGGCGGTCTGTTCAGGCCGCGTGTGTCTGCGGCCGATGAGCTGCAGAGACGGCTCCCCGACGAGTCGGAAAGGCGGTTGCCCGACGAGCGTCCCCCTGACGGGCCGCCACCCGTGGGCCTGGGGCCGCCTGACGATCCACCGATGAATGGTCCGCCGGTCGGGCCGCGGCAGTCCTTCTCGTCACAGGTCGTCTACGTTCCCTTGCCGCTGTCGTCCGATTTCGAGCCGATCCTGCGGCAGCAGCTGCAGTCCGTGCTGGGCTCCGCCTACCGCGTGTCGATCGGGCCGACCCGGGATGCGGCGAGGCGCGCCATTCCAATCGTGACTCCATTTTTCGAGCCGCGCGATGCGACGGCTCTGCAGCTGTACGACGTCGACATCGGGTTCCCGGACGGCGATTCGGCGGCGTTTCGCCTGGCTCAGATGCCGCGGGGCGCCCCGCTGCCGCGTAACTTGTTCGCGAACCTGGTTCTGCTCGTTGTAGTGCTGGTAATCGCTCTGTATGTGACGGCGCGCAGCATCACCCGTCCCTTGTCGAATCTGGTGAGCGCGGCGGAAGGACTCGGGCGCAATGTGCGCCAACCCAAGCTGGAGGAGAAGGGTGCGCGGGAGTTGCGAGATGCCGCGCGGGCCTTCAACACCATGCAGGATCGCTTGCAGCGCTACCTTGACAGTCGCACACGCGTGTTGGCTGCGATGTCGCATGATCTGAAGACGCCGCTGACTCGGCTGCGCCTGCAAGTCGAGACCACGTTGGATGATGCCGCTATCCAGGCACGTTTCAGCAAAGAGCTCGACGAGATGGAGAGCATGGTTCGTGGCGCCTTGGCATTGTTTCGTGGGCTTGACGACGACGAGAGCCTGGAGCCCATCGACATCAACGCCTTGCTCGCGAGGATCGCGACCGAGTTCACCGAGATGGGAGCGGACGTCAGTGTCGAGGGCCGCGCACTGCTGCCTTTCACCGGCAAGCCGCAGGCGCTGAAGCGCTGCCTGACCAATCTCGTCGGCAACGCGGTGAAATTCGGCACCCGCGCGAAGCTCGTCGTGGAGGACGGCACCGCTCTGGTCATCCGGGTTCGGGATGACGGTCCGGGCATTCCACAGGAGGAGCTCGAACGGGTCTTCGAGCCGTTCTATCGCCTCGAATCCTCACGCAACCGCGACACCGGCGGCACGGGGCTCGGCCTGAGCATCGCTCGCGACGTCGCTCAGGCGCATGGCGGATCCCTCATTGCCCAAAACAGGCCCGGGGGCGGCCTCGAGGCGCTGTTGGTCCTGCCGAGGCAGCGCTGAGCACGCTCACCCAAGGCGGGCGCCACGGCACTCTTCAGGCTGGAGCGGCCTTGGCAGGGAACAGATCGGTCTCGTCGAGATCCGGCTCGGCGGGCTCCGGCTGCCACCGCGGGTGCAACGTCCCGTTCAGAGCGCTCTCGATCCAGGGAGCCAGTTGGCTCGAGAGATAGTCGATGAAAGTGCGCACCGCCAGCGTGAGCCCGCGCCGTGACGGGTACATCGCGTAGAGCTTCATCAGGGGCAGCGTCCATCCGGGCAATATCCGCACGAGGCGGCCATCCCTGAGGCCGTCCCGGCACCAGGAGGGCGGCAGCTCAGCCACACCACAGCCCGCGAAGGCCGCCTCCCGGAGGACCCACAAATCCTGTGTCAGCAGCCGCGGGGAATGTTGTATCGCCTGGCACGTCCCATCCGGTCCAGTCAGGTGCCACATATGCCGACCGCCCTGCTCGGGAGGCAACGCACCCGCGAGAGTGGGAAATTCCTTGAGGTCAGCGGGCGTCGCGGGCGTGCCGTACCGCTCGAGCAGCGAGGCGGCGGCGACGAGAATGTGCTCGTTGAGAGCGAACGAGCGCGAGACCATGCTGGAAGCGCGTATGCTGGGCACGATTTGCAACGCCAGGTCGTAACCCGATGCGATCAGATCGATATCCTCGTTGGTGATATCGAGTGTGATTTCCACTTCGGGATAGGTGGCCATGAAGCTGGCCAATACCGGAGCGAGCATCATCTGGGCGAAGTTCAACGGGCTGGTGATACGCACCTTGCCTCGCGGGACCTCGCGCATGTCCTCGATCACCTCGGCTGCGCGGTCGAGCTCGGCGAGCGCCACGCAGCAGCGCGCGTAATAGCGCTGGCCTATATCCGTGATCTGCAGCTGGCGCGTCGTCCGGTACATCAGGCACATTCCGAGCTCGGTTTCAAGCTTGGCCAGATGTTGACTCAGCACGGATTTGGAGATTCCCAACGCCGCGCTCGCCGCGGATACCCCGCCGTGCTCCACGATCTTGACAAAATAGTAGATGTCATTCAGGTCTTTCATGGCCGGGCGTCCCTCCTCTGATCGCCTAGGCTAGTTGCGTTCGTATATCAGAACAATCTTTTCTCGCTCCTGCGCTATCGGGGCGGCACGCCCGCTGTCACAATTCCTTACCGGAGGATGGGGAGGAGGGCTGCATGGGCGGCGGTGTGTGGCGGGCGTTGTCGTGCCTCTTATTAATAATGGGGACTGCGCTGCCGGGTGCCCTTGCGCAACAACCGTCCCGGCCGGCTCCGGGCAGCGTGACCGATTCGCTGCCGCCGACCAACTTCATGGACAACGAGCGCGCCGACCGTGCTCTGCCGCGACCCGCGCCGGGTTTTGCCAACGCGCACGTGGCCAACAATCCACTGGCTCCCGAGGCCCAGCCCGTGGGCGAGAAAACGTGCATCGCCTGTCACCGCCTCGAGGCGGATCATTTCACGCACACACTGCACGCGCTGGGGCTTCACGTCGCGAATCGATCCAACCCGGCCATTCCCGTGTGCGAGGCCTGCCACGGCCCCGGGTCCGCCCATGCCGCCAATCCGCAGGCCAAGGGGCTCATCATCGGTTATACCCGCGATTCCGGCACGCCGGTCGCGGTGCAGACCGGTACTTGCCTGACTTGCCACGCCGGCGGCCCCCGGGATCACTGGGCAGGCTCCGTCCACGAGCGCAATGACCTGTCCTGCAGCGACTGCCATAACCCCATGGCGAAATTCTCCGTGGAGGGGCTGATGGCCCGCGCGTCGATCAATGATACGTGCGCGCAGTGCCATCACGACATCCGGCTGCAATTCAACCGCCGCTCGCACATGCCGCTGCCCGAGGGGCAGATGAGCTGCGACGACTGCCACAATCCGCACGGCTCGCTGACCAGTCCGCTGTTGAAGACGAATACGGTGAACGAGACCTGCTACCAGTGTCACGCGGAAAAGCGCGGGCCCTTCCTGTTCGAGCACGCGCCGGTAAGGGAGAATTGCCTGAATTGCCATACCCCGCACGGCTCGAACCAGAACACGCTGCTGGTGGCGCCGATCCCGTTTCTCTGCCAGCAGTGCCACACCAACTTTCTGCACCCGAACGATCTGCAGACGCGCCAGGCGCTCGGCACTGGCGCGCACCCTGACGAGCGCGTGATGGGGCGGGGATGCCTGACCTGCCACGCCAACATTCACGGCTCCAATGCGCCTTCGGGAGTGCGCTTCCACGAGTGACGGGCGCGGGAGACGACGAGGGAAGCGATGCCATGCGAAAACTGAGAGTCACCGCGACGTTGGCCCTGCTGGCGGTGCCTGGGTTCGCCTGGAGCGACACGGGCGTCGGCGTGGACACCTGGAGAGCCAACAAGCTCGATCCCACCGGAGGGCAGGCGACCGAGCCCCTCGACCCGAACGGCACGAGTTGGCTCGAGCCCGGTCAGCATCGCACGCCGACCGGTAACCTCTACCGTAATCCGACGGACACCGTTCATCCGATGACGGTCGGAGGGTGGTTGGCCTATGGGACGTTCGATATCGGCTACGTCGGCGTCGGTGGCGAGCGCTATGCGCTGTATGATCGCTATACGCGCTGGCCGAAGGATGGCACGCTCTTTGGACTGGATGTCAATTTCGAGCATCCCGAGGATGGCAGCTACGCTGAGGTGCGTGCCAGCCATATCAGCGCCGAGGATCAGTACTATCAAGCCGTCTATGGCAAGGCGGGCGCCTACAAGGTCGAGGCGTTCGTGCGTGACATGCCGAACGTCCTCTCCACCGATGCGCGGCCGATCTGGAACGGGGTCGGCGGGAACAACCTGACGCTGGCGGGCGGTCTCGTGCCGGGCGGCAGCACCTCGGCGCAGGTGGCGGCCGTCTCAGCCGCAACGCCGGCTCGGCGGCTGGAGGTAGACCGCAACAAGCAAGGGCTGAGTGTCAGCGCCATTCTCACGCCGCGGTGGAGCGTCTACCTCAACTTCAGCGACGAGGAGCGCAAGGGGGAGCGGCCCTATGGCGGCCCGTTCTTCTTCAACTTCTCGGGTATCGGCGGCGCTATCCTGGAAACCGTCAAGCCCATTGACGACAGCACGATCAACATCACCTCGGGGTTTCGCTATGTCGGCTCCGAGTGGCGTTTCGATGTCGGCTATTCAGGATCGATCTACCGCGACCGCTACCTCTCTTATAGCTTCCAGGAGCCGTTTACGCTCGGGCCGGCGCTCGTTCCGGGTAGCCTCGCCGCGCCGATCAACCAGGGACAGATGTCCATGGAGCCGGACAACGAGTATCACAACGTACGCGCCACCGCGACGCGCACGCTGCCCTTGAGCGGCGAGGCCTCGCTCACCGCGTCCGGCGGCGAAATGCGGCAG
Source organism: Steroidobacteraceae bacterium (assembly GCA_035547375.1). Classification (GTDB taxonomy): domain Bacteria; phylum Pseudomonadota; class Gammaproteobacteria; order Steroidobacterales; family Steroidobacteraceae; genus 13-2-20CM-66-19. The sequence continues at coordinate 12,281 of DASZVD010000495.1, forward strand.
AACGACCAGCTCATCGCGCCGACCAACTGTCAGGGGGTGTTCGGCATCGCGACCGACGGCACCTTCAATATCGGCCCGGGAAATCCTCAGCTCTTCCCTTGCAGCCAGTGGAATACGCCCGCGGCGCTGTCCCAGCAACGCGCCAACATGACGATCGTCACCACCCTGGCCCAGGGCTCGCTCGTATTGCGGCCGACGGACACGCTGAGCGTGCGCGGCGGATTGAAATACTACCGTGAGGACTACCGGAACCAATATCTCGCCTACAATCCGTTGAACGGCGATTACGGGTACGTCGCCGAGAACGGTGCGCAGGGAAGCATCGTGCCGGGGCCGGGGATCTGGAATCCGGTGACCTATCCGAATGCGGATGACGTTCAGGTCATGAGTATTCCGTACAGCTGGCGGAACATCGACGCGTTCGCCGGCGCGGACTGGAAGCTTTTCCCGCACGATACCCTGGGTCTGACTTATACGTTCGACCACTACGATCCCGCGCACCGGGAGCGCGACTATGTCGACGACGACAGCATCAAACTGAGCTGGACCGACAAGAGCCTGGACTGGCTGACCGTACGGCTGAACTACACCTTCCTGCGCCAGACGGGGAGTGTCTACGATTCCGATCCGTACGCCTTCGCCTTCTTCTACAACCTGCCCGGTTTCGTTCCGTCGGACGACACTGTGACCGCCTGGACCGTGGATGCGCAGCGCAAATACGACGTGTCAAACCGCACGGAGAACAAGCTCGACCTGATGCTGACCGCCATCCCGCGCGCGGACATGACGGTTACCGGCTCCTTCCGGGCCGACTGGAATCTGTATCCGACGCAGATCGGGCGCCAGGGGTACGACACCTATGCCGCCATGCTGCAGTGGGAGTGGCAGCCGGCCGAGCGGACCAACCTGAGCTTGTGGGCGGGGTACGATCACTCGAGCCTGCACCTGGCCAACGTGAACGATGCCGCCACCGACACGCCCGACGATACGCTGGGTGGCGCGACCTATCCGCCGGGAAACCGCTGGTGGGCGAACGACGAGGAGCGCAACTGGTCCGCCGGCGCCGCGCTTTCCCACCAGTTCTGGATCGCTCGCGCGGATCTGACATGGAACTACCTGTCCTCGCGCGGGATTACCGGTTACAGCTTCGCCTCCGCCGGCGCGCTCACCTACGCTGACATCGCCGACACGGCGGGCAGCGAGTTTCCACCCATGACATACAACGTGAACTCCTTCACGTTGAGCGTCACGGTCCCGGTCGCGGATCGGATCTCGTTGCGGCTGTTCGACTACTACGAGCGCGGCCAGGTGAGCGACTGGCACTACGCCGGTTTCAACAACACACTCGTCTATGGCAACCGCGTCTACACCGACGCGGGACCCCAAGGCTACAACACGAACCTGATCGGCTTGTTCGTCAACGTCAAGCTATGAGGCGTGCGATGTCAATCAAAGTCCGTCGGAGCTTGATCTGGGGCGGTGTTGTCTCGTTCGCGGCCGCTTTCGCGGGTAGCCATCCGGCTCACGCGGGTGTTGTCGATCTGCGCCGCATCGTGCCGATCCAGGGCGATGCGGCCGCCGGCGCACAAAAGTCGGCCGTCTGTGCGGCCTGCCACGGCGCCGACGGCGCCCCAACCGCACCGTTGTTTCCGCGTCTGTCCGGCCAACGCCCCGATTACCTCTATCACCGCTTGGTGGCGTTTCATTCCGCCGACCCGAAGTCGCCTTATTACTCCACCTCGGCCATGACGCCACTGGCCGCACAACTGAGCGACCGGGACATGCGCGACCTCGCCGTGTACTTCGCCTCGCAGTCGCCCAAGGCAGCGCCGGCGCAGATATCCTCCCCCGATTCGGCGGCCACGGTTGCGTCCCCAGCCGCGCCAAGCTCCGCTACCCCCGAGGCCACCCGTGGCCAACAGATCTTTCTCGCTGGCAACTCCTCCCGTGGCATTCCTCCTTGCCAAGGCTGCCACGGCCCCGATGCCAACGGCTCTCGCATCCGCTCCGGCCAGTATGCCGTGTATCCCGCGCTACGGGGGCAAAGCGGTCCATTCGTGGTCTCCCGGTTGAAGAGCTTTCGCGACGGCCTGCCCGCCGACACCAGCAGCGCTCTCATCATGGGCGGCGTGGCCCACAATCTCGATGACGACTCCATCGAATCGCTGGCTGCGTGGTTGAGCTCTCTGACGCCGGAGCGCAGCTTCTGACAGCCGTGAATCGGAGCCGCCGCGCACGGAGCGTTCCATGATGGACTTGTCGCTTCTCTCGGCTCTCGGCCTGCTGGTCGCCGCCGCCGTGCTCTTATGGCAGCTCGTTCACGGCAGACGGCTCGCGGCCTCCATGACCGGTGCAAGCGGGCGCCGTTGGCCGAGCCTGCCGGGCGCGCTCGCCGCCACTCTCGCGGTTGCGTTGGCGGGTGCCAACTTGGCGCTGTGGCTCGACGTACGCGCGCGAGCCCATGCCAACCCTGTTGCCGATGACACGCCAGCTGCGCGCGCTGATGTGACCTCCGCCGCCCCGATCGACCACGGCGCCGATATGCAGACCGCCATCGCCAAACTCGCTGCAAAACTCCGCGAGCACCCGGAAGATGCGGAAGGCTGGGTATTGCTGGGCCGTACCTATAATGCGCTGCAACGCCCCGCGGAAGCTCGCGAGGCGTTCCGGCACGCTCTCGCGGCGGCGCCCAATGATCCGGATATCGCTCGCGAGTCCGCGGATCAAAATTCGGATCACGGCAGGGAAACGGGCGGTGATCCACTGAGCATCCAGGAAATAACCGCCGTGGGTTTGCCATCGGCACCCCATGACTCCGAGAAGTCCAAGGCCCCGCTGGGTACGACCTCCCTTGCGCCTCGAAATCCTTGAGGCAGGTCAGATTCTTTAACAATTGATTACGCCCGAACTGGGCCTCGAACACTACGGTGTTCGCAGAAAGGTCGGCGAAAGGTGCCGGGCAGCCGTACCGAGGATTTTTCCGCGGATGACGTATCGAGATGAGGCCCATGACAGTCAGCAGCAGCACGCTCCCGCCGTCCCCGCGGGGGCCCGGAGGCCCGCCCAAGCTCGGAACCTGTCGCGTCGGACCTGAAGAAGTTTCAAGTAGTGATGACCGGCGTGGCTCACGGATCGGTGCAGCGTGACCCAGCTTCCCCGAACCACCCTCATCGTCACGACCTACGAGTGGCCGGCGGCACTGGATCTCACGCTGAAAAGCACTGCGCGTCAGTCGGTTGCGCCGGACGAAGTCATCGTCGCCGACGACGGCTCCGGGCACGAGACCGCCCGGGTCGTGGAACGCTGGCGCGGGAAACTGGGCGCTCCGCTGACCCATATCTGGCAGCCTCACGAAGGCTTCCGTCTCGCGCGCTCACGTAACCGGGCCATTGCGGCAGCCAGCGGCGAATACCTCCTCATCGTCGACGGCGACATGGTGTTGCACCGGCATTTCGTGTCGGACCATTTGCACGCTGCGCGCCGCGGCTCCTTCATTCAGGGCGTGAGATTGTTGACGGAGGCCGATGTGGCGGCGCGGATGTTGCGCGAAGGAGCGCTGGACCTCACGTTCTTCTCGCCGGGAATTCGTCGTCGACGCCATACGGTGCGCAGTTTGACTCTCAGCCGGTTGTTGTTCTGGCGTCGAACCGGGCAGCGCGCAATCCGTGGCTGCAACCAGGCTTACTGGAAGAGCGATCTGCAGCGGGTCAACGGTTTCAACGAGGCGTTCGTCGGCTGGGGCCGCGAGGACAACGAGATCGCCGCCCGGCTGTACAACGCCGGTGTGCGCCGGCGGAACCTGAAGTTCCAGGCGTTGGCGATTCATTTGCACCACCCGCCTCGACAGCCTCCCGGCGTCAATCCCAATGACGTGATGCTTTACGATGCGATCAAGCACGGCGCCACCTGGTGCTCGCTCGGTCTCGACCGTCACACCGCCGCAGCGGCGTCGGCGGCACGTCCCGCGATCGCCCCGCAGGCGCTCCCGGACAAAGTCGCAGTGACGCACGATCTACCCGTGCGGGATTTCGCGTGAAATGGGCTTCCCGGTGGGACGCCTGAACCTGTTCGTGCTCGGGCACATGAGGAGCTACTCCTCTGTGTTGTGCCACATACTGGGGTCGCACCCGCAGATCGACGGCTACTGCGAGACGCACACCAAGTATCGCACCCGGTTCGATTTGCTCCGGCTGCGCTCGCGGGTCGCGAAGCTGACCGGTGAGCCGCTCCGCGGCCGCTATGTCCTCGACAAGGTGTTGCACAACTATCCCTTGGCCTCGAGCATTCTCAAGAGCCGCCAGACCCTGGGGCTCGTGCTGTTGCGGCGGCCCGCCCCTACCGTCCAAAGCATCGTCAACATGGGGCTGCACTACAGCGATGTCGCCTGGTATCGGGACGTCGATAGCGTCGCTCGCTACTACGAGGAGCGGCTCGCGACGCTCGTTCGTCATTCCGAGGATCTGCGTGGCCGCGTCCTGTTCGTCGTGGCGGAGGATCTGCTCACGCGCACTGCGGCCGTCCTGCACGGGATATCGGGCTGGCTGCAGCTGAGCGAGCCGCTCGAGGCCGACTACAAGCGCTTCTCGCACACGGGCGAGGGCGGCTACGGTGATCCGAGCGAAGTGATTACTATCGGCCATGTGAGTAACGTCGACCGGCCGCAGCGCACGACGGTCATCTTGCCTGCCGCCGTGTTGGCGCGTCTCGAAGCGGCCTACGCCGCCTGTTCGGAGTCGCTACGTGAGCGTTGTGAGGCGCTCGCTGCCTAGGTGAGCGCCGGGCGGGACAACTCGCGCAAACTGTACTTTCCCTGGTCGTATACCAGATAGCTGCCCTGTTCGTACCAGGCTCCCAGCACGATGCGTTGTGCGGGAGCGCCGTCTACCAGCGTGTCATGGATACCTGGACGGTGGGTGTGGCCGTGAATGATCCGGCGCACTCCGGTAGCGCGGTAGGCGGCTTCCACGGCCCGTGGATTCACATCCATGATGGTCGGAATGGTCCGCGCCGTATGTTGCTTGCTGCCGGCGCGCGCCTGGTTGGCGAGCAGCTCGCGGTCGACGCGGGGCAACGCCAGAAACCGGCGTTGCCAGGGCGCCGTTCTGACAATGCTGCGCAGCTCCTGGTAGGCATGATCGTCCGTGCAGAGAGCGTCGCCGTGAGTCAGCAGCACGCGTTCGCCGTCGAATTCGGCTACCACCGGATCGGACAGCAAGCGGCAGCCCGTCTCGTTGCAGAAGTCGCGGCCGAGCAGGAAGTCCCGGTTTCCGTGAATGACGAAGCAGGCGACGCCGCTGCCCGTGAGTGTCCGCAGCGCCGCGCAGACACGCCGTTTGTCGGCATCGATCTCATCGTCTCCCACCCACACCTCGAAGAGGTCGCCGAGGATGTAGAGAGCCTCAGCGCCGGAGGCGTGTGTCCGCAGGAAGCCGAGGAATTGTTCCACTGCCGCCGGCGCGCTGGTGTCGAGGTGCACGTCCGAAACGAACAGCCGGCTCACGCGATGCTCTCGAGCGTCGGGCATCCCCTTATTTCGGTGACTGCAGTGTGTCCGCAGGCGGTGGCGGTAACGGTGCCGCGACCGGCGCCGGCGTGGGTTGGGCCTGGGCCGCGTCGATCACTTCGATCTTTTGAATGATGACGGGCTTCAGCGGCGCATCGGACTTGAAAGGCCCGAAGGCGCCTGTCGCCGTCACCCCGATGCGATCGACGACGTCCATACCCTGGACGACGCGGCCGAAGACGGCATAGCCCCAGCGCGTCGGCAGCGGGTCGAGGTCCGGGTTGTCGACCAGATTGATGTAGATCTGGGCGTTGCCGGAGTGCGGCGAGTCGCCGCGCGCCAGGCCGACCATGCTGCGCTTGTTCTGCAGGCCGTTACCCGACTCGTTGAAGATGGACTCGTGCACGGGCTTGAGCTGGTAGGTGGTGGCGTCATGGCCGCCACCCTGGATCACGAAGTTCGAGACCACGCGATGGAAGAGGGTATTCGTGTAATAGCCCTCCTTCACGTAGCGGAGGAAGTTCTGGACGGTGAGCGGTGCCCGGTCGGGCAGCAGCTCGATGACGAAATCGCCCATGTTCGTCGAGACTTTCACCAGCGATGAGGCCTCGGCGGCGTGGGTGGCCGGCTGCGCGAGCAGCAGTGCCGCGGCGGCGGCCACCCATACGAAGGCGCGGGTCAGGAGGCTGGAGTGCCTCGGTTGGGCCGTGGGCCGATTTCGGGGGGGTGTGTGCATCAATCCTCCGTCGTTGGGCCAGGCCGCACGCTTGCAGCCGGCCGCGAATTCTAATGCTCCCACGAAGCCAAGCGATACGGGAGCGCGTTGGCGTAGCATTGCAGCCATGAGTGGAATGGACAGTTCAGGCCGCACGCCCTTGGACCAGCGCGGTGCCACACGGTTCGCGCCGAGCCCCACGGGCGAGGTGCACCTTGGTAACGCCCGCACGGCGTTATTTAACTTCTTGCTGGCGCGTCACGCGGGCGCTCGCTTCCTATTGCGTATCGAAGATACCGATACCGAGCGCAGTCGCGACGAGCACACCCTCGCAGTGATGGAGGACTTGCGCTGGCTCGGCCTCGATTGGGACGCCGGCCCGGACCGGGAGGACGAGCGCGGCCCGTATCGACAGTCACAGCGCCGTGCCCTCTACCAGCATCATTTCGAGGTCCTGGAGCGGCAGGGGGTGGTGTATCCGTGCTTCTGCTCCCCGCTCGAGCTGGAAATCTCCCGCAAGGCGCAGCTCGCCGCCGGCCGGCCGCCGCGTTACGCGGGCACTTGCCGCGCTCTCACTCCAGCGCAGCGCGAGCGGAAACGCGCGCAGGGCATTGCGCCCTCGATGCGATTCCATGTCCCCCTGGGCCGCCGGATCGAGTTCACCGACTTCGTGCACGGTCCACAGAGCTTTCTCTCGGACGACATCGGCGATTTCGTGCTGTTGCGGGCGGACGGCTCCGCGGCTTTTTTCTTCAGCAACGCCATCGATGATGCCACCATGGGCGTGACGGAGGTGCTTCGTGGCGAGGACCATCTCACGAACACGCCGCGGCAGCTGCTCATTCTCTCGGCTCTCGGCTTGCCGGCGCCGCGCTACGGGCATCTTTCACTCATCGTCGGAGCGGATGGCGCGCCTCTTTCGAAGCGTCACGGCGCAACGAGCGTGCGCGAGTACCGCGAGCGCGGTTATCGTCCCGAGGCGCTGACGAATCATCTCTTCCGGCTCGGGCATTCGACGCAGGAAAACGGTTTCCTGAGCTTGGATGAGATGGCCCGCGCGTTCGACCTGGCGCACTTCGTCCCGTCACCGGCGCGCTTCGATGAGCAGCAGTTGAATGTCTGGCAGAAGGAGGCCGCTCATCGGCTGCCGCTCGATGTGGCGGGACGCTGGTTGAGCTCCGTGATTCCGGCCGGGTTGGACGAAGCGGGGGTGAGGTCCTTTCTGACCGCCGTGCTGCCGAATATAGTGTTGCCGGACGATGTCAGGCCGTGGGTGGAAGTTGTATTTGGCGGGCCGTTGGCGTTGGCGGCCCCCGAAGAGCAGGTGATTCGCAATGCGGGCAACGAATATTTCGCCGCCGCGGCCCATGCCGCCGAGCGCAGCGGCAACGATCTCCAAGCGATCGCCGGTGCCGTGCGGGCGGCGACCGGAAAGAAGGGAGCGGAGCTGTACATGCCGCTGCGCGTGGCGCTGACGGGGCGCTCGCACGGTCCGGAGCTGGCGCCGCTGTTGAAGGCCATGCCGCCGGGCAAGGCTCGTGAGCGGCTCGCACGCTTCATGTAGGTCTGAAG
>DASZVD010000496.1:0-10906 GCA_035547375.1 Steroidobacteraceae bacterium
GACGATCGCGCGATCGTCTACCGCATGCGTGCGGACACGTGGGACGGCATCGCCGATGCCAACAATCCACCGGCGGCACGGCTCTATCTGCAAGAGTTCGACAACATCTGGAACGCCAGCGCTCCTGAACACGGCCTACGCTCAGCACGCAGCAAAGGCTGAAGATATGGCTGCCGCCTTCGGGTCAAGCGCTATACTTCCAGGGATGGCAAGAACGCCCGATATCACGGTAGCCGCCGTAGCAGAGACCGATGGCCGATTTCTGGTTGTCGAGGAACGCATCAACCGCCGGCTCGTTTTCAACCAGCCCGCCGGACACGTCGAGAAAGGCGAGACCCTGTTCGAAGCAGTCATTCGCGAGACTCGTGAAGAGACAGCTTGGGTGTTCAAGCCGCAGGCGCTGCTAGGCGTCTACCTGTGGCGCAATCCCGCATCCGGACGCTATACCCTCCGCTTCGCGTTCACGGGGTCTGTGAAGGACCACGATGCCGCGCAGCCCCTTGATCGAGGGATCGTCTGCACGCACTGGCTATCCCAGGGCCAGCTGATGGAGCGAGAGCCCAGGCTCCGCAGCCCGCTGGTGCTGAGGTGTATCGAAGACTATCTCGGCGGGTCCCGGATGCCTCTGGAACCCGTAGCTCAACTCGACCTCGAGAGCGCGCCCGATTTCGCAACGCCCGTCCCGGTCGGGACAAATTCCAAAACGGTCTAAGGCGGACCGCTGGGTGAGAGCCGGGGCCGGCTTGGCGGCGTACAATCATTGGATGGCTTCTGGATCCCTGAACCGCGTCATTGTCGGGCTTTCGGGCGGCGTGGACTCCGCCGTCACGGCTCTCCTGCTCAAGGAGCAGGGCTTCGACGTGCACGGCCTTTTCATGGCCAATTGGGACGGTGACGATGCTTATTGCACTGCAGCACAGGATTTCCAGGACGCTCGCGCGGTGGCTCGTGAGCTGGGGATTCCCCTTCACCGTGTGAGTTTCGCCGCCGAATACCGTGAGCGGGTCTTCGAGTATTTCCTGAGCGAGCAGCGGGCTGGGCGCACGCCCAACCCGGACGTGCTGTGCAATCGCGAGATCAAGTTCGGAGTCGCGCTGAAGTACGTGAAGCGCCTGGGTGGAGCGAAGTTCGCCACCGGGCATTACGCGCGCCTCGTCAAGGGTCCGTCCGGCGAGACCGAGCTCCATAAAGCGCGGGATGGGGCGAAGGACCAGAGCTATTTCCTGCACGCCGTGGCGACGGAGCACCTCGCCGACACCTTGATGCCGATCGGAGAGCTCGAGAAAAACGAGGTGCGCGAGCGGGCGCGGCGGGCGGGACTGCCCGTGTTCGACAAGCCCGACAGCACCGGCATCTGCTTCATTGGCGAGCGCCCTTTCCGCGAGTTTCTCGGGCAATTCCTGGATCGCACGCCGGGTCCCATCGAATCTCCGGACGGCGAGCGCCTGGGTACGCACCAGGGGCTCGCGTTCTACACGCTAGGCCAGCGAGGCGGGCTGCAGATCGGCGGTCGCCGGGGTCACTCCGAGGAGCCCTGGTACGTGGCCGCGAAGGACGGTCAGCGCAACGTGCTCGTCGTGGTGCAGGGGCATGATCACCCGCTCCTGGCCAGCTCCGCGCTCACGACCGGCCCCGTGCACTGGCTGGCGCCACCGCGGGCAACGGCCTTTCGTTGCACAGCGAAGGTGCGCTATCGCCAGGCCGATCAGCAGGCCCATTTCGAGCCCCGCCCCGACGGCACGGCCCGCATCGTGTTCGATCGGCCACAGAGAGCCGTTACCCCGGGCCAGTATGCCGTCCTTTACGATGGCGACCGTTGCCTGGGTGGGGCCGTCATCGATTCGGTCGTACCCGCATGCGCCCGGCAGGCGGCGTAACGACGAATGTCATTCCTGTCCGCACCATCGCGGACACCACCTATCGCGCAGATTGCACCCGACGAGTCCTATATAATCCGCGCGCTTTTTATTGCGGAGGATCCATGACGGACAGCTTCAAGGCGCGTTCGACGCTCAACGTTGGCAATCGTTCTTACGACATCTGGAGCCTGGCGGCTCTACCGGCCGATAAGGTGGCACGTCTGCCTTACTCCCTGAAGATCCTCCTGGAGAATCTTCTGCGCTTCGAGGACGGCGTAAACGTAACTCGTGCCGATATCGAGGCCCTACTCTCCTGGGACCCGAAAGCCACCCCGTCGTATGAAATCGCGTTTACCCCGTCGCGCGTCATCCTCCAGGATTTCACGGGTGTTCCCTGTGTCGTCGACCTCGCGGCCATGCGCGATGCCATCGTGCGGCTCGGTGGCGACGCCGAGAAAGTAAATCCGCTGGCGCCGGCCGAGCTGGTCATCGATCACTCCGTGCAGGTTGACGAGTACGGTACGCCCGGGGCGCTCGCCGCGAACACGAAGATCGAATTCGCCCGCAACGGCGAGCGTTACTCCTTCCTGCGTTGGGGCCAGACCGCGTTCCGCAACTTCGCGGTGGTTCCACCCAACACCGGCATCGTGCACCAGGTCAACCTGGAGTATCTCGGCCGCGTGATCTTCGACGCGGAGACCAACGGCAAGCACCGCGCGTATCCGGACACCCTGGTCGGTACTGACTCTCACACCACGATGATCAACGGCCTGGGCGTACTTGGCTGGGGCGTCGGCGGCATCGAAGCGGAAGCCGCCATGCTGGGGCAGCCGGTGACCATGCTCATCCCGCAGGTGATCGGCTTCCGCCTGACCGGCAAGCTGCCGGCCGGCGCGACCGCCACCGACCTCGTGCTGACGGTTACGGAAATGCTGCGCAAGAAGGGCGTGGTGGACAAGTTCGTCGAGTTCTTCGGCGACGGCCTTGCCAACCTCCCGCTGGCCGATCGCGCGACGATTGCCAACATGGCGCCGGAGTACGGCAGCACCTGCGGCATTTTCCCGATCGACGAAGAGACGATCCGCTACCTCCAGCTGTCGGGCCGCTCGAAGGAGCGCATCGACCTCGTGACCGCCTACGCGAAGCACCAGGGCCTGTGGCGTACGCAGGGCCAGAAGACCGCCGAGTACACCGATGTCCTCGAGCTGGATATGGGCAAGGTCGAGCCGAGCCTCGCCGGCCCGCGCCGCCCGCAGGACCGCGTGCCGCTGAAGACTGCGAAGAACGCCTACGAGACGAGTGCGAAGAAGTCCGCCGAAGAGCGTGCCGTCAAGAATCCGACCGCGAAGGGCTCCGCCCCGGTGTCGCTCGACGGCCAGACCTTCGAGCTCAAGGACGGTGCGGTGTTGATCGCAGCCATCACGAGCTGCACCAACACTTCCAACCCATCCGTCATGCTGGGCGCGGGCATCCTCGCGCGTAAGGCGCACGAGAAAGGCCTGAAGGCGAAGCCGTGGGTGAAGACGAGTCTCGCTCCCGGCTCCCGCGTCGTCACCGACTACTTCAAGAAGGCCGGCGTGCTCGACCATCTCGCCGCTGTCGGTTTCGACGTGGTCGGCTACGGCTGCACCACTTGCATCGGCAACTCCGGACCGCTGAAGCCGGAAATCTCAGCGGGCGTGAAGGCCGGCGATCTCATCGCCTGCTCCGTGCTCTCGGGTAACCGTAACTTTGAAGGTCGCGTGCACCCCGAGGTGCGGCAGAACTTCCTCGCCTCACCGCCGTTGGTGGTAGCGTACGCGCTGGCCGGCACCCTTGACCTCGATCTCACGAAGGACCCGCTGGGCACCGGCAAGGACGGCAAGCCCGTCTACCTGGCCGACATCTGGCCCTCCGACCACGAAGTGCACGAGCTCCTGCTGAAATCCATCGACTCCGACATGTTCCGGAAGAGCTACGCCAGTGTCTTCACGGGCGACAGCAACTGGAGCAGCATCAAGGTTCCCGCGGGCAAGCGTTACACCTGGGACGAGAAGTCGACCTATGTGAAGAACCCCCCCTACTTCGACGGCATGACAATGACGCCGCCCCCCCTGGGCGATATCGCCAATGCCCGCGCGCTCGCCGTGTTGGGTGATTCCGTTACGACCGATCACATTTCGCCGGCTGGCAACATCTCCAAGACGAGCCCCGCCGCGCGCTACCTCGTCGAGCAAGGCGTGCAGCCGGCCGACTTCAACTCTTACGGTGCCCGCCGCGGTAATCACGAAGTGATGATGCGCGGAACGTTCGCGAACATCCGGCTGCGCAACCTGTTGGTTCCGGGTGTTGAAGGCGGCGTGAGCATCCACTTGCCCAGCGGCGAGCAGATGTCGATCTACGACGCGGCCATGCGCTACAAGAAGGAAGGCACCCCGCTGATCATTCTCGCGGGCCGCGAGTACGGCACCGGCTCCTCACGCGACTGGGCCGCGAAGGGCACGATGCTGCTCGGCGTGAAAGCCGTCATCGCCGAGAGCTTCGAGCGCATCCATCGCTCCAACCTCATCGGCATGGGCGTGGCACCGTTGCAGTTCCTCCCGGGACAGAACCCGCAGTCGCTGGGCCTCACGGGCAAGGAAGTCTTCTCGATCGCCGGCCTGGGCGGAGACGCGAAGGAAGTGAAGGTGACTGCCAAGCCGGCGGACGGTAACGGCAAGACCATCGAGTTCAACGTGCGCGTCCGCATCGACACGCCGAAGGAGCGCGAATACTACCGCCACGGCGGTATTCTGCAGTACGTCCTGCGGCAACTCGCGGCGCCCGGAAAGGCAGCCTGATCGACGCGCTGCCGCCCAACTCAGGGACGAGCCCGGTGGCGCAGCTCGTCGTGTTCGATTTGGACGGGACCATCACGCGTAGGGACACTCTGTTGCCCTACGCGTGGGGTTTCGTCGTACGGTCCAAGCTTTGGCGCCTCCCCCTTCTCTTGGGCGTGTTTCCCAGCGTTGTAGGTTATTTGCTGCGGAAGAACGACGAAGGACGGATCAAAGCGGCGTTCATTCGCTGCGCCTTGGGCGGCAGCCGCCGTTCTGAAATTGACCGCTGGACCGCGCAATTCGTGCCGCGGCTCTTGAGAGCGGGTGTCTTCAACGACGCGATGGAACGTATCGCGGAGCATCGCGGTGCGGGCGACTACCTCGTTCTCATGAGCGCCAGCACGGACCTTTACGTACCCGTCATTGCCCGTCAGCTCGGCTTTGCGGAAACCATCTGCACCGAAGTGCGTTGGAACGGAGATCGATTGGACGGCGCGCTGACGACGCCCAATCGCAAAGGCGAAGAGAAGGCACGGTGCTTCACCCGCTTGCGCGAGAAATATTCCGGTACGAGCACGACCGCCTACGGAAACTCTTCGGCCGATCTGCCTCATCTGCGGCTGGCCACCCACGGAGTGCTCGTGAACGGCTCGACGCGGGCCCGCCGCCGGGCGGCGGAGCTGGGAATCACCTGCGTCGACTGGAGCTGATGCAACATTTGGCGGGTTCGGCGGGTCTTATGGGAACAGGAGGCCGACAATGACCTTTCGTGTTCCTCGCATCGCACCCTCTCAGATCACGCCCGAGCAGGCCTACATCAGTCGGCGTGAGCTCATCGCAGGAGTGATGGCCGTGGGCGCGAGCTCCTTGCTGCCGACGGCAAAGGCCCAGCAGCCGGCGGGCGCCCGGCTACCCTACACGCGCAATGAGAAATACAGCGTGACCGAGCAGCCCAACAGGTACGAGGAAATCACCAGCTATAACAACTTCTACGAGTTCGGCACGGACAAGGAGGATCCGAAGCAGAACGCGCAAGCGTTCAACCCCCGGCCCTGGAGCGTCGCGATCGACGGCGAGGCGGAGGTGAAAGGCAAATTCACTCTCGAGGATCTTCTGAAGTCGCAGCCGCTCGAGGAGCGCATCTACCGCTTCCGCTGTGTCGAGGCCTGGTCCATGGTCATCCCGTGGGTGGGCTTTCCGCTGAGCGCCCTGCTCGCGAGGTTCAAGCCGACGTCGAAAGCGAAGTACGTCGAATTCACGACGCTCTACGACCCGCGGCGCATGCCGGGACAGCGCGAGCCCATTCTCAACTGGCCGTACGTGGAGGGCCTGCGCATCGACGAGGCGATGCACCCGCTCACACTCCTGGTCGTGGGCCTCTACGGACAAACACTTCCCAACCAGGACGGCGCGCCGCTGCGCCTCATCGTGCCGTGGAAGTACGGGTTCAAGTCCATCAAGTCCATCGTGAAAATCAACTTCACCGAGCGGCAGCCCCGGACCGCCTGGAACGTGGCCGCGCCCCGGGAATACGGCTTCTACGCGAATGTGAATCCGCAGGTGGACCATCCCCGCTGGAGCCAGGCGACGGAGCGCCACATCGGCGGAAGCCTGTTCGGCTCGCGCCGGCCGACCCTCCTTTTCAACGGATACGCGGACCTCGTCGCCGACCTGTACAAGGGCATGGATCTGCGGCGGTACTATTGATACGCAACCAAATGGTTGCCCTCCTCGTGTCGCGGCCTTAATATGCAACCAGGAGGTTGCACATGAGCACGAGCCGCACTGATCGCATCGAACGGCAGGTCTTCATCAAGGCCCCGCGCACGCGGGTCTGGCGGGCGCTCACGATCGAGCGCCGTGAGGCCGCCTATCGAGGCAACTCGGAAGGTTGGACGATTCAGATGGGTAATATCGAGAGATATGTCAGTCAGAGCGGCTGAGCTTCCCGGCACGGCGAAAGTCTTCGCAGCCCTCGGGGACAAGACTCGCCTCGACCTGGTGGCCCGCCTGTGCAGCGGCGGGCCGCTGTCGATCACGCGCCTCACCGCTGGCGCCGACGTCACGCGCCAGGCGATCACGAAGCATTTGCAGATTCTCGCGGGTGCCGGAATCGTGCGCGACACCCGCGTCGGCCGCGAACGGCTTTGGGAAGTCGAGACGCGGCAGCTGGAGGAAGCGCGTCGCTGCCTCGACCGGATCGCAGGCCAGTGGGACGAGGCGCTGGCGCGCCTGAAGCTGGCCGTCGAAGGCGGCGAGCCTTGATCGCCGGCCGAGGCAGCAGGCAGTGAACGTCGATCAGCGTTATCGCTACGTCTACAAGCCGCTCGTATTCCTTGCGAGCCTGGCTCCGCTCCTGTGGCTGCTGTGCGGGGCCTTCGGCTGGCTCGGCGCGAGCCTCGGTGCCGACCCCGTAAAGAAGCTCGAGCACGAATGCGGCAAGACCGCGCTCAACTTGCTGTTGATCACGTTGCTCGTGACACCCGTGCGCCAGCTGACCGGCTTCACGCACCTGCCGCGCCTGCGGCGCATGCTGGGCCTGTTCGCGTTCTTCTACACGGTGCTGCACTTCGCCGTGTACGTGGCCCTCGACCTGGAGTTCAACTTCGGGACCCTGTTCGGCGACATCGCCAAGCGGCCTTACATCACGATCGGGTTCACCGCCCTGCTGCTGCTGATACCGCTCGCCGTCACGTCGACCGGCAGGATGATGCGCCGGTTGGGAAGGCGCTGGCACAAGCTCCATCGGCTCATCTATGTCATCGCCGTGCTGGGTGTCTGGCACTTCTATTGGCAGGTGAAGCGGGACGTGCGCGAGCCGCTCATCTATGCGGGAATGCTGGCGATCCTGTTGGGTTACCGCTGGGCGCGGGCACGGCGCACGGCAGCGCCTGGCCGCGCGGCGGATTCGCGCGCCAAGGCTACATCGACGTCCGGATCTGCCACAGCTCCGGAAAGAACTTGAGCTCCAGGGCCTTCGCCAGGTAGGACACGCCGCTCGTCCCTCCGGTGCCCGGCTTGTAGCCGATGATGCGCTCCACCGTCTTCAGGTGATGGTAGCGCCACAGCTGGAAATTGTGATCGAGGTTGACGAGCCGCTCGGCGAGCCCGTAGAGATCCCAGTCTTTCTCCGCATTGTGGTACACGCCCAGCCAGGCGCCCGCCACTTCCTTGCTCGGGCGATAGGGCTCGCGGAAATCGCGGCTCAGGTACTCGTCGGGAATTCCATAGCCGCGGCGACTCAGGAGGCGCAGCGTCTCGTCGTAGAGCGACGGCGCATCCAGGGCGCGCTCCAGAGCCTCGTACGCCCGAGGGTCGCGCTTGTGCACGGCGATCAGATCGGCGTTCTTGTTGCCCAGCAGGAATTCCAACATCCGGTACTGGAACGACTGAAACCCCGAGGAGCGCCCCAACGCGTTGCGGAACGCGGAGTACTCGAAGGGCGTCATGGTCGACAGCACGTCCCAGGTCGCGAGCAGCTGGTCCTGCACGCGCGAGACGCGGTCGAACATCTTGAAGGAGGGATCGAGATCGTCACGGCGGATGCACCCGAGCGCCGCATTCAGCTCGTGCAGCATGAGGCGCATCCACAGCTCCGAAGTCTGGTGGACGATGATGAACATCGTCTCGTCGTGCTCATACGACAGCGGCCGCTGGGCGTCGAGGATTTTCTCCAGGTGGAGATATTCCCCATAGGACAGCGAGGACCCGAGGTCCCAGTGGATACGCTCGTCGGAAACATCGACGCGCGCGGATTTATCGGTTGAAGACACGCGGCACCCTTTTCAATCGTCGCCGAACACCCAGGATGGTACGCGCCGCCAGCCGTCCAGCAATTCCCGATCGAGGCTTTCGTACTCGGGGCAGTGCCGGGCGACCCGCTGCCAGAAGCGCCGCGAATGATTCATGTGCAGGGTGTGGACGAGCTCGTGAATCAGCAGATACCGCACCACCGGCGGCCTCTGGAACAGCAGGCAGCAGTTGAGGCTGATGGTGCCGCGCGTGGAACAGCTCCCCCAGCGCGTGCGTTGCCGCCGGATGAGAATCCGTTCAAAGTCGAAATCCAGCTCGCCGGCGCACTGCTCGAGTGCCGGCGTGAGCACCTCGCGCGCGCGCTCCATGAGCCAGCGGCGCAGCAGCAGCCGCGTCGCGTGTTTATTGTGAGCATCGCCGCTCAAAGCCAGGAGCCCCGGACCCATGACGCTCAAGCGCGCCCGTCCCTCTCCGCCCGCGTGATACACGCGCCACGCCTCACTGCAGGCAAAGAGATCGATGCGTGGCGGCGGGAAAGGGGCATCGGGCACCGCCTTCTGGCGGGCTTCGTGACGTTTACGCTCGATCCAATCCCGGTGCCGCTCGAGAAAATGCTCGACGGCGCGCGGCGACGTTCTCGCGGGCACGACCACTTCGACGCGGCCGGTGTGGAACACGCGTACGGTCAGGCGACGGGCACGAGTACTTTCTCGAACGACCCACGCCTCGGCGGCATCCTTGTCCGACCATAACGGCAACTGTGGCGTTACCATATCCAGTGAGCTCACGTAGCTCATCATAGCAGCCCCGGAACGGACCTGAGCACGTCGTGAGCCCGCCCATTCTCGAAGTTCGCGATCTGGTGAAGCAGTATCCCGCGACCACCGCGGTCGACGGCGTGTCGTTCGCCGTGCCCGAAGGGATCTGTTTCGGGCTGCTCGGTCCGAACGGCGCCGGCAAGACCACCACGATCGAGATCATGGAAGGCATTCTGAAGCCGACCTCCGGGGAGGTGCGCTTCCGCGGCGAGCTCCTGGGAGCGCGGTTCAGGGCCGAGGCCGGCATTCTGTTCCAGAAAACCGCCCTGCAGGACTTTCTCACCGTGCGCCAGACGCTGGCGCTGTTCCGGGGACTCTACGACAAGGGTCTCGACGTCGACGACGTCATCCAGCTGTGCGCCCTGGAGAAGCTCGCCGACCGCGACAATCGCAAGCTCTCCGGCGGCCAGCAGCAGCGGCTCCTGCTGGCGATCGCGCTCGTCAACGACCCGGCGATCCTGTTCCTCGACGAGCCGACGACCGGACTCGATCCGCAGGCGCGCCGCAATTTCTGGGAGCTGATCCAGTCCATCAAGGCGCGCCGCAAGAGCATCATCCTGACCACGCACTACATGGACGAGGCGGAGCTGCTCTGCGACGACATCGCCATCATGGACCGTGGCCGGATCATTGCGCGCGGCGGTCCCCGCCAGTTGCTGCAGCAGCATTTCGAGGAAGTCCTGATCGAGCTGCCCCGCCTGGACTTCCCGGAGGCCGCCCGCCGGTTGCCCTGGAAAATCATCGACTCGAGCGATCGCATCGAGATCGCGACCCAGGACGTCGAGACCACGTTGCGCACCCTGCTCGACCTGCACGTGCCCCTGAAGCATTTGCGCATCCGGCCGCCCAACCTGGAGGATCTGTTCCTCGAGCTCACCGGTAAAGAGCTACGCCCATGATGCGACGTCTCTTCGCGGTCTGGCACGCGCGCAATCTCGAATTCATCCGGGACCGATCCACGCTGCTCTTCACGTTTCTGCTGCCCGTCATGCTCGTCATCGGCATGCGGTTCGTGTTCGGCGGCCCCGAGCGGCCCTTGTTCAAGGTGGGAGTGGTGGCGCAGCGGATCGATCGCAACAGCCATCCCTTCCTGCAGGAGCGCTACGTCGACTTCGTCCCGATCGCGAGCGAGCGGGAGGGTCTGTCGAAGGTCACGCACCAGCAGATCGACCTCCTGGTCGATCTGCACGGCGTCCCCCGATACTGGGTCAACACCGACTCGCCGAAAGGTTACATCGCCGAGAAGCTTCTCCTGGCCGCGGCGCCGGACGCGCAGCGCCAACCCGTGACGGGTGCGGCGGTGCGTTATGTGGACTGGCTCTTTCCGGGGATCCTTGGCATGAACATGATGTTCAGCTGCCTCTTCGGCGTGGGATACGTGGTGCTGCGCTATCGAAAGAGCGGCTTCCTGAAGCGGCTGCACGCCACACCGTTGACTGCGTTCGAGTTCCTCGCGGCGCAGGTGCTCTCGCGCCTGGGCCTGATCCTGCTCGTCACCCTGATTCTCTACGTCGGCATCGGTACGCTCATTCACTTCCACTCCAGCGGGAGCCTGCTGCTGCTCGCACTGATCGCGGTCCTCGGCGCGTTGTCCATGATCGCCCTGGGACTGACGATCGCCGCGGGCATTTCCAGCGAGGAGCTGGTCGGCGGTCTCCTCAACCTGTTGACGTGGCCC
>DASZVD010000497.1:0-3329 GCA_035547375.1 Steroidobacteraceae bacterium
CGCCTCGTTCACTCATCCGCACGATCCGTACGTCACGCCGAAGCGCTTTTGGGACCTGTACCGGCACGACGAGATCGACATGCCGCGAGTGCCGTTCATCCCGCCAGAGCAGCGCGACCCGCACAGCCGCCGTCTCTGGGAGCAGTACGACCGCGGCGAGCTCGGAATCACCGCCGCAGACGTGCGCAGGGCACGCCACGCCTACTATGGGAGCATCTCGTACGTCGACGAGCGCATTGGAGAAGTGCTCGACGCGCTGGCCCGCACTCGCTTGATGGAGAACACGGTCGTCGTCTTCTGCAGCGACCACGGCGACATGATCGGCGAGCGCGGGCTGTGGTACAAAATGAGCTTCTACGACTGGTCCGCCCGCATCCCCTTCATGATGGCCGGGCCGGGAATTCCCGCAGGCCGGCGCATTCGCTCCAACTGCTCGCACGTCGACCTGCTCCCGACCCTGGTCGAGCTGGCCGCCGGCCGGAACTGGGACGGCTACCCCGACCGGATCGACGGCAACAGTCTGTTGCCGCTGTTGTCCGCGGAAGCGCCCGAGCGGATTGCGGTGAGCGAGCTGTTCTCCGAAGGCGTGGCGGACCCCTACGTCATGCTGCGCAAGGGACGCTACAAGCTGACTTACGTCGACCACGATCCTCCGCAAGTGTTCGACATGGAGGCCGATCCCGATGAGCTGACCGACCTGGCGCGCGATCCGGCGCATCGGGTACTGACCGAGGAGCTGTTGGCGGAAGCGCGCAAACAATGGGACCTGCCGCGCCTGAAGCAGGAAGTCCTGACGAGCCAGCGCCGGCGGCACTTCGTGTACAAGGCACTCACCACCGGACGGGTCACGCCGTGGGACTTCCAACCTTACGAGGACGCCTCGAAGCGCTACTACCGTGGCACGCGGTCCTATCACGAGGCGGAAGAGCGCGATCTCCTCGGACCCCAGGAGCCTGTCTGACTCATGACGCGCCTGCTGCGGCCGCCCCTGCTACGCTGATCCATAGTCCGGCGGTCCCACGGGCGTCAGCACTCTGGCACCTCTGCCTGGCAGCTTTGCTGCTGACACTGTCATCAGGCGCTCGTGCCGCGGACGATCCCGCCACCTGTCGGAACGTTCGCTTCGGCGTGGTCGGGTTCTCCGACGTGACCGCCGTCACCGCCATCACGGCGGAGCTGCTCAAGCCGCTGGGATACACGCCCGTCACCGTCAATCTGGCGGTCCCGGTGATCTTCGCCTCTCTCCAGGCGCGCGACCTCGATGTCTTCCTTGGCAACTGGATGCCGGCCCAGGAGGCTGACAGCCGGCCCTACCTCGCCAACGGCTCGGTCGATGTCATCGGGCCCAATCTCGAGCACGCGCGCTTCACCCTGGCGGTACCGCGTTATCTCTACGACGCGGGCCTGAAGGATTTCGCTTCCATCGAACGCTTCGGTGCGCAGCTCGATCACACGATCTACGGTATCGAGCCCGGCTCGGCGGCCAACCGGCTCGTGCTGGAAATGATCAAAACCAACGCCTTCGGCCTGGGCGGCTTCCGCCTGGTCGAGTCCAGCGAGCAGGGCATGCAGGCGGAGCTCGAGCGCGCCTATCGCGCACGCCGCCCCATCGTGTTCGTGGCCTGGGAGCCTCATCCCATGAACATACGATATTCCATCGAATACCTCGCGGGCGGTGATGCGACATTCGGCCCCGACTTCGGCGGCGCCACCATCAACACGGTCACCCGGGCGGGATTGAGCGCCGCGTGCCCCAATCTCGGCCGGCTGCTGCACAACCTCAAGTTCACCTTGCGCGGTGAGAGCGAGATCATGTCGGCCCTTCTGGAAGGTAAAGGACAACCGGAGGAGCAGGCCCGCGCCTGGCTGCGCGCGCACCCGCAGTCCGTCGCGCAATGGCTCGCAGGGGTGGCCACTTTGGACGGCAAGCCGGCGCCGACGTCGGTCAGCGCGCCCGATACGTTGCGCGGTAGACCGTTCGACCGCTGGCTGCTCGCTCACAAGATTCCTCTCGGAGACGCCGCGACGCGTGCGTTGGAGCTCCTGAAGGCACACGGCGGCCCGGTCTTCGACGCAATCTCCCGGGTCATCCGCGGCCTCGTCGACGGCACGACCCGGGCGCTGCGCTCCATTCCTCCCCTGCTGTTCATTTGTGGCGCCGCCGCGTTGACCGCGCTCACCCGCAGATCGTGGACCCTGACGGCGCTGGTGACGCTCGGCCTGTTGTTCATCCTGAACCAGGGATACTGGTCTCCCATGTTGGAAACCCTGTCGCTGGTCGTGGTGGCGACGCTTGTCGCGACCGCGATCGGCATTCCGCTGGGGATCGCCGGCGCCCATCACCCGCGCTTCCATGCCACGTTGCGGCCCGTGCTCGACTTGATGCAGACGCTGCCGACCTTCGTGTACCTGATCCCGACCCTGGTTCTGTTCGGGCTGGGCCCGGTGCCCGGGCTCATTTCAACCGTCGTTTTCGCCATGCCGGCGCCGATCCGGCTGACACAGGAGGGCGTCGCGGCGGTGCCGGCCGAGCTCAAAGAAGTCGGTCGCGCCTTCGGCGCCACGGGCCTGCAGTTGCTTTGGAAAATCGAATTGCCGAGCGCCACGCCCCTGATCCTGGCCGGAGTCACTCAGTGCATCATGTTGAGTCTTTCCATGGTGGTCGTCGCCGCCCTGGTGGGGGCCGGCGGCCTCGGCGTGCCGGTGGTACGGGCCTTGAGCTCGGTCCAGATCGGTCCGGGGTTCGACGCGGGACTTGCGATCGTGCTGCTCGCCATTCTGCTCGACCGGCTTTGCCGCCCCCGCAATCGGGGTTGACGGCCGGGCAATAGCGGTCAACGAGTGCGGCGGCCGGTATTGCAGGGAAGGGCCGACCCCGCGGGGATGGATTACAATTACCGGATCAGCACACTCGAGACGGCCCGAGCGGGCGCACGCGCGGGCCTTTGTCTCGGACATCGAAGTCGGGAGCCGCTCTTGATCACTGTCTTCTCATCCCAGCATCGCCTGCAAGCCGGCACGGTCGAGCTCATCAACGGCCGCCTGCACCCTCCTGTTGAGAAGCCCGAGCGCGCCGACACCGTGCTCGCGGCCGTGCGCAACGGCGAGCTCGGCGCCATCGTTGCGCCCAAGGAGCACGGCGTTCTGCCGATCGAGCGGGTCCATGATCCCCGGATGGTGGCTTTCATCCAGTCCGCGTGGGGAGAGTGGGTCGCCGCGCACGGTGAATGGGATGCGCTGCCGCTGAACTTCACGGGGCGCGGCATGCGGGACCGCGAGCCCGAATCGATCGACGGACGGCTGGGCTATTATGCTTTTGACGCCGGGAC
>DASZVD010000498.1:0-5917 GCA_035547375.1 Steroidobacteraceae bacterium
CCCTGTGCCTGGCCATCTGGCTGGCAGGCTGCGGCAGCCAGGTCGCCGGCCACGCTTCCGCGCAGACTTCCGCACCCTTCACCGCCCACCCGAACGACACAGTCGAGCTGACCGCGGCGCAACTGCGCTGGGTCACGCTGCAGACCGTTACCGAACACACGTTCGCTCCAGAGCAAGACGCGGTCGGCAACATCGATTTCGACGAAGACATGACCGTGCAGGTCTCACCGCCGTACCAAGGGCGGATCGTGCGCCTGCTCGCCCGACAGGGCGACGCCGTCCGTCAGGGACAACTGCTGTTCACGATCGACAGTCCGGATCTGGTCCAGGCTGAATCCAACCTCATCTCCAGTGCCGGCACCCTCAAGCTGACCGACGCGGCGCTCCGGCGGGCGCAAGGGCTGTACGCGATCCAGGGCATCGCGGCAAAGGACTACGAGCAAGCGGTCTCCGACCAGCAGGCAGCCGAGGGCGCCTTCCGGGCCGCGCGCGATGCCGTACGGATCTTCGGCAAGTCCGAGTCGGACATGGACCGTATCGTTGCCCGACGCAAAGTCGAAGCGGAGATGCCCGTTCCGAGCCCGATCAACGGCGTCGTCACGACTCGCAACGCCGCTCCAGGAATGCTCGTGCAGCCAGGCGCCTCGCCCGCGCCGTACGCCGTAGCCGACCTCAGGAGTAAATGGCTCCTCGCCAGCGTACCGGAAGGCAACCTGCCCGCCCTGCGCCTCGGACAGCAGGTGGACGTCCGGCTGCTCGCATACCCTGAAAGGGTTTTCCACGGACACATCACGAACATAGCCGAGTCCGTCGACCCCAACACCCACCGGGCGACGGTGCGCGCGGAGGTTGCCGACCCGGGCAACGAGCTGCGGCCGCAAATGTTCGCGACGTTTACGGTTCACCTGGGCAAGGTGATCCACGCCCTCGCGATTCCAACCGACGCTGTCGTCCGGGAAGGCGACGGAACCTTCAGCGCCTGGGTAACGGCTGACGGACAGCGCCTCTTCCAACGCCGCACGGTCCACCTCGGCCAACAGCAGAACGGGTTCGATCAGATCATCGCCGGGCTGCGGGCCGGCGAGCGGATCGCCGCCGGCGGCGCGCTGTTCATCAGCAACGCCTCGATCCAGGGCGGAGCCGACTGAGACGCCCTGCCCCGCGCACCTGGCACTCGCACCTCATGCTCCGCGCCCTGCTCTCACTCGCCCTGCTGCGCCGGCCCATCGTGCTGGTGGCGCTCGTGGGATTCTTCGGCGCGGGCCTCCTCGCCTTCACCAGGCTCAACATCGAGGCCTACCCGAACCCCGCCCCGGTCATTCTGGAGATTACCGCGCAGGCGCCGGGATTGTCGGCCGAGGAGATGGAACGCTATTACACGGTGCCCATGGAGGTGGGCCTGGCCGCCACTCCGGGCGTGAACAACATCCGCTCGACGTCGTTCTATGGGCTCTCCTTCGTGCGCGTGACGTTCGACTATGGAGTGGACTACTACTTCGCCTACACGCAGGCCGCACTCAGCCTGCAGCAGAACGTGACGCTCCCCAACGGCGTGCAACCGCAGATCCAGGCCTCGAGCCTCGTCGGGGAGATCTATCGCTATCAGCTCGTCGGGCCGCCCCACTTCGGCCTGACCAACCTGCGCACCCTCCAGGACTGGGTGCTGCAGCGCCGCTTCCTGACGGTGCCCGGCATCGTGCAGGTGGTCGCCTGGGGCGGAACGACCAAGGAGTATCAGGTCGAGGCCGACCCGCGCAAGCTCGAAGGCTACCATCTGACCGTGCCTCAGCTCGTGCAGGCGCTCGGCAACGCCAACATCAACGTCGGCGGGCGTACCGTCGATCTCGGCCAGCAGTCCGTCAACATCCGTGGAATCGGGCTCATCAAGGATGTGAGCGACATCGAGAACGTCGTCCTGAATCAGGTGAACGGCGTACCGGTGCTCGTCAAGGACGTCGCCCATGTTCAGGTGGGTTACGTCCCACGGCTCGGCCAGGCCGGCCGGGACGAGGACGACGACGCCGTGCTGGCCATCCTGGTGATGAATCGCACTCTGCACACAAAGGAGGTGCTGGCCCGAGTCACTGCCGAGGTCGACAGGATCAACCGCAGCCACGTGTTGCCGCCAGGCGTGCGCATCGTTCCGTACTACGACCGATCCTCGCTCGTCGCAGTCACCACGCACACCGTCCTCCACAACCTCGTGTTCGGCTGCGTACTGGTGTTCCTCATCCAATGGGTATTTCTCGGTGATCTGCGCAGCGCCGTAATAGTAGCGACCAACATTCCTTTCGCCCTGTTCTTCAGTGTCATCCTGCTGGTCGCCACGGGCGAATCCGCCAATCTGCTGTCGGTGGGCGCCGTGGACTTCGGCATCATCGTCGACTCGGCCGTGATCCTGGTCGAGAACGTCTTCCGCAACTTCCAGCAACCCGGACCCGAGCGCCTGCAGCTCATCGAGCGCTACACCCGCAGCGACCCCGGCGGGCACCTTGGGGGATCGTCGGGCTGGACCAACCGGTTGCGCTTGATCTTCATCAGCGCGATGCAGGTCGACCGCGCGGTCCTCTTCTCGACGCTCATCACCGTCGCAGCGTTCATCCCCCTGTTCACGATGCAGGGGGTGGAAGGACAGATCTTCGGCCCGATGGCGCGCACCTATGGGTACGCGCTCGCCGGAGCGCTGCTGGCCACATTCAGTGTCACCCCGGCGCTGTGCTCCCTTTTGCTGCCCCGGCACGTCAAGGAGACCGAAACCTGGATCGTGCGCAGCTTGCGAGCTCTCTACACGCCGGTGTTGCGTTGGGCGCTGGATCATCGACGCGCTACGGTCGCCCTGGGGGTCGGGTTCCTTCTATCGGGCGGCGGAGCGACGCTGATCCTCGGAACCGAGTTCCTGCCGACGCTGGAGGAAGGCAATCTTTGGATCCGCGCCACACTGCCGCCGACCATCTCCCTGCAGGCCGGCGATGCCGCAGTCACCCGCATGCGGGCGATCCTGATGAGTCACCCCGAAGTCACGACCGTAACGTCACAGCATGGTCGACCGGACGACGGCAGCGACGCCTCGGGATTCAACAACGTCGAGCTCTTCTGCCCGTTGAAGCCGTTCGACACCTGGGCGCCCGGCATGACCAAGGAGCGCCTGGTCGCCGAGCTGCAGCGCCAGTTCACGAGCGAGTTCGTCGGCACCGCGTTCAACTTCTCCCAGTACATTCAGGACAACGTCGAGGAAGGCCTGTCCGGCATCAAGGGCGCCAACTCCGTCAAGATCTTCGGCCCGGACCTGCGGGTGCTCGAGCGCCTGGCGGACGAAATCTACGCCCAGATGCGCACGGTCAAGGGCGTCGAGGACCTGGGCATCTTCCGCGTGCTCGGCCAGCCCAATCTCAATATAACGGTCGATCGGGCCCGCGCGGCGCGCTACGGACTGAACTCCGGCGACGTGAACGCCCTGATCCAGGCGGCCATGGGCGGCACGCAGGCGACCACCATCCTGGAGGGCGATCGCCAGTTCGCGTTGACGGTACGATTCGCGCCGCAATACCGCGACCACCTGGACTCGGTGCGCGATCTCGAGGTCGGATATCAGAACGCGGCCGGGGGCACGGCCTACATCCCGCTCACGAATTTGGCGAGCGTGTCGCTCGACACCGGCGCCTCGTACATCTATCACGAGCGCAACGAGCGCTTCATCCCCGTCAAGTTCAGCGTCCGGGGCCGCGATCTCGGCAGCACGGTCGCCGAGGCCCAAGAGCGGATCGCGCGCAAGGTCCAGGTTCCCCAGGGCTACCGCCTCGAGTGGTCCGGTGAATTCGACGAGCTGCAGCAGGCCCGGG
This sequence comes from Steroidobacteraceae bacterium, assembly GCA_035547375.1. Taxonomy (GTDB): domain Bacteria; phylum Pseudomonadota; class Gammaproteobacteria; order Steroidobacterales; family Steroidobacteraceae; genus 13-2-20CM-66-19. The sequence continues at coordinate 3,840 of DASZVD010000498.1, forward strand.
CGCGACTCATGGTCGTCATTCCGATCGCGGTGGCCATCATCCTCGTCCTGCTCTACGGGCTGTTCAACTCGCTGCGCGACAGCCTCCTGACGCTCGCCGGCATCCCCTTCTCCATGGCCGGCGGCCTGCTCGCCTTGTGTGCCTCCGGGCAGAACCTGAGCGTGTCCGCCGAGATCGGGTTCATCTCGCTGTTTGGCGTCTCCGTCATGAACGGCATCCTGGTGATCACTTATTTCCGGCAGCTCTGGCAGAACGGCCTGTCAGCGGACCAGGCGATGTTCAACGCCGCCGAGCAACGCATGCGTCCCATGCTGATGACGGCGCTATCGGCCTGCATCGGATTGTTTCCGGCAGCCATCTCCACCGGCATCGGCAGCCAGGTGCAGCGGCCCCTCGCCACCGTCGTGGTCGGAGGAATGTTGCTGGGTCCGGTCATGCTGTTGGTCGTCGCGCCGGCGTTGCAGATCATGTTCCTCGGCAAGAGCGCAGCACCGCGCCGCTCGCAGGATGACGCGCATGACGACACTGTGTAAGGGGGACGACCATGGATAGCAAGTCGTGGACTCCAACGCTCCGGGCGGCCGCCTCGTCGGGAATCCTGACGACGGTGGTCTTGTCCTTGCTGCCCGCCGGCTGCGCGGTTGGGCCGAACTACAAGCGGCCCGACACCGCGCCCGCGAGCACATACAGCCCTGTTCCGCTGCCGCCAGCAACGGTCTCCACGGACATCACCGCAGGCGCTGCGCAGAATTTCAACGCCGCTCGTGATATCTCGGCCGATTGGTGGACGCTATTCCAATCGCCGGCGCTCAACGAGTTGGTCGCGCGTGCCTTCAAAGCCAATCCGACGATTGCCGCCGCGGTGGCCTCGCTGAAGCAGGCGCAGGAAAGCGTCTATGCCCAGAGAGGCTTCTTCTTCCCCACGCTGCAGGCGGACTACACGGCACAACGGACCAAGCTGTCGGGCAATACGGCCAGCTCCAGCGCGCCGGGGGTGCAAGGTAACGGAGAAGACATCACTCCGCTCGGGCCTGCACAGCCGGTGACTTACAACTTCCACACGGCGCAGTTGACGGTGGGATTCGTCCCGGATGTCTTCGGCGGCAACCGCCGCCAGGTCGAATCCCTGCAGGCCCAAGCCGACGCGGCGAGTTATCAGCTCGCGGCAACCTACGTAACGCTCGCTACAAACGTGGTAGCTGCAGCCATCCAGGAGGCCTCGACCCGGGCACAGATCGCTGCCGTCGAGGCCATCATCGAGGCCAATACGAAGTCCCTCGAGATCCTGCGCGGCCAGCTCAGATGGGGCTATGCCGCGCGAATCGACGTCGCGGCACAGGAATCAGCCCTCGCGCAGACGCAGCAACTCCTGCCGCCGCTCGAGAAGCAACTCGAGCAGACGCGCGACTTGCTCAGGGTGCTCGCCGGCAATGCCCCCGATCATGACATCGCGGCAACGTTCCAGCTCGCCACCTTGCAGCTGCCGCAGGACCTGCCGATGGCGGTGCCGGCGAAGTTGATCGACCACAGGCCCGACGTTCGGGCAGCCGAAGAGCAAGTCCATTCGGCCAGCGCCCTGATCGGCGTCGCCGTCGCCAATCGACTGCCGCAGTTCTCGATCACCGGCGACCTCGGCGGCAATGCCACCCAGTTCAGTCAGATGTTCCAGGGAGCCGGCACGTTCTGGGACGTCTTGGGCAATGCATCGGCCACGATCTTCGACGGGGGCGCCCTCAGACACCGCCAACACGCGGCGGAGCAGGCTTTCGCACAGGCCGCCGCGCAGTATCGCACGACCGTCCTGACCGCATTCCAAAACGTCGCGGACACTCTGCACGCCATCTACTCGGACGCGGATGCGGTCAAAGCCGCGGCAGCCGCTGACGCGGCCGCGAAAACCACGTTGGAGCTCACCCAAAAGCAGCTTCAGGCCGGCTATGTCAACGAGCTGGCGCTGCTCAGCGCACAACAGGCCTACCAACAGGCCGAGATCGCACTGATCCAGGCCCAGAGCAGCCGGTTGGGCGACACCGCCGCCTTGTTCCAAGCGCTCGGTGGCGGCTGGTGGAACCGCTCCC
>DASZVD010000499.1:0-8065 GCA_035547375.1 Steroidobacteraceae bacterium
GCGGCTCTTTCTTCCGCCTGGTCATCGGGAAACAGCTGCAATAGCGAGCGTTTGACCGTATCGATCTCGATCTGGCCCAGGTAGACGAACCAATGAACGGCACTTTCTTGGGCCTGCTTACCATTCCCGGGATCCTTCCAGGGCTCGGGCGGGTCTCGCAACGAGACTCGCCTGCGCCGCAGAGCCAGGAGGTCTTCGGCATCCGGGAGGGGCTGTGGAGTGAGGACTTCGAGCGTCGTCCACGCCGCCAGTACATCTCCGCCGTCCCGTTCTCTCCCCGGCATTGATATTCCTTAATCGCTCAAATCGCTAGGTCCCTGCGCACACAGACTCAATATTTTTGTGCCCCGAGTCTTGCAAGCATGCATGACAGGTCTTCGGGGCTGATATAAAAGTACTCGCAGACGCGCCCCCAGAGCATGGCCGTCGGCACGTTGCGATCCCCGCGCTCCTTCTGCGTCTCATGCAGCACGTACAAAACCACGCGCTCCTCACGTGTGAGTCCATCTCGGACGTCGGGAATCTTGTCGTACTCTTTGCTCATCAAGGAGGCTTGGGTGCGTACACTACCATGTATAGCAGCAGCGCCCAGGAAGCAATAGCCACACCCGGCACCGTGGGTCTGTCCTTATAGCCATTTCAAGCCGTGCGCCACCATGTAGAAAAGCCCTCCCGCGAGAGTAATGTACATCCCTATGGCCCAGTGTTTCGCTGACGTCAGCGCGTCCGCCAGATTGTCAAGCCGCTTCTCCATTCTGACGTCCAGTGCGGCGATCCGCTGATCCATCTTGTCGTCCAGTGCGGCGATCCGCTGATCCATCTTGTCGTCCAGTGCATCGATCCGCTGATTCGTCAGGCGCAGATCGGCCTTGATCTGCGTGGTATCCGCTTGCACGTGATGGACGTCGGAGCGCAGCTCCGCGACCTGTATCATCAGATCATCCCGTTCGCTCGTTGGCATGTCGGCTCGCTCCGCCTGGTTGGACTCTCGAAGAACCGCGTTCATGGGGCACCTGCACATCCTGTGTTGAAGGGTAGTGTAGGCCCTATACATGGGATAAACCAACATGAATTTCCGGCGAGAGTGCAGGGTAAAAAATAACAAACAAGTGGGCATGCGGGGAGATGGGGACGGTTGATTTGCGTAGGAATTCAGACGGGAGGGGCTGCGTGGTTGCTGACGGTTGAGAGCACGTGGTTGCGGATGCCGGTTGACAGAGTGAAAGTTCTGGCATTGGATAGGCCCCAGCTCATGAATACCCCTTCTGCATCGGACAATAACGCGGCTCAGCCGGAGTCGGACATCGAGACCGTCGAGGCTCACCCGGGATCGGATTGGCTCCTCGTCGGGAAGCTGGCACCGCCGGAACAGCGGATTACCGTGGCATCGCGGGAAGCCCTGCTGAAAAGGCTGGATGAGAGCCTGAGCCGCGCGCTGTCCGTCATCGTCTCACCGCCGGGTTTCGGCAAGACGACGCTCCTGAGCGAGTGGTGGCGGACGCTCGGCACGCGGGCCGACGTGCAGGCCTGCTGGCTCACCGTGGACGATCTCGATTCGGAGGTCAGCCGATTTGTGGCGGGCATGATCCTCTCCGTCGCGCGTGCGGGGATCGACGTTGGCTCCCTGGAAGTGGCGGCGCGGCAGTTGTCCATCGATCCGAACGTCCGGCCGATCGCGCTCGCGTTGCTGGAGGCCATCCGCCGATCCGGGCGGCGAGCGGTGCTCATTCTCGACGATTTCCATCGCGCCAGGTCGCGAGCGGTCGACGAAGTGATCGAGATGCTGATCGACCATAGTCACGGAGAGCTGCACCTCGTGGTGAGCGGCCGTACTCGTCCGACGTTCCATGTGTCGGCGTTCCTCGCACGTGGCATGGTGACGCAGCTCGATGCGGGCGATCTGGCGCTGTCACTGGAACAGGCGTCGCAGGTCGTGGGGCCGAACGTCTCGCCCGCCGATCTGGCGCTCCTGCACGCGCGCACCGAAGGCTGGGCGGTGGCGCTCCAGCTCGCGCGGCTGTGGCTCGAGCGGGGACGGCACAAGCCGGATGCGCTGAAGGACTTCTCCGGGCGCACCATCGAGATGACCGATTATCTGGCCGAGCAGATCGTGGCTGATCTGCCCGAGAGCCTGCGAGACTTCCTGCTGGAGACCTCGATCCTCGAGCGCTTCAATGCGCCGCTGGCCGATGCGGTGCGTGACCGGAGCGACAGCGACGAGCTGCTGGACAAACTCCGGCATTTCGATGCGCTGTTGGTGCCGCTCGACGACGCACGCGAGTGGTTCCGTTACCATCACTTGTTCGCTGACTTCCTCCTGCAACGCCTGAAGCGCAGCTCCGCGCAGCGCCTGGCCGTGCTCCGGCGTCGGGCGGCGCGGGCGCTGGCGGCGGTCGGGGACCTTCCGGAGGCCGTGCAGCACGCAGTTGCAGCTGACGATATCGCGCTCGCCGTGGCGTTGACGCAGCAGGCGGGCGGCTGGGAGCTGATTCTCTGGAAGGGGATCGGTTACGTGCGCAGTCTCCTGAAGTGCTTCAACGAGCTGACCATCCGCTCCGAGGTCACCCTGCAGCTGACGCAGGCCTACCTGGACATCAAGCTCGCACGCTTCGATGCGGCTCGCGAGCTGCTGGCGCTGACGGAAACGATGTTGGAAAGTGCGCCGCCACGGGTGCAGCGCGATTACAACATCGTGCAGGATCTGTGGACCGGCTACATGGATCACATCGGGCGCGGCGACTGGCAGCGGGTCGAATCGCACATCCGCGGCCTCGATTCCGCCGACCACCTGGGCCGGGGGACGCTGTGTTGCGAGCTGGCGGTCGCGGCGCTCGGCTGGGGAGCATTGGATCGGGTCGAGGCCGAGAGCCGTCGCGCCATTCAGGAGATGCGCGCCTCCGGCAGCATCCTTGGGGTGAATTACGCCTTCATGCACCTGGCCCTGGGGCAGCTGCTCGCGGGCCGTCTGCGCGAAGCGGAAATGTTGTATCGCGAGGCGTTGTCCATGGCGGAGGACAACTTCGGCGCGGACAGCGGCCTGAAGGTGCTGTGCCGGCTGTTCGTCGGGTACTGCCTGTATCTGAAAGGGGATCACGAGAATTGCGGCCCGCTCATCGAGTCGTGGATCGAGACGACCGACGGCTGGCTGGACGTGTTCGCGACCGCCTACGAAGTCACCGCGCGCCAGGCCTTCGCGCGCGGCGGCCTGAACGATGCGATCGCCATTCTGAGCGAGGCGAACCGGGTTGCGCAGGAGCGGCGCCTGGACCGCCTGGTCAAGCTCGCAGCGGCCTGGCGAGTGGAATTTCTGACGCTGGCGAACCTGCACGCCGATGCCAAACGTGAGGCGAGCGTCGGGGGGGTGTTCGCGGCGGCCGAGAGCCGCGGGCCGCCGGATTTCGGCTGGCGGGCGCGCCTGGCGGCCACTCTCGCGATCGGCCGGTTGTGGGCCGCCACCGGCTCCACGGCGCAGGCGTTGCAGCTCGTCGACACGGCGCGCGCGGAGTTTCGGGCGGCGAAACTGCTGTTGCCGGCCCGCCGTCTGGATGCGCTCGGCATCGTGATCCTGAAACAACGCGGCGCCGACGAAGAAGCGCTGGTCCGCCTCCAGGATCTGTTGGATTTCGTCGTCGCGGAAGGCGCGATCGGCATTCTCCTCGAGCAGGGACGCTCGCTCGAGGGGTTGCTGAATATCGCCCAACGGCGCAACCGCGAGCTCGTGCTGTCGGGCGCGCAACGGGACGTCATCACCCAGGTGCTCGGGCGCCTGCAGCGCGCGGCGCTGACCGATCAGGACGGCTTCAGCGGCCGGGAGCTGGCCGTGTTGCGCGAGCTGTGCAACGGCCGCTCGAACAAGGCGATCGGGCAGGTGCTGGATCTGTCCGAGAATACGGTCAAATTTCACTTGAAGCGGATCTTCAAGAAGCTGGGGACGGAGTCGCGGGCGGCCGCCATCACGGCGGCGTTGCAGCGCAACCTGGTCGTGACCGAGGACGTGGACAAGCGCCGCTGAGGCGGCACGCAACCGCTGTTCCGCGCCGCCGCGCCCACGAGTCACTACCCGATCGGGTAGTCGCCCGCCCGCGCGCCCCGCGGGTCACCCGGCGCCGCAATTGACCCTGCGGTTTGCTACGCCCTAAGGTCCGGCTGCATCAGCCGGCCACATTTCCCGGCCTCATTTCCAAGAGTGCTGCATGGGCTCGAATTCCATCGTGCGTGTCGCCACCGACGTGGGGGGCACCTTCACGGATCTCGTTTATTTCCGGACCGATCTCACGACCGGCTCGCAGGCGGTCATCACCGCGAAAGCAGACACCACGCCCCCGAACTTCGAGCGAGGCGTGCTCGATGTCATGAACAAGGCGGGCGTGGATGTGGCGGCGGTCGATTTCATCGCTCACGGCACGACGGTGGTCATCAACGCCCTGACGGAGCGCAAGGGCGCCAAGGTCGCGCTGATCACGACGAGCGGATTCCGTGACTCCATCGAGATCGCGCGCGGCAACCGGCCGGACTTCTTCAATCTGGCCTACCGCAAGCCCGTGCCGTTCGTGCCCCGCTATCTGCGGCGCGAGGTGCCCGGGCGCATGACCTATCTGGCACAGGAACGGGAGCCGCTGGATCTGAGCGGGCTCCCGGCGATCATCGAGGAGTTCCGCCGCCATGGAGTGGAGGCTGTCGCCGTGTGCCTGCTGCACTCCTATGCCAATCCCGATCACGAGCTCCGCACGGTCGCCGAGGTGCGCAAGCTGTGGCCGGACATTCCGGTAGTGGCCTCGCATCAGATCACGCGCGAATGGCGCGAATACGAGCGTACCAACACGGCGGTGCTCTCGGCCTACGTCCAGCCGATCGCGGAGCGCTATCTGCGCGCACTGGAGCGGGGGCTGAAATCTCGCGGGTTCGACGGCCAGCTGTACGTGATGCAGTCCAACTGCGGCATCGATACGATCGACCGCTCCAGCGCGGTTCCCATCACGATGGTGGAGTCGGGTCCGGCGAGCGGCTTCTGGGGCGCGGCGGAGCTCGGCCGCCTGATCGGCGTGCCCAATCTGCTGGCGCTCGACATCGGCGGTACGACCGCAAAGTGCAGCCTGATCGAGCGAGGTCAGGTCAAGATCCTGACGGATTACTGGATCGAGCGCAGCCCGCTCTCCGCGGGGTATCCCATCATGGTGCCGGTGGTCGATCTGGTGGAAATCGGCAACGGCGGCGGCAGCATCGCGTGGATCGACGACTTCAAAAAGCTGCACGTCGGGCCGCGCTCGGCGGGCGCGTCTCCCGGTCCTGCCGCCTACGGCCGCGGCGGCGCCAACGCGACGACAACCGACGCCAATCTCGCGCTCGGCCGCATCAATCCGCACTTCTTCTGTGGAGGCAGCATCGAGGCTGATACGGATGCCGTCGACCGCGCCTTGGACGCCGTCGCCGGGCCGCTGAACATGACACGCATCGAGGCGGCCAGGGGCATCGTGCGCATTGCCAACAGCAACATGGTCAACGCCCTGAAGCTCGTGTCCATGAATCGTGGCCACGATCCTCGTGATTTTGCCCTCGTGGCGTTCGGGGGAGGCGGCCCGATGCACGCCGTAGCGCTCGCCACCGAGCTGAGCATGTCGCATGTGATCGTGCCGCGCGGCGCGGACGTGTTCAGCGCCTGGGGGATGCTCATGAGCGAGCTGCGGCGCGATTATTTCGCCACCCGGCTGGTCCCGTTCAACGCCGCGCAAGCGAAGATCGTCAACCAGCTCTGTGCGGACGTCATGGGGATGGTGTTGGAACAGTTCGGCGCGGAAGACATCGCCGTGGACAAGGTGCGCTTCGAGCGTTTCGGCAAGTTCCGCTACGAGAACCAGGAGCATCATGTCGAGATCCGGCTGCCCGACGGCGATCTGGACGCCGCGGGCATCGAGACGGTGAGCGCCGCGTTCCACGCGGCGTATGAGCGCGAATACACCTACCGGCTCGATGCGCCGGTGGAGTTCGTCGGCCTGCACCTCGTGGCGCGGGCGGATATCGGCAAGTTGGAGCCGGTCAAGCTGCAGGCCAGTGGCCGCAAGGTGGCGCAGGCTCTCAAGGGACGGCGCGAGGTCGATTACGCCCTGGAGGGCGTGCACACCGCGGATATCTACGACGGTGATCTGCTCGAGCCCGGCATGGAGTTGGACGGACCCGCGGTCATCGAGACCCGGGGCACGACCGTACTGGCGCATCCCGGCAATCGGGTTCGCATGGACGACTATGGCAACATCCACATTCACCTGGCTCGCAGCGGCCACTGACGGGGAGTCCGTATGAGCGCGCAAGATCCGATCACCCTGGAGATCATCCAGGACTCACTGCAGGCCATTGCCGATGAGATGTTCGCGGCGCTGCGCAAGACCGCCATGAGCGCCATCATTTACGAAGTGCTGGACGCGGGAACCGGCATCACCGATGCGCACGGCAATCTCGCTTCGAGCGGCGCCGGCATTCCGGGCTTCGTCGGCGTGCTGGACAAGGCCGTGAAGCGGATCGTCGAGCTGCACGGCAATCCGGGCGACATCGAGCCCGGCGACGTGTTCATCACGAACGATCCGTACTACGGCGGGGTCACCCACCTGAACGACAACATCCTCATGATGCCGGTGTTCGTCGACGGCAGGCTGCTCGCCTGGACGGCCAACATCGCGCACTGGAACGATGTCGGGGGGATGGCTCCCGGCTCGATTTCCATGGAGGCGCGGGAAATCTATCAGGAGGGGCTGCGCCTGCCGGGCGTGAAACTGATCTCGCGCGGCGAGCCGGTGCGATCGGTCATCGACATCATGACCGTGAATTCACGTCTGCCGAAGTTTCTCCGCGGCGACCTGTGGGCCGGTGTCGCCGCCGTACGTGTCGGCGCACGGCGTATCGAGGATATCGTGCGCAAGTACGGAGCTGACACGTTCACGGCCGCGTTGAGCGGCTTCATGGACTACGGTGAGCAGGTCGTGCTGAAAGGGCTGGCGTCGCTGCCGAAAGGACGCTTCAGCATCGAGGAAGAGCAGGACAACGGGCTGCTCTACAAGGCCACCATCGAGATCACCGACAAGGAGTTCATCGTCGACCTGCGGGACAACCCGCCGCAGCAGCCCGGCCCCATCAACTGCAGCCGTGACGACTGCTTCGGCGCGCTGCAGATGATCATCAAGAACATCGCCGATCCGTACGGTGTCGCGAACGGCGGCACCTTCCGGCCGATCCGCATGCTCACTACCAAGGGCACCGTCTTCGACCCCGAGGAGCCCGCAGCCATGGGCGTCTACTACGAAGTGGGCATGCGGCTGTACGACATGTTGTGGCGCTGCCTGGCGCCCCATCTGGGGGATCGCCTGCCGAGCGGCCATTTCGCCAGCATCTGCGGCACGATCATCGGCGGAATCCATCCCGATACGGGGCAACGCTTCACCATCATCGAGCCCGAAGTGGGCGGTTGGGGCGGTGCGGCCGGCGCCGACGGCAACAATGCCATGTTTTCCGCCGTGCACGGTGAGACCTACAACTGCCCCGCCGAGGTCGCCGAGGCCCGCTACGGGCTTTACGTGGACCGCCTCGCGTTGAACGAGGATTCCGCGGGGGCGGGCCAGTTTCGCGGCGGGAAGGGCGTTGTGCTGGATTACCGTGTCCGCAGCGGCGGATGCTTCCTGACGGCCGCGTACTCGCGCAATAAGTATTTACCGTGGGCCGCGCACGGTGGCCGCGAAGGGTCGGCGAATCGCATCGAGATCTTGCGCGCTGATGGGAGCAAGGAAGTTCACGCCGTCGTGAGCGGCCTGCGTCTGAACCGTGACGACGTGATCAGAATCGTTACCGCCACCGGCGGCGGCTATGGAGATCCCCGCAAACGCGACCCGGCGGCCATTGCGCGCGATTTGCGCGACGGCTACATCACCCGGGAGCAGGCCGCGCGCGATTACGACTACTCCCCGACTTGAGAGCACGGTGAACTACTCGTTCGGGTAGTTCATCTGTTGCGCCGATCCCACCGTTACCCGGCGCCGTCGTTGACCGATCCGGGGTCGCACTTCTACCTTCAATCGAAATC
>DASZVD010000500.1:0-2417 GCA_035547375.1 Steroidobacteraceae bacterium
CGGCGTTTCGCCAAGGTGTAGAGATCGCACTGCCAGCGCCCGCGCGAGTTGGGTACGAACGCAACACTGGCGCCCGCATCGGTAGACAAAAACGCATCGCGCACATCGCCGCCCACTTCGAAATGGGCTTGGCCGATCGTCGGCCCCATCCACGCCATCAGGCCCGCGGACGGCACGCCAAGCTTGCGGACCGTCTCTTCGAGCACACCACCCGCGAGCCCGCGCCAACCCGCGTGCGCCGCGCCAACAGCAGAGCCGTCGCGAGCAGCAAACAACACCGGCATGCAATCGGCGACCTGTATGACGCAGACCCGCCCTCGCTCCCGCGTTACCGCCGCGTCCGCCTCCGTGCCGGACACAGTTGTGCCTGAGGCGGCGGTTGTTTCCGGTCGGTCCAGGTCCGCAACCTCGATCCCGTGAACCTGCTGCAACCAGACCGGCTCGCCCGGCAGCCGCAGCTGCTCCCGCAATCTGCGCCGATTCTCGGCAACCGCTGCCGGCGCGTCCCCGACATGAGCGCCCACGTTGAGCGAAGCATAGGGCGAAACGCTGACGCCGCCGGTGCGAAGCGTGAATGCGGCGCGGACCGAAGCTGGCGCAGGCCAGTCCGGAAGAGTGAAGCTCACCTCTCTTCCTCCTCCAGTATCCCGACCAAACGAGCCATGTCGGCCGGCATCGGCGCCTCCCACTCAACATCCCGACCCGTGACGGGGTGCACGAGTTTCAGCCGCGCGGCGTGCAGCGCCTGGCGGTTGAAGCCTTCGAGCGCCGCGACAACTGCAGGACTCGCTCCCGCCGGAATACGACGGCGCCCGCCATAAACAGGATCACCCACGACGGGATATCCGATGTGTGCGAGATGCACACGGATCTGATGCGTGCGGCCGCTTTCGAGCTCAACGTGAACGAGCGTATGCGCGCGAAATCGCTTCATGAGCCGATAGTGGGTAACAGACGGACGACCGTCGCTTCGCACTGCCATCCGAGTACGCTGGCTGCGATGGCGCCCAATGGGCTCGTCAATCGTGCCGCCTCCGGTCATAACACCGACGCAGAGAGCAATGTAGTGCCGCTCGATCTCGCGCTCTGCGAGTGCGGCGACAAGCGCCGTATGTGCTTCCGGTGTCCGTGCCACGACGAGCAAGCCACTCGTATCCTTATCGAGTCGATGCACGAGACCCGCGCGAGGGACCAGAGCGAGCTTCGGATCGAGAGCGAGCAAGGCGTTCTGTAACGTGTGCCGGGCGTTGCCCGCCCCCGGATGCACTACCAGGCCGGGAGGCTTGTTGATGACAAAAAGCGCCCGGTCCTTGAACACGATCTCGAGCGGCAGCTCCTCCGCATCGATCGACGCCTCGACCTCGAGACGCGCCGCGATGTGGACCCGCTCGCCCCCCACCACCTTGTCCTTGCCCCGCAGGCGCCGGCCGTCGACCTCGATCGCTCCAGCCTCGATCCAGCTCTGCAGCCGGGCGCGCGAGTACTGCGGCAGCACCCGGGCCAAAGCCTGGTCGAGGCGCAAGCCGGCCATTTCCGGCGGCAAGGCCAGAGAGTGAGTGCGGAACTCCGCGGCCGGTGCGCCGGTCGGAAGTCCAGGCCGGGGATTCGCTATACTCCCGCCTCTAATTACACGGCGCGTTGCCAAATAAAAGGCCCCTTCAGAATGTCTTTGTCCGGTCCGGTGCGCAGCACCGTAGTCGCCCTGTGTATGGCTTTGCTGGCCCTGTCGATCACGGGCTGCGCCCACAAGAACCGCCAGCTGCAGCAGTCGAGCCCCGAAGTTCTTTACAAGAAAGCAAAGAAGAGCCTCGACTCCTACGACTACAACACGGCCATCAAGACCTATGAGCAGCTCACCGCGCGGTTCCCGTTCACGGACCAGGCGCGCCAGGCTCGACTAGATCTGATCTACGCATATTACCGTGCCGGTGAAGGTGAGTCCGCGACCGACGCTGCCGACACGTTCATCCGGGAGAACCCGACGCACCCGAGGGTCGACTACGCCTGGTACATCAAGGGCCTCGTCGACTTCGAGCGCTCCCCGAACGCCATAGAGAAGCTGTTCCGTGTGGACCTCACGAAGCGGCCGCCGAGCACGGCTCGCAAGTCCTTCGCTGCCTTCCGTACCGTCGTTGAGCAGTACCCAAAGAGCGAGTACGCCCACGACGCCCTCCAGCGGATGATCTACCTGCGCAACCGGCTCGCGAACTACGAGGTACACGTAGCGCGGTACTACATGAAGCGCGGGGCGTATGTCGCGGCCATACAGCGTGCGAAGGGTTGCGTCGAGAACTACGACGGCGCCCCGGCCGTTCACGACGCGCTGGCGATCATGGTGGAAGGCTATGACCGCTTAAACCTCCCGGAGCTAGCAGCCAACGCAAAGAAGATGTACGAGGCGAACTACACCGGCGAAG
>DASZVD010000501.1:0-13993 GCA_035547375.1 Steroidobacteraceae bacterium
TGGAGACGGGCGCCACCCTAGGGAATCACCTCGAGCGCCACAATCAGCTCTCGCAGCTCAATGTGCTGGAGCAGCTCGAGCACCTGAAGACCTACCCGGTGGTGCAGGAAAAGCTCGCCGGCGGGCAGCTGCGGCTGCACGGGTGGTACTTCGACATCAAGGAAGCCAACGTCTACGAGTACGAGCCCAGCGAAGGCCGCTTCCATCTCATCGACGAAAGCTACGCGGCGACGCTCTTGAAGCGGCACGGCAACCAGTCCTAAGGGGCGACTGACTCATGGGCGGAGCAAAAGCCCCCAAAAAGACCGCCAAACACCCTCGAACCGGCAAGAATCGCTGCCGCTGGGTACCCCTGGACGATCCCGACTACGTGCGCTACCACGACGAAGAGTGGGGGCAGCCCGTCCACGACGATCGCCTGCTCTTCGAGATGCTCATCCTGGAAGGCGCGCAAGCCGGGCTGTCCTGGTCCACGATCCTGCGCAAGAGGGCCGCCTACCGCCGGGCCTTCGCGAGCTTCGACCCGAAAAAAGTGGCCCGCTTCGACCGCGAGCGCCGGGCGCGGCTGCTGCAGGACCCCGGCATCGTGCGCAACCGGCTCAAGATCGAAGCCACCGTCACCAATGCCCAGGCGTTTCTGGAATTGCAGAAAGAGCTCGGCTCGTTCGATCGGTACCTGTGGTCCTTCGTGGACGGCCGGCCGGTCGTCAGGGGTACGGAGCCCCGCACCAGCGTCACGACGCGCACGCAGCTCAGCGACCGGATCTCGAAGGACCTGAAGAAGCGGGGCTTCCGATTCGTTGGGACTACGATCATTTATGCCTACCTGCAGGCGGTCGGCATCGTGAACGATCACGCGCCCGATTGCTTTATGTACGGGAGACGGAAGCGCAAGTAGCCGAAAGCGCCGCCGCACCACTAAGATAGCCGCCCGACTTCATCAACGCAGCCGCCACCGATGCGGCGCCTGGGGATCACGGTATGAAAGCTCTCTACGCCATTGTGGCGCTCGCCTCTGTGGCGGTCGCGCCGATCGTCCAAGCCGACTGCACGTATCCGCCGCCGCCGGCCAAGCTGCCGGACGGCAATACGGCGACCATGCAGGAAATGCTCGACGCCAAGAAGATGGTTTCGCAGTACGACAAGGACATCAACGCGTACGTCGCCTGCATCAAGCTCGAGAACGAGACGGCCATTGCCAACGGCGGCGACAAGCTGACCAAGGAGCAGAAGGCGGACATGGAGCGCATGGTGGTCCAGAAGAACAATGCCGCTGTCGACCAGCTCCAGAGCATCGCCGATCGCTTCAACGAGCAGATCCGCATCTACAAAGCCAAGAACAATCCCAACGGCGACAGCAGCAGCAAGAAAAAGAGCTGATCGAGCCGCCCGGTGCTGACCCCCGCCCAAGCCGAGGAGCTGATCGGGCAGCACCTGCAGTGCTTGCCCATCGAGTCTCTGCCGCTCGCGCAATGCGCGGGCGCCGTGCTGCGCGAGAACATTTACGCGGAGCGGGACGCGCCCCCCTTCGACAGGGTGGCGATGGATGGGATTGCTCTCGACAGCACCACCGTCGGCGGTGGTATCCGCAGGCTGCGGATCCAGGCCACCCAAGCGGCCGGCGATCCTCCGCTCGTGCTCGCATCGAGCTCCGCCTGCATCGAGGTAATGACGGGCGCGGTGCTGCCGAGCGGCTGCGATAGCGTCGTCGCGGTCGAAGAGATCGTCATCAGGGATGGGCACGCCGAGCTTGCGCACGGGGTGACGGTCGAGCCCGGGCAAAACGTCCACCGCCGCGGCACGGATACCCGACAAGGCACGCTCCTGGTGAACGCCGGAGTGCGACTGCGGGCTCCCGAGATAGCCATCGCCGCCGCGGCCGGAATGCCGCGCATCCGCGTGAGCAGTCAGCCGATGCTCGTCGTGATCTCGACCGGAAACGAGCTGATCGAGCCCGGCGAGCCGGTTCTTCCTCACCAGATACGGCGCTCCAACGCCTACGCGGTGGTCACCGAGCTGCGTGGGCAAGGCTTCCAGCGCGTCGCGGACGACCACATCAACGATGACCTCGGCGAGCTCAAGCGCCGCCTGAAATTTCACCTCGAGACCCACGACGTGCTGATCTTGAGCGGGGGGGTGTCCATGGGGAAATTCGACCTGGTCCCCCGGGCGCTGGACGAGCTCGGCGTGCGCCTGATTTTCCATAAAGTGGCGCAACGACCGGGAAAGCCCATGTGGTTCGGCATTGCGAGCTCGGGTGCCGCCGTGTTCGCGCTCCCCGGAAACCCGGTCTCGACGCTCGTCTGCCTGCGCCGCTACGTCATCCCCGCACTCTTCGCGAGCCTGGGCGAGAGCCCGGGCGCGCCTCCCGAAAAGATCGCGCTGGGAGCTCCTGTGACCATCACCTTGCCCCTCACTGTCTTTCTGCCGGTACGTCTCGAGCTCGACGATTGGGGGCGCTCCTGGGCGCTGCCGCAGCCCACGAACGGTTCCGGGGACTTCACGGCGCTGGCTGGAACGGATGGCTTCGTGGAGCTGCCGCCAGGCCCGAACACCCATGCCAAGGGATTCGTCACCCGGCTGCACCGCTGGTAATTGACCCGCACCGCGACCGCCCCCATTCAAGGCAATGGCAATCACCTGCGCCGGGTGGTAATACCTTGATTCACAATGACCCCTTCAGAAGTCGTCGTCCCCTTCAGCTCCCGCTCCCTGCCGCGTGACACGCTAGGGCGCCCCTTGCGGGACCTGCGCATCTCGGTCATGGACCGGTGCAACTTCCGCTGCCCGTACTGCATGCCGCGGGAGACGTTCCACGACAAATACCGCTTCCTCGGCTCGCAGGAGCGCCTGTCGTTCGAGGAGATCACACGGCTCGCACGGCTCTTTGCCCGGCTCGGTGTGCGTAAGCTGCGCCTGACCGGCGGCGAGCCCCTGCTGCGGGCCAATCTGGCGGATCTCATCGGCGACCTGACCGCCATTGCGGGAATCGAAGACATCGCCCTCACGACCAACGGGGTGTTGTTGGCGAAATACGCAGCCGAGCTGCAGGCAGCGGGACTGAAGCGCATCACCGTCAGCCTCGACAGCCTCGACCCTGAAGTGTTCGCGAGGATGAGCGGTGGCTTCGACGCAGTCGCTGACGTATTGAACGGTATCGAGCAGGCACGCCGGGCCGGCCTGCAGCCGATCAAGATCAACGCCGTCATTCAGCGTGGCGTGAACGACCACACCGCCGTAGACCTCGTTGAGCGGTTCCGTGGCACGGGGGTGATCGTCCGCTTCATCGAGTACATGGATGTGGGCAATCGCAACGACTGGCGACCCGATGTCGTCGTCCCATCGAAGGAGCTCGCGGCCCGGATCGCGGAGCGCTGGCCTCTCGAGCCTTTGGAACGCGGATACCGCGGAGAAGTCGCTGAACGCTATCGCTTCGCCGATGGTAAGGGCGAAGTGGGCTTCATCTCGTCCGTAACCCAGCCGTTCTGCGGCGACTGCTCGCGCGCCCGCTTGTCATCCGATGGGGTGATTTACACCTGTCTGTTCGCCACACACGGCACGAGCCTGCGTGATGCTTTGCGCAAAGGCGCGAGCGACGATCAGCTTCTCGACATCATTCGCGACACCTGGCTCAAGCGTTCGGACCGTTACAGCGAGCTCCGCGCTCAACTGCGCGAAGAGCACGGTGACGAGCGCAAGGTCGAGATGTTCTACATAGGTGGCTGATGTCGCGCTCAGGGCTAACACATCTCGACCGCGAGAATCGCCCCACCATGGTGGATGTGGGCGAGAAGGAAGTCACTCATCGTGTTGCCCTGGCGGAGGCCCGTGTGCGGTTGCCGCGCTCCGTGGCTCTCGCTCTTCGCAAGAGTGGCCATCGCACGAAAAAGGGCCCTGTGTTCGACACTGCGATCGTAGCGGGCGTCATGGCCGCGAAGCGCACACACGAGCTGATCCCCTTCTGCCATCCGCTCGGACTGGATAACTGCAAAGTGGAGATCGAGGACCAGCGCGGCAGCGGCGACATTGTCATACGGTGCAAGGTGTCGATTCACCACCGTACGGGTGTCGAGATGGAGGCGCTCACCGGAGCGAGCGTCGCAGCACTCACGATCTACGATATGTGCAAGGCGTTGTCACACGATATCGAGATCACCGGCGTTCGCCTTTTGGAGAAGACGGGCGGCAAACGGGATTTCAAGCGATGAGCGCCAAACCTGTCTATGGCCTGGTGCTCGCCGGCGGCCGCAGCACTCGCATGCAACGTGACAAAGCCACGCTCACTTACCATGGCAAGACGCAGCTCGAGTGGGCGATGGCGCTCATCGCACCACACGTAGAACGGGCGTTCGTATCGGTGCGCCCCGGACAGGATGATCCTGTCCGAGCACGCTTCGAGCAGATCGTCGACACCCGCGAGGGACTCGGCCCCATCGCCGGCATCATCGCTGCACAGGCCCAGTATCCGGATGCGGCCTGGCTCGTGCTGGCCTGTGACCTGCCGTTCCTCGACGACGAGACGCTCGGTCACTTGCTGACGGCGCGTGATCAGACGCAACAGGCGACGGCGTTCCGCTCCAGTCACGATGGACTGCCCGAGCCCCTCTGTGCGATTTATGAGCCTTCGAGCCGCGACGCCATCCTGGCCCACGTGGCTGCGGGAAGGACCTGTCCGCGCAAATTCCTGATCAATGCCCGTAGCTCGTTGATTGACGAGCCGAATCCGCGCGCGCTCGACAACATCAACACGCCGGAGGAGTATGGTTCGGCCATGGCCACTTTGCACCCCGCCGCGGGGAACGCCAGGAAGCAGATCAAGGTGCAGTATTACGCCCTGCTGCGCGAGCAAGCCGGGCGCAGTGAGGAAGCACTCGTTACGGCTGCGCGCACACCGCGAGAGCTCTACGAAGAGCTGAAAGCCCGGCACCCCTTCTCGCTCGCGCCCGAGATGCTGCGCGTCGCCATCAACGCCGAGTTCGGCGAATGGGAACAGGCGCTGGCGGATGGCGACTCCGTCGTGTTCATCCCACCTGTAGCGGGCGGCTGACAGAGCCTCGACCATGGCCACCTTCCGCTTCAGCCGAACTGCGATTGACGTGGCCGCGCTGCGTGCCGAGCTCGCCGACCCCGCGTGCGGTGGATACGCGGCTTTTGAAGGGTTGGTACGGAATCACAACGAAGGGCTGAGCGTCCGACACCTCGAATACGAGGCGTTCGAGCCCCTGGCAGTGAAGGAAGGCGAGCGCATCGTTGATGAAGCGGTAAGGCGCTTTGGTATCGAACACGCCGCCTGCGTGCACCGCATTGGAGATCTCGCGATCGGCGACATGGCGGTATGGGTGGGCGTGAGTGCCCGGCATCGCGACGAAGCGTTCCGCGCGTGCCGATACATCATTGACGAGGTCAAACACCGCGTCCCGATCTGGAAAAAGGAGCACTATGAAAATGGTGACTCCGGGTGGGTCAATTGCGAGCGCTGCGCCGCTCCGCCGGCTCACACGCAGGATCATTCTCACGATCCCACACACGATCTCTCGCACCCACACGCCGGCCACGCTCACGATCACGCCCGTTTGCAGACCGGCCGGGCGCACCCTCACCCCGACTACTCGCGCCAGACAGCGTTGAAAGAAGTCGGCGCCTCCGGCCAGGCGAAGCTCCGCTCGAGCAAGGTACTCGTGGTGGGCTGCGGCGGCCTCGGCGGCCCTGTCATCAGTTATCTCGCCGGTGCCGGCATCGGCTGCCTGGGCCTCGTCGACAGCGACCACCTGGAAGCATCCAACCTGCATCGACAAACCCTGTACGCCCTTGCCGACGTCGGAAAACCTAAAGCGCAGCTCGCCGCGGCTCGCGTACGGGCACTGAATCCCGACGTGGACGTGAATGTCCACGCGGTGCGCCTCGACGGGAACAACGCACCCGAACTGGTCGGACAGTACGATCTCGTCATTGACTGCACCGACAATTTCTCGACGAAGTTCCTTCTGAACGACGCCTGTGTGAGCCAGCGACGACCCGTCATTTTCTCGAGCGTCTACCAATACGAAGGGCAATTGCAGGTCGTGCGGCCGGATCGCGACGGCGCCTGCCTGCGCTGTATCTGGCCGGAAGCGACGCGCGACGGCATTGTGGGCAACTGTGCCGAGGCCGGAGTGTTGGGGCCCGTCCCGGGCACCTTCGGCAGCCTTCAGGCCTTCGAGGCGCTGAAGCTGCTGCTCGATCTGCCGGGACAGCTGGGGGAGGAACTGCTGGTCCTGGACCTGCTGACACTGTCGATTTCGCGCGTGCGGACCCGAAAGGCAGCCGCCTGTCCCGGGCACGCCAGGCCCAAGGCCGCTCGCGAGGACACCCGCTCCGAGCTGGCCTTCGCGTCACTGGACGATGCGGTCGCGGCGGGCTTCGAGATCATAGATATCCGGGAGCCGCGCGAAGTGGCGGACACTGCGACGCCTGCAGAAAGATCCCGTCACATCCCCATGGGGCAGCTGCTGCACGGGCGGCCGGCGTTCGAGCCATCCGGCAGGACGCTGTTGGTTTGTGCGAGCGGCAAGCGCAGCCTCGCGGCAACACAGGAATTGCGGGACAGGGGATTCGACACGGTGTACTCACTGCGCGGCGGCATCGCGGCGCTGCTCAGCCGCGCGGTCAGGGCCTGATCTGCCCCTTCCCGCGAACCACGTATTTGTAGCTGGTCAACTGCTCGGCCCCGACCGGCCCGCGCGCGTGGAAACGGTCCGTCGAGATCCCTATCTCCGCGCCCATGCCGAACTCGCCGCCGTCAGCGAATTGCGTAGACGCGTTGTGCAGGACGATCGCGCTGTCGACCTCTTGCAGGAAGCGTTCGGCCGTCGCCTCGTTCTCCGTCACGATCGATTCGGTGTGAGCCGAGCCATATTTCGCGATGTGAGCGATCGCCGCGCCCACGCCATCAACCACCCGCGCCGCGATGATGGCATCGAGGTATTCCGTGTACCAATCGTCCTCCGTCGCCGGACGGACCCGGGCATCGACCTTCTGCACGGTCGCGTCGCCGCGGATCTCGCAGCCTGCGGCGAGCAGATCTTCGATGATGGGCTGCAGGTGTGTCTCGACGCAGGCCTCATCGACCAGGAGGGTCTCGGCCGCGCCGCAAATTCCGGTGCGGCGCATCTTCGCGTTCAGCGCAATCGTGCGCGCCATACGCACGTCGGCGTCACGATCGACATAAACGTGGCAGTTCCCTTCCAGGTGCCCGATGACGGGAACGCGAGCTTCTTGCTGCACACGCGCGACCAGACTTTTACCGCCGCGCGGAACGATGACGTCGATGTACTCCGTCATACCCGCCAACATGTATCCGACCGCGGCACGATCGGTAGTTGGAACGAGCTGAATGCACTCCGCAGGCAAATCAGCAGCGCGCAAGCCGTCCAACAGACAGGCGTGGATCGCCGCGCTCGAATGCCGGCTTTCCGAGCCGCCGCGCAGAATCACGGCATTGCCGGACTTCAGGCAAAGCGCGCCCGCATCGGCCGTCACATTGGGACGGCTTTCATAGATGATGCCGATCACACCGAGAGGAACCCGGACTCGCTGAATCCTGAGCCCATTGGGACGCTCCCACTCCGCGGCGGTCGTCCCGATCGGATCCGGCAACGCCAACACCTCCTCGAGGCTGCGGGCGATGGCCTCCACGCGCCGGTCATCGAGCCTCAATCGATCGAGCAGCGCGCCGCCGAGCTTGGCGGCCTGGGCGGCGGACATGTCTCGCTCGTTCGCTGCGAGAATCGCATCACGGTGAGACCGCACGGCCTGCGCCGCGACGGCCAGGGCTCGATTCTTTCGCTCGGTGCCGGCCAACGCCAACACGGATGCAGCCTTCACGGCGGCCTTTCCGAGCGCCTCCATGAGCTGGCCGATTTTCGCGGTGGAATCTGGAGCGCTCATTGCGTCGCCTGCTCGGACTCTCTGATGGAGGGGGCGTCATGACGCAACAACACGAGGTCGTCGCGGTGAATCATTTCGTTGCGCCCCCTGAAACCGAGAATGCCTTCGATTTCCGAGGATTTACGTCCCATGATACGGGCCGCGTCGGCATCCGAATAGGCAATGATCCCCCGGGCGACTTCAACGCCGTCCAACCGTAGCACGCTCACCGTATCGCCACGGTCGAAGCGCCCACGCGTATCGGTAACACCCGCGGGGAGGAGACTCCGTCCTTCCAGCAAGGCGCGCATCGCACCCGAGTCGATGGTGATCGAGCCGGCGGGGCGCAGTGTTCCCGCAATCCATTGCTTGCGCGCAGTCACCGGGGTGGCGCTCGGCACGAACCAGGTGCAGCGAGCGCCAGCCTCGATCCGTCCCACGGGATGCGGCTGGTGCCCCGAGGCGATGCACATGTGACAGCCCGCGGACACTGCGATCTTCGCGGCCAGAATCTTCGTCGTCATGCCGCCCGAGCCGACCGCCGACGCCGAGCGCCCGCCCATGGACTCGATTTCGGGAGTGATCTGCCGCACCTCGGGGATGAATTGCGCGCTCGGATCCTTGTTCGGATCCGCCGTAAACAGGCCTTCAACATCCGAGAGCAGGATCAGGCAATCCGCACCCGCCATCTGCGCCACTCTGGCGGCGAGCCGATCGTTGTCACCGTAACGGATTTCGGCGGTGGCCACCGTGTCGTTCTCGTTGATGACCGGCAGCGCGCCCAGTGCGAGGAGTGAATCCAGGGTGGCGCGTGCGTTGAGATAACGGCGGCGGCGCTCACTGTCCTCGAGGGTGAGCAGGACCTGCGCCACGGTGACGTCGCGGCTTTCGAGCAGTTCCTTGTAGGCGTGCGCGAGACGGATCTGTCCGACCGCCGCGGCGGCCTGGCTCTCCTCCAACCGCAACGGACCCTTTCCAAGCCTCAATTCGCGGCGACCCAGGGCAATGGCGCCGGAGGACACCAGGATGACCTGCTGGTTCCGCTTGCGCAGCCGCAGGAGATCCTCGATGAGGGTCTCCAGCCAGGCGCGATTGACCCGGCCCGTCTCCGAATCGACGAGCAGCGCCGAGCCGACCTTCACGACAATCCGGCGTGCCTGCCGCAGGGGGGACGGCGTATCGGGTGCTTGAGCGTTCATGGTGCGAAAACTATACGCAATCGGCCCCCCGCGAGAAACCCAAGCGCAGCCGCCACGGCCACCCTGCCGGACCGCCCCGCCGGCCGGCCGCGATCCACTCGTTGCCCCGGCCGATCACAGCCCCTAAACTTACCGCCGCCAAATTTTTGATGACTTCGAGGAAGCCAGCGGTGAGCAGAGATTACGAGCCGGTTCCGGGCCAGTGGTACGAGAACCTGGAAGAAGAAGAGTCGTTCCGCGTGCTGTCCGTCGACGAGGACTCGGAGCTGGTCGAGATCGAATATCTCGACGGCGACATCGAGGAGATCGACCTCGAAGCGTGGCACGAAATGGACCTCGAGCGGACCGATGAGCCCGAGGGCTGGTCCGAGCCTGAAGACGACGAGGATGAGGACGACGAAGACTTCGATGACGACGAAGACGAAGACGACGACGAGGATGATGACGAAGACGATGATGACGACGACTACGACGACGAGGATGAGGACGACGAACGCTGATCGGCAGCATGTGTCGGCCAACAGTGCCGCGCAGCGGTGATGATTACGATGCTGCGCGGGCCCGCTGCCCGCGCAGCCCTCACCAGCGCAGCGAATAACCCGGCTGCGCAGCGATGACCCACCTCGACAGCTGGTACCACGAAAAAGAATCCGCCTGGCTCTACCAGAAGGTCGCCGCCACCGAGCCCGACCCACGTAAGAGCCACCTGTTCCTGCAGCTGTCCGCGGCCGCCGAGGAACAGGCAGCGAAATGGGAAGTCTCCGCCTCCGCGATCAAGGCCCCGAAACGCGTTTTCACCCCGTCTCTACGCGCGCGGATTGTCGCGCGCCTCCTGCACCACTTCAGTCCCCGCACCTTGCGCTCCGTACTGGCTGCAATGAAGTTGCGCGGCCTTTCCGTTTACAGCGCGCCCATGAGCCTGCCCGGCCATGCAATGCCTACATCGATCTCCGATGTCGGAGCACGCCATCGCGGCGGCCTGGGCAGCAACCTGAGAGCCTCCGTATTCGGGGTGAGCGACGGGCTGGTCTCGAACGCCAGCCTGGTATTGGGGGTGGCCGGCGCCGGCGCATCGAGCAGCTACGCCCTGCTGACCGGAACGGCGGGCATGCTCGCCGGCGCCCTGTCGATGGCGGCCGGAGAATATGTCTCCGTGCGCTCGCAGCGCGAGATGTACGAATATCAGATCGCCCTGGAGCGCGAAGAAGTAGCCGAATATCCCGAAGAGGAAGCGGAGGAGCTGGCCCTCATCTATGAGGCGCGCGGCGTGGATCTGGAGCAGGCCCGGGAAGTCAGCCGGACGTTGCTCGCCAACCCGGAACAGGCGCTCGATGTGCTCTCCCGCGAGGAGCTCGGCCTCAATCCCGACGACCTGGGCTCGCCCTGGGGCGCGGCCGTTACTTCGTTCATCTCCTTCGCGCTGGGTGCGGCGGTGCCGCTCATCCCCTTCGGGGTAACACGCAGCACCGGAACGACCACGCTGACCCTGACAGCGCTCATCAGCTGCGCGGCTCTATTTGCCATCGGGTTGGTCTTGAGTCTGTTCACCGGACGCGAGGCGCTCAAGGGCGCGCTCCGAATGGTGCTGATCGGCGCCGGGGCTGGCCTGGTCAGCTTCGTGGTGGGACACGCTCTGGGAGTGGCCATGGGAGCAGTTGGATGACCCGCCACAGTGCCCGTCAGGCGCTCGAAGCCGCTCTCGGGCCCGGCGTCTTACTGACGGATCCCAACGACATCGCGCCGTTCCTGGTCGATCACCGGCAGCTCTATCGAGGCAAGGCACTGGCCGTGGCCCTGCCGCGATCGGTGGAGCAAGTTGCGCACATCGCCCGATTCTGTAACGAGCACCGCATCGGCCTGGTGCCTCATGGAGGCAACACGAGCTATTGCGGAGGCGCCACACCCGACGAGTCTGGAGAGCAGATCGTCGTCTCGCTGCGCCGGCTGAACCGCATTCGTGGCGTCGACGCCTCGAACTACTCGCTCGTCGCCGAGGCAGGCTGCATCCTGGCGGACGTGCAACGCGCCGCGGACGCCGCCGAGCGCTTCTTTCCGCTCAGCCTGGGCTCCGAAGGCACCTGCCAGATCGGCGGCAACCTGTCGACGAATGCCGGCGGCTTGAGCGTGCTGCGCTATGGAATGATGCGCGACCTGGTGTTAGGCCTGGAGGTCGTGCTGGCGGACGGGCGCGTCCTGGCGTTGCTCAGCGCGCTGCGCAAAGACAACACCGGTTACGATATCAAATCTCTTTTCCTGGGGGCCGAGGGCACCCTGGGAATCATCACCGCCGCGAGCCTGAAGCTCTTCCCGAAGATACGGGCCGCGGCGACCGCGTTCGCCGCGGTGCCGAGCGTGCGCGCCGCGGTGGACCTGCTCGCGCGTCTCAAGGAGTCGAGCGGCGACCGTGTCAGCTCGTTCGAGCTGATTCCCAGGATCGGCATCGACCTCACGACACAACACATTCCCGGTGTCCGCGACCCGCTCGACAAGGCATATTCGTGGTACGTATTGTGCGAGCTCACATCGGCGCGCGCCGGAGATCCACTGGACGACGTGATGGAGGAAAGTCTCGGGGCGGCCCTCGAAGCGGGCCTCGCTCTCGATGCCGTGCTTGCGCGCAATGAGCGCGAGCGCTCCGCGTTGTGGAAGTTACGGGAATCGATACCCGAGGCACAACGCATCGACGGCGCGAGCCTCAAGCACGATATCTCAGTCACCATCACCGCCCTGCCGGAGTTCGTCGACCAGGCCTCGCGTTGGGTGCAAGACAATGTGCCGGATGGGCGGCTCGTTGCGTACGGTCATGTCGGCGACGGCAATCTGCACTTCAATCTCAACCAGGCACCCGGCTCCGATCGCGATACGTTTCTCGCGCGCGAGCCGGTCATCAAACGGGCCATCCACGATCTGGTGCGCGATTTCGGCGGCAGCTTCAGCGCGGAGCACGGCATCGGGAGATTGAAGGTCGCTGAGCTCGAACGCTACGCGTCGCCCGTTGAGCTCGACCTCATGCGCGCGGTGAAACGGGCGCTGGATCCGAACGGCGTTCTCAATCCTGGCAAGGTATTGGGCTAGCGCCGCCGCGCTGCGGTTATGATGCGTCTTCCAACGCCGTCACGGGAAGGCTGCCTCATGACACACTGTCGGTCGGCGCTCTGCGCACTCCTCGCAATCAGCCTGGTTGCCTGCAGCAAGGGCACGTCACCTCCGTCGCCAGCAGCCGACAACAAGGCCACAACCTCGCAGCCTGCGATTCCCGATGGCACGCCACGGCTCGCACTCACTCCTGACAGTGTCCACATCGACTATCGTGTCTGGGGCAAGGGCGAGCCCGCTGTGGTGCTCATCCACGGCTGGGCTTGTGATTCCAACTACTGGAATGCGCAGATCGGCGCCCTCGAGGCCAAGTACACCGTAGTGGCGGTGAATCTGGCGGGACACGGCGCCTCGGAGAGAAACCGCACTGACTGGTCTATCGGCAACTATGGCGAGGATGTCGCCACCGTCGTGCGCCAGTTGCAGAACCGCCAGGTCGTGCTCGTCGGTCATTCCATGGGAGCGGATGTCGCTCTGGAAGCCGTGCGTCGCATCGGCGACCGCGTCATCGGCATCATCGCGGTCGACTCCCTCAAGTCCATCGGGTTGCCGCCGATGCGGCCGCAGGAGATCGAGCGCCAGCTGGCGCCGTTCCGGCAGAACTTCATCGAAGCCACGCGCAGCTACGTCGCCAGCCAGATGTTCCAGAAGGACGCCGATCCCGCCTTCGTGCAGAAAGTGGCCTACGACATGTCGCTCGAGCCGCCGCAAGTGGGCATCCCGTCGCTGCAGTCCCTGCTCTCCCTGGACTTCACCACGATCCTGCCCGACATCCACGTGCCCGTCCGCGCCATCAACTCCGATCTGGCGCCGACGGACGAGGCGCGCATTCGCAAGTCGCTGCCGGACTTCAAGGCGGAGGTGCTCGACCACACCGATCACTTCCTGATGATGGACGTGCCGCAGCGCTTCAACCCGGTGCTGTTGCGGGACGTCGACGAGCTCGTTCAGCGTGCAGCTCATCCGTATCCGGCACCACCGGCCCGCACCGGATCCGCAGCCAACTGAGCGTGAGGGAGATGTCCTCCTCGTCGACCGAGGACCACGCGGTGGCGAACGGAATCTCCGCTCCCTGATCCTGCAGGACCAGGACCAGGGCATCGCGCTCGACGGCAAACGGCCAGTCGTCGCTGTGCAGGGTGATCTCGAGCTTGCGCCCGTCGGGAGTCACGAAGCGGCCGCGGCCGCCCTGGTCCTGGATGTCCAGCCGCAGCAGCGGGCGCAGGTCCTGCGGACGGTCCTTCTCGGTCCAATCGATCCGGCAGGTATACAACTGCGTGGTGTTGAGCTCGAACCAGTTGAAGCCGATGACCTCTTCCTGCACCTCGCCATCGCTCTTGCGCAGCAGGCGGCGGCGATACCAATAGAGGTCCTGGCCGACGAGCAGGTCGTAATCGATATAGCGCGGCTTGCTTTCGCGCAGATCCAGACACCGATGCCCGCTGGTCGTGCCGCGAAACTGAGCGCCTTCGTGCGTGAACAGCAGATCGCAGGTGGACATGGCGGCGACGTCGTCGCTCGTGAGTGCGGCAACCAGGCTCGGCCGCAGATACAGATGCGACCACGCCCGCGGCTTCACGAACGTGAAGAGCCGGGCACGGATACCGTGCGTGGGCCCTTCGGAGGGTTCGAGCTTCACCAGCAGCTGGCGCCGCAGGTTATCGGGATCGTCGTGCAGGAACTCCTCGAAGTACAACACGTGCGTCCCGAGCCACGGCAACTCGACGGGCTCCACCACCGAGCGGACGCGGCGCTCGCTGTTCTCAGGCCATGAGTTGATGCCGTTGTCATTG
>DASZVD010000502.1:0-5080 GCA_035547375.1 Steroidobacteraceae bacterium
GAGGACGGCCACAGCCACCTGCGTTGGACCAACGTGCGGGTGCCGGCAGACGCCATGCTCGGCAACCGCGGCGATGCCTTCGTCGTCGCGCAGACGCGCCTGAGCGGCGGGCGCATGCACCATGCGATGCGAACGCTCGCCCAAGCCACCCGCGCCTTTGAAATGATGTGTGAGCGCGTGTTGGCGCGATTCACCAAGGGCGAGCAACTGGCGCGCAAGCAGATGGTGCAGGAGAAGATCGCGGATTCGTGGATCGAGCTGCGGCAGTTCCGCTTACTGGTGCTCGAAGCCGCGTGGCTCAGCGATCAGTCCAAGGACTGGAAGAGCGTGCGCAAGCACGTAGCCGCCGTGAAGGCAGCGATGCCGAAGGTCCTGCACAACGTGGCCTCGAATGCCCTGCAGTTGCACGGCTCGTTGGGCATCACGCACGACATGCCTTTTGCGGGCTGGCTGATCAACTCCTTTCACGTCGCGCTCGCCGACGGACCGACCGAAGTCCACAAGGTCACCCTGGCGCGCGAAATACTGAAGGATTTCACGCCCGCCGCCGATCCTTTTCCCGCCTACATCGGCTATCAGCAGGACGCACGGGCGCGGGCGAAATTCGGGCTCGAGGAGCCGTGGCATGAGTGACCTGGATTTTGCGGGTCGCAATGTGCTCGTGGTCGGCGGCAGCAGCGGCATCGGCAATGGCATTGCTCGAGCGTTTCTCGAGCGCGCCGCGCACGTTTTTGTTTTAGGCACGCGGGCGCGGCCGGAGGATTACTCGGCCGAGGAAGGCTCGAATTTGAGCGGCTTGCACTACACGCAGCTCGACGCCGCCGACGAAACGGCTCTGGCGAGCTACCAACCGCCGTTCGAGCGGTTGGATGCGCTGGTTCTCTCGCAGGGCACGGTCGTCTATCGACGCGGAGAGTTTGAGCGCGCGGGCTGGCGCCAAGTGATGGCCGTCAATCTCGACAGCGTCATGGCGTGCGCAGTGAAGTTCAAACCCTTGTTGGCGTCGGCCCGTGGCACGCTCATCATCATCAGCTCCGTATCAGCGTTCCGTTCCAATAGGGGAAACCCGGCCTACGCCGCCTCGAAAGCCGCGCTCGTCAATCTCACTCGTACCCTGGGGGAAGCCTGGGCCCAGGACGGCATTCGCGTGAACGGTATTGCGCCTGGGCTGCTCGCCACCAAGCTCACCAAGGTCACTACGGAGCACCCTCAGCGCCTGGCGGCAACGCTGGCCGCGATCCCCATGGGTCGTTTGGGCCAGCCTGTGGAGATAGGAGGCGTCGCGCTCTTCCTCGCTTCGCACTTGGCGAGTTACATGACAGGCCAGACCCTTATTGTTGACGGCGGTTTGACCTGTGCCTGAGACGACATCGGTCAAGGCGGTCTGCGAGCCGATCGATTGGTATCGGCTGAGGCAATGGATGGCCGAACAGTCGCTGGGATCAGGCCCCATCGAGGACATCGAGCTGCTGGGCGGAGGCACTCAGAACATCCTGGCGCGGTTTCGGCACGGCACTGAGCATTTCGTGCTGCGGCGCCCGCCTCCCGTCCCGCGGCAGAATAGCAATGAGACCATGCTGCGCGAGGCAGCGGTGCTGCGCGCACTCGAGGGCACTGCAGTACCCCACCCGGCGGTCATTGCGGTCTGTCGCGATCAGACCATTCTGGGGGCGGTGTTTTATCTCATGGAAGCGGTCCGGGGATTCAATGCCACGGACGGGCTACCGGCCCCCCATCGCAATGACCCGCAGCTTCGTTTTCGCATGGGACTTGCCCTGGTCGAGTCGATCGCGGCGCTGGGATCGATCGATTATCGGGAGGTCGGCCTCGAAGGCTTTGGCAAGCCGGGCGGCTTTCTCGAGCGGCAGACGGGACGATGGCGTGCGCACCTGGAAAGTTACTCCGAGCACACGAACTGGCCGGGTCCGGCTTCGCTGCCGCATTTATCCAATATCGACCGCTGGCTCGAGGACAACCTGCCTCGATCGAGCTACCGCCCTGGGATCATGCACGGCGATTTTCACGTCGGCAACGTGCTTTACCGACACGACAGCGGCGACATCGCCGCGGTGGTGGACTGGGAGCTCGCGACCATCGGCGACCCGCTGCTGGATCTTGCGTGGTTGCTGGCGACCTGGCCCGACCAGGACGGAGCGCTTCCCAATCCCGACATTGCAATTCATCCGCAGACAGGATTTCCCAACCAGGCGCAGTTGATCCGTCACTATCGGGACTGCGGTGCACGGGATGTCACCGCCATATCCTGGTATGTGGTGCTCGCTTGCTACAAACTGGCCATTATCTTGGAAGGCACGCATGCGCGTGCCTGTGCGGGAAAAGCCCCCATAGCGACGGGGACCAAGCTGCACGCGGTTGCACTGCGCCTGCTGGAACGGGCCCGGCGCTGGATGCACAGCGACTCACCGGTCTGACGCTCGGAGCTGCCGCAGATGTCTTACAACAAGATCGAGATCGAGATTGCGAATGGCGTCGGCATCATCCGGCTCAACGACCCGGAAAGACTGAATGCGACCACGCGTCAGATGCTGGAGGAGCTGCACGAGGCGGTAGGCAAGCTCGAAAGCGAGACGGCAGCCATCGTCCTGACCACGAAGGGACGTGCCTTCTGCGCCGGCGCAGGGTTGGATCGGCTCGGCGAGGACGCCGCGGATGTCGGTATCGGCCTCGAGACGCACGTGAACCCGCTGCTTCGCACGCTTCGCGACCTCGATGTCCCTTGGATATCGGCCGTCAGGGGAGCCGTCGTCGGCGTCGGCTGCGGGCTGGCACTGTCGGCCGATCTCATCATCGCGAGCGAGTCAGCGTTCTTTCTACAGGGATTTGCGCGGGTCGGCCTGGTCCCGGACGGGGGCTCCACTTACCTGCTGACGCGCGCCCTCACCCGCAACCGCGCGATGGAGATGATGCTGCTGGCCGATAAATTGTCCGCAAAGCAGGCTCATGAGTGGGGTCTCGTGAACCGGGTCGTTCCCGATGCTGACTTGGAGTCCGCTGCCTGTGAGATCGCGGCGCGCCTCGCCCGCGGCCCGAAGGTGGCCCTGGGGATGATGCGGCGCATGGTATGGAAGGCGCTCGATAGCCCCTGGGAGGCCTGCCTGAAAGCGGAGCGCGAGGCGCAGCGGGCGGCCGGCAATACCGAGGATTTCAAAGAGGGCCTGGCCGCCTTCCTCGAGAAAAGACCGCCCGCTTTCAAGGGACGCTAGCGACCTGTCGGGCTTGGGTCCGCCGTCGCAAGGGCAACCCCCATCGCCAGCGCTCCCCCCATTGATCTCAGCTGGCTGCGGGCGTGGGGCGCTTCGACGCGCCGTTGGTGCGCGGCCGCTTGTTCTTTGCGGGCTTGCCCTTCGCCTTCGTACCGGCGGCCGGCGCGCGTTTGCTTGGATATCCCGCCAGGAAGCCCTTCAGGAACAGCGACGCGATTCGATCATACAGATCCTCCCGCTGGATCGGCCCGGAATCCCGGTACCACAGCTCGATCCAGTTGATCATGCCGATCAGCAGGAACGCGTACAGCTTGTACTCGACCGCGCTGAAGCCCGGCGAGACCCGTGTGATGAGCTCGGTGACCAGGGCGACGTTTTGTCGCTCGAGCTCCTCTTGCTTGACGGTCAGCTCGCGCGGCAGGAAGCGCGTATCGTTCAGTGATACGGCGTGCCGTTCCCGCATATTGGAAGTTTTGTCGAGATAGGCGTGCAGGAACAGCCTGAAGAACTCCTGTACGTCCGTGGCGTCCGCATTCTTGAGGTGATCCTCGATCGCCCCATTGAGATAATGCATGTGGTTCGTGAGGATCGCGAAGAGGATGTCCTCCTTCTTCGGGAAGTAGTAGTACAACATCGACTTGGACACGCCGCACTTGTCCGCGATGTCTTCCATGTTGCAGCCCACATAGCCGAGCTTCGCGAACATTGCCGCGGCCGTATCCAGGATTTTCTGCCGCTTGTCGTCGTAATCTTCGGCGCGCTTACGGGGCATTCTGACTCCCTATTGACCACCGGCCTCGATCTTCGGTGGCGTGTACGCGCCACCGCAAGGTCCGCTGGCCTTCGATTCTAACGCATTGCGGGTTTTTCCTCAGCCCGCGCGCCGGGCCTGCTCTCCCGCAGATCGCCGGGCCTTCGGGGCCGCGATCCCGACCCGGTCTCACCACCCCGGAAGCCTGCGCTGCAGCGCACCCCGGCGGCTTTCCTGAAGCGGACTTCACGCCCCCCTTAACCGAGCTCATAGTCCCCGAGGTCGGGCGCGCGCCAGGCATTCCAGAGCTGCGAGACCTTCCAGGGGGAATTGGTGGCCGAGCGTCCAAACTCGTTCTGGTAATAGGATCGCTGGCGCGGGTCCATCCAAATGGTCCTGGTGAGCTCATCGTCGAGCCTGGCGTTGAATGCATCGTATGCGTCACGCCGCACGGTGAGGAAGCGCTTGTCCTTCTCGATGAGCGCCTTGAAACAGTTGAGCGCGTAGCGCGTCTGCATCTCGCCCCAAGGCACCGGGCCGGATATCTTGCCGTTGGTTCCCGGTCCATAAATCATGAAAAAGTTCGGCAGTCCCGGCACCGTGACACCCCAGTAGGCCCGGGCACCGTCTTTTTTCCAAATTTCCGCCGGTGTGATGCCCTGCCGCCCGCGGATGTCCATCGGCTGCAAAAATGCGTTCGGCAAGTAGCCGGTCGCGAAAATGATGGCGTCGACCTCGATCTTGGTCCCGTTCGCCGTGACGATGCCGTCCGCTTCGATATGATCGATCGCATCGGTTTCCAGTCGGACGTTGTCCCGCTTGAGGGCGTCATACCAGCCGTTATCGAGCACGAACCGCTTCGAAAGCGGCGGATAGGTGGGCACGCATTTGGAAAGAAGATCCGGCCGGTCACCCAGCTTCTCACGGATGTGCGCCAGGCACCGCTCCCGCAGCTCATAGGTGTCCTTGTTGAGACTGTTCTCTTCCTTCCATTCGGGATCGATCGTGAACGCGTACCATTGATCGTGGTCGCCGGCGAGCCAGTGGATTGCGACGCGGGAGAAGTTGACGTAGTACGGCACGTTCGCGTTCAACCACCGCTCCG
>DASZVD010000503.1:0-12690 GCA_035547375.1 Steroidobacteraceae bacterium
CTGTCGCGCGGTCCTTCCTTGGCGGCTCAGGTCTGATCGTTGGAGTGCGCTCGCCATCCTAACCCGAGGCTCTTCTGCAGTGCCACGTAGTCATCGATGAGCTCCGCGTCGCCGGCGATCCGATTTTGCTGCGCCGAGAAGCGCGTGCGCTCGGCGTCGAGCCAATCCAGCGCCGACGATGTTCCCGCCCGATAGCGCTGCTGTGTCAGCGTAGCGGCGCGGGTCGCCGATTCTTCGACGACGCGGAGGCTTACGACGTTGTCTCTCTGGTGCCCGTAGCGTGAGAGAGCGACATTCGCATCACGCAGAGCGCCGAGCACCGTGCTCTCGTATTTGGCCTCCGCTTCCTCGAAGCCGGCCTTGGCCTGGTCGATCTTGGCCTTGGTGCGGCCGAAGTCCAGCGCATTCCACTGCAACACGGGGGCGCCAATCCAGGTAAAGCTGCTCGAGCGCAGGAGGTGGGAGGGGATGTCGGCGGTGAACCCGAGATCGCCCAGGAGGGTCAGCTTGGGAAACCAATCCGCCTCGTGCTCGCCGATCTGCGCATTCGCTGACACGAGACGGTACTCGGCGGCGCGGATGTCGGGCCGCTGGCGCATCAGCGCCGTGGGGTCGCCGACCGGAATGACGGCAGGCAGCTTCGGCAGCGATCCCGCAGCCGACAATTCGGCATCGAGCGCGCCGGGCTCGCGCCCCGTCAGCACGGCCAGCTTGTCGAGGGACTCCGTGATCTGGGCATCGAGCGGGATGAGCGTGCTCTTGGTGTTTTCGACCTGGGTGCGGATGCGCTCCACGTCGAGGTCAGAGGCCACGCCCTGCTCGCGACGCTGTTGGGTGAGCGTCAGGATCTGCTGTTCCAGGTCGGCGGATTCGCGTATCAGGGCAATGCGTTGCTGCCGGTCACGGAGGTCGATGTACGTCTGCGCGACCTCGGCCGACAGCGACACGTGAGTATCCGCGAGGTCGGCATCCACCGCCGCGGCCTCCGCCGAGGCGGCTTCGATGGCCCGCTGCGTGCCACCGAACAAGTCGACTTCCCACGTCGCGTCAAAACCGACGTCATACAGATCCACCGAGCCGATGCCTAAACCAGTCTGCGGCAGTTTTGTGTGCAGGTACGCCGCGCTG
Organism: Steroidobacteraceae bacterium; assembly: GCA_035547375.1. Taxonomy (GTDB): domain Bacteria; phylum Pseudomonadota; class Gammaproteobacteria; order Steroidobacterales; family Steroidobacteraceae; genus 13-2-20CM-66-19. The sequence goes on from DASZVD010000503.1 coordinate 1,129, forward strand.
CCGGAGCTCTTCGGTAACAGGTTCCGTTGCTTTTCGCGCAGCCCCGCGCGGGACTGTTGCAGTCGCGCACGCGCCGCGCGGATGTCGGGACTGCCGGTCAGCGCCGTTTCGATCAGGTGATTGAGCTCCGGATCATCGAGCGCCTCCCACCAGTTGGCGACGCCCGGGGCAGTCGACGTGGAGTCCTGGGGCGCGCGGTTGAAGGCCATGGCGTGCATGGCGTTCGGCGCCACAACCGGCGCGCCCTTGTAGTTCGGGCCGACGGTGCAGGCGGTGAGCGCGGCCGCGCCCACGATCGCGGCGCATGAGCGGATGCGCAACGCCGTGAGGGCACGCGGCCGGAAGCGGTTGGAATGGGACGACATCCGGGACACCTTCAATGGCCACCGGCCGCCGGGTTCGCGGCAGCCTGGGTCGGCTTCCGTAGGAGCAGCGCGAGCGGGATGACCAGGAGCAGGGCGATGGCCAGCACGTAAAAAGTCTCGGAAAAGGTGATGACGGATGCCTGGACCTGCATTTCGCCCGCCAGCTGCCCCAACGCCTGCAGGTTCGCGTAGGCCCGGTCGCCGTGTTGCGCGACGAAACCGGCGGCGGTGGCCGCCAGGTGCTCCTGGCCCAGCAGGGAGTTGGCGCTCACCGAATCGCGTATCACGGCGTCGTGGAACGCATTGCGCCGGTCGATATAGACGCCGAGCAGCGCCAGCCCGACCGAGCCGCCGAGGTTGCGGGCCATGTTGTAGAGGCCCGCCGCGTCGCCGGCTTCTTCACGAGGGACGGCAGCCATCGAGGCCTGATTCAACGGCATCATGGCCAGCATCTGGCCGAAACCGCGCAGGATCTGTGAGACATAAAAGTCGTGACCGACGCTTTGCGCCGTCAGGGTAATGTCCGTCAGGCAACTGACGGCGAACAGGAGCAGCCCGGCTATCACCATCATGCGCGGATCGAACTTCCGCAGCATGGCCGGCAGGAGGGGCATGACGAGGAACGCAGGCAGTCCGGAGAGCAACATGATGCCGCCGGATTGCTCGGCGTTGTAGCCGGCGATCCCCGCGAGGAACTGCGGCAGCAGGTAGGAGACGCAGTACAGGCCGGCGCCCACCGTAAAGACGATGAAGATGACGCTGGCGTAATTCTTGTTCGTCAGGAGCTTCAGCCGGACGACCGGCCGCTCCGAGGTGAATTGCGCGGCGAGGAGCACACCGATGCCGACCACGGTGAGCACGGACAGCCACACGATCATGCGCGAATCGAACCAGTTTTCCCGCTGCCCTTCCTCGAGGACGACGGTGAGCGAGCTCAGGCCCGCGGACAGTCCGACGATGCCGAGCCAGTCCGCGTGAACGAACTGGTGCCAGTCGGTCCTGCCCTTGGGCAGGCCGGCATACAACAGCGCGATCAAGGCCACGCCGACCGGCACGTTGACGAAGAAGCACCAGCTCCAGTCGATGTTCTCCGCGAGCCACCCGCCGACCACGGGCCCCAACAGGGGACCGATGAGCACGATCAGGCCGAACAGGGTCATGCCGATCGGCATCTGGTGCAGCGGCAGCCGTGTCCGGACGATCGTCTGCGCGGTGGGAATCATGGCACCGCCGGTGAATCCCTGTCCGATGCGGCCGATGATCATCTGCGTCAAGCTGTGCGAGAGGCCGCACATCACCGAGAAGAGGGTGAACAACAGGGTGTTGCTCAACAGAAAGGCGCGCAGGCCGAATACCCGGGTCAGCCAGGCAGCCAGCGGAATCATCACGATCTCCGACATCAGGTAGCCCGTCGAGATCCAGGTGCCCTCGGTGCCGGTGGCGCCGATCTCGCCCTGGATCTGGGGAAGGGCCGAGTTGGTGATGGAGATGTCGAGGGTCGCCATCAGTGCGCCGAGTGCGCCCGCGATGACGGCGATCCAGTCGGTCAGAGTCGCGTTGTGCGGGTGTGCACCCGCTGCGGCCCGTTCAGCCACGGGCGTTCTCTTGCTCGACCCGCTTCTCGGCTTGCCGGCCGCTGCGCGTATCGACGTGCACGGTCACGGACAAGCCCGGGACGAGCACATTGCGGGTCTCCTGCCCGGCATCGATCCTGATCCGCACCGGCACCCGCTGCACGATTTTCGTGAAGTTGCCCGTCGCATTCTGCGGCGGCAGCAGCGCGAACTCCGAGCCGGTGCCGGGCGAGAAGCTGACCACGGTGCCGTGCAAATCGGTTCCCGACAGCGCATCGACATGGATGGTGGCGGGTTGCCCGGCGCGCATCAGGCCGATCTGGGTTTCCTTGAAGTTGGCTTCGAGATAGATGTCCTGTACCGGGACGATGGTCATGAGCCGCGTTCCCGGCTGCGCGTACTGACCGACGCGAACCGTGCGATCGCCGACGCGGCCGGCTAGAGTGCTGCGGACGATCGTGTCCTGATCGTCGAGTTGCGCCTGCCGGGCACTGGCCTGCGCGGCCTGCAGCTGCGCTCGTGCCTGGTCGATCTGCGCCCGGGTCGTGGCGGGTTGCCGCTCGGCGGACTCCAGCGCCGCGGCGTCGGCCGCAACGGTCGCCGTCGCCGTGTTGCGGGAGTTGATGAGGTCAGCGAGGCGCTCGTGCGTCTCGGCGCCGGTCGCGACCAGCGGCTCGTAGCGCTTCACTTCCTGGATCGCGTGCGTCTCATTGGCGCGGGCGCCCTCCAGCTGCGCGCGGGCCTGGGCAATGTTGGCCTGCTGTTGCATCAGCTCGGCTTCGCCGCGCTCTATATCGGCTTTACGCGCGGCGATCGTCGCGTTCGCCTGTTCCAGGATGGCCTGATATTGACGGCTGTCGAGGCGTACGAGCGGTTGTCCGACTCCCACCTGCTGGTTGTCGGCGACATAAACCTCGGCGACGTAACCCGACACCTTGGGGGCGACGGTCATGCTGTCCGCCTTCAGGTAGGCGTCGTCAGTGCTCTGAATGAAGCGTCCCACGGTCCACCAGCGCACGCCCCAGATCAAGGCTACGACGACGAGCACTGCCGCGGCCACCAGCAGGACGGTGCGCCGGTCCGGCTTCTTCTTCGCAGGCGTGTCCGCGAGACCGGTCTTGCTGGGGTCGGTGACGAGGGTGTCCATGAGGAGTCCACAATTATTCCAGTTGGTAAAAATATCCCATCTGGAAAAAGTGTGTCAACTGGTATATTTTGGGCCGGTTAATTCACCATTTGCAGGAATTCGATGGCACGGGCGGCAAAGCACCGGCACGCGGCCGACAGCGGCTATCAGCGGGGAGAGGAGACGCGCATGCGCATCATCACCGCCGCGATCAAGCTCTTCGGCGAGCGCGGCTTCGAAGGCGCATCCACGCGCGATATCGCGACGAATGCCGGCGTCAACGCTCCGGCTTTGCAGTACTACTTCGACAGCAAGGAAGGAGTGTATCTCGCGTGCGTCGAGCATATCGTGTCGCTCATCTGGGAGGCCCTGTCCGAAGCGGTCGAGCGCGCCGAAGCCGCGGTGAGGCGCGGTGCGGGTGATGACGAGCTGATCGATGCCTTTTGTGAGATCCAGGCGCAGCTCGCCGAGTTCATGTTCACGTCGCGCAGCGCGGACGACTGGCGGCTGTTCATGGCGCAGCAGCAGGCGGGCTCGGGTCCGATCGCGGGCTTCCAGATCATCTATCAGCGGGTGAGCAAGCGAATGTCCGAAGCGATGGCCACGATCGTGGGGCGGCTGCTCGGCCGCCCGGCCAACGACGACGAGACCTTGCTGCGCACCATGGCGTTGAGCGGTCAGTTGATGGTGTTCCAGGTCGCGCGCCGCACCGTGCTCACCAAGCTCGACTGGGACTCGATCAATGCCGAGCGGCTCGCGCTGATCAAGCGGGTCATCCGCGAGCAGACGGCCGCGCTCATGCGTTGGATGTTGGCTTCGCGGGGGGCCGCCCGTCCGGCGCCGCGACGCCCGGCAGGCCGGCGCGCGATTCAATGAGACGCATTCTCATCGGACGCCCGGCGTCGCGGTGCGTGCTAGGCTCGCCCCTCGTTTTGCTGCCTGCGCTTTATGATTTCGCGTCGCGCCGCCCTGCAGTCTCTGGGTTTGTCCGTGACCTGTGCGTCGCTTCCGGGCGTCGCGCGGATGTTGGCTCTGCCCGAAGCGCGCCGTGTTGCCGCGCAACGGCCGGGCGCGGGGCCGGCGGACTACACGTTGGAAATCGCACCGGCCACGGTGGATTTGTCACCACACCACCGGCTGAGAACCCTGTCCTATAACGGCCAGGTGCCCGGGCCGCTGTTGCGGCTGAAGGCGAACAGGCCGGTGTCCATCGAGGTGACCAACCGCAGCGATCACGCCGAGATCGTGCACTGGCACGGATTGTTCCTGCCGTCCGTCATCGACGGCGCCGTCGAAGAAGGCTCGCCGGAGCTTGCGCCCGGTGCCACGGCCCGCTACACGTTCACGCCGCGGCCGGCGGGGTTCCGCTGGTATCACACGCACACCATGGCGATGAACGATCTGACGCGCGGCCAGTTCAGCGGACTGCACGGCTTCCTCTTCATCGAGCCGCCCGATGATCCGGGGCGTTACGATCAGGAATTCTTCATCGCCTTGCACGATTGGGAGGGGCACCTGCTGGCGAGCGATGACGGTGCCATGAATCCCAGCTATGACGTTGCGACCCTCAACGGCAAGACGATGGGCGCGGGCGAGCCGCTGCGAGTGAAGGAAGGGCAGCGAGTGCTCTTCCATATTCTCAATTCGAGCCCGACCGAGGTCCATTGGCTGGCGCTCGCCGGACACACGTTGCGCGTCGTGGCCCTCGACGGCAATCCGGTGCCCGCTCCTCAGAATGTGGCCATGGTGCGGGTCGCGCCGGCGGAGCGCGTTTGCGCGATCGTGGAAATGAACAATCCCGGTGTCTGGGTGCTGGGCGAGGTGCGCAAGCACGTGCAGGCGGCGGGCATGGCGGCCGTGGTCGAATACGCCAATCGCAGCGGCGCGCCGCAGTGGCGGCAACCCAGCGATCTCGTTTGGGATTACGCACGGTTCGCCTCACCTGATGTTGATACTCCCGCTAGTGCCGACACCGACACCGATGCCGGTGCCGATGCCGGCGGCGGCGAGGCGGATTCACCCACACCCATCCCGCTCGTGTTCGAGTCGAAGTTCCGTGGTCACGGCGCCATGGAAGCGTGGACGATCAATGGCAAATCGTACCCCGACGCGCACGCGGCTCCCTTGCGGCGCGGGGAGCGGTATCGGCTGCAATTCATCAATCGCAGCAAGGACGATCATCCCTTGCACCTGCACCGCCACAGCTTCGAGTTGCGCCACCTGGGTGCGCCGCTCGCGGGCGACGCGCGGGCGGCGCCGCGGCTGCGCGGCATCCTCAAGGATGTCGTGCTGGTCGAGGCCGGAACCCGGACCGAAGTGGATTTCACGGCCGACAATCCGGGCGACACTTTGTTCCACTGCCACCAACAAAACCACATGGACCTGGGCTTCATGATGCTTTTCAACTATGCCTGAGCCGCGTCTTCTGCAGAAATACGCCGTCCTTCTCGCATTGCTCGCCTTGTCCACGCTGGCCCACGCTCAGGGGAACTACGAGATCCAGGTCTACGGAGCCGAGACGGTTCCCGAGAACAGCCTGATGGTCGAGCTGCATTCCAACTTCACGGCCGACGGCGAGAAGAGCACCATCGACGGGGTCTATCCGACCAACCACCAGCTGCACGAGACGCTCGAGCTGACCTACGGCATCAATAGCTGGTCGGAAGTCGGCTTCTATGTGTTCACCAGCGAACAGGACGGCCACGGTGTGCAGTGGGTAGGCGATCACATCCGGCCCCGCGTGCGCATCCCCGAATCGTGGGGCTGGCCGGTGGGCGTCAGCCTGTCGATGGAGCTCGGCTACCAGCGGCCGGAATATTCTCCCGACACCTGGACGTGGGAAATCCGTCCCATCGTCGACAAGTCGATCGGGCGTTGGTATTTCGCTTTCAACCCGGCCATCGAGCGCTCCTTGCACGGCCCCGGCACGCGCCAGGGCTACGGCTTCGCCCCGGGGGCGAAGCTCGGCTATGACTTCACGCCGGTGGTGAGCGGCGGGCTCGAGTACTACGCGGACTACGGCCAGATCGGCAACTTCGCGCCGACCCACGCGCAGCAGCAACAGATCTTTGTGGTCACGGACCTCAATGTCTCCCCCAAATGGGAGATCAACCTGGGAGTTGGGGTCGGAGCGACCCGCTCGACCGACCACCTCATTTTCAAGGCCATCATCGGCAGGCGTTTCGATTGGGGGCATCACTCGGCGGTGGACTGATGTCATGGGCGGCGCGCCCGGCTCCGCGGTGGCGACGGCTCTTACCGAGGCGCATACTGGCCGCAGAATGATAAGAAACACACTTCGCGCCGTCTTGCTCGCTTCCGGACTCCTGTCCCCCGCCTTCGCGGGCCAGATGTACACGCCGTCCGATGACACGATGAGCGGTGAGACGGTGACGCTCACCGGTCATGACCTGACGCTCGAGCAGATCGTCGCGGTGGCGCGCCATGGGGCCAAAGTGCAGTTGAGCGCGGCCGCGCGCCAGCGAGAGGCCGACAACTACGGGCTGCTGCTCGAGGCCACGGCCGAGGGTGTTTCGGTTTACTGGTTCAACCGGGGCACGGGGGACAACCGGGAGACGGTGCTCTTCTCGGGCGATGCCACGTCGGCTCAAAACAAGCCCAAGGTCGAGCAGATTCAACGCGAGGCGTTCCGTCGAGGGGTGTTCGCGGGTTATGGACCCGAAGTGGCGGACGAGGAAATCGTCCGCGCCATGATGGTCGTGCGCGCCAATGAGATGACCTACAACGCTCCGAGCCCGCAGCTCAGCCAGATGCTGCTGGATCTGCTGAACGAGCGGATTACACCCGTAGTGCAGGCGCGTGGGACGGTGGGAGAGGGGGATCTGGCGCAGTTGAGCAACGTGGCGGGAGCCATGGTCGGCGCCGGTGAGGTTTACTACCGCGGAGCGCGCATGCCAGCCTCCGAGGCGTTGAAAGAGGCGGGGCTCGCTCCACTACAGCCCTTCGCGGCCGATGAGAATGCGCTGACCAGCAGCGATGCCTACGCCACCGGCCAGGCGGCGCTCGTCGTCTACGACGCGCGCCACGCGCTCGAATGGGCCGATCTCGTGTATGCCATGAGCCTCGATGGCATGAACAGCAGCATCACGCCCTTGAGCTCCGTCGTGCAGCACGACCGGCCGGAGCGCTGGTTGAATTGGGATGCGGCCCGCGTGCTGGACATGCTCAAGGGCAGTTATCTCTTTGAAGCCGATCCACGGCGGATCATTCAGGACCCGGAGAGCCTGCGCGCCTCGTCCATTCGTCAGGCGTCCGCCTGGGAGGAGTGGTCCCTGCTGCGCGCAGCGGTCCTGTTCCAGGCCAATTCCTCCGATCACAATCCCGCGGTGCGGGTCGGCGTCGGGCCCGAGGACTCCTGGGAGCTCGCTACGCCGCAGATGATGAAGTACTACGTCAAGGGCGGCGCGCACAGCCACGGGCAGCACGGCTATATCGTCTCGAATGCCAACTGGGACCCGTATCCCATGGCCAACTGGCTGGAGAGCTTCGTCATTGCGATGGCCAACATGGACGTCGCGATCATGCTGCGTATCGAGCGCTTTCGGAGCACCTTCTTCACGGTGATCTCGGTAACGGACGTGCTGCCCCATTGGTCACGCCACGACAGCGGCTATCTGCCGTCGGACCTGCAACAGGAAGTCCAGAGCCTTACGAATCCCGTGGCGCCTTTCGGCAGCGCTCTGGAAACGACTGTCGAGGATCTGCAGGCGCAGACCCGCATCAAGGTGCAGCGCGCGCGGCAGGCCGTGGCACTCACGCTGGATCTCCTGGCCGTGAACCTGACGGAGGCCAGTCTCTGGCTGGATGTGCGCAAGAGGCAGGATCCGCAGCGCGGCTTTGGCACGGCGCCCACCGCGGCCTGGCTTGCTTTTCGCAAGCGTTTGCCGCTTGATGAGGACGGCGCGCGGCCCGTCACCGAGTCCAAGCCGATGGTTGCAGCCGAGTTCCTGAGGTCGAACCTCGCTTCCGCGTTCTATAGCGGTGCGAGCCCGCCCGGGGTTGACCCCTAGGGAGCCGCATCATGAGCCTGCCGCTCGTCGTCGGCATCAGCGGGGCCTCCGGCGCGCCTTACGGTGTGCGGATGCTGCACGTATTGCGTGGACTCGGGATTCCGGTCCATCTCGTCATTTCGAAGTCGGCCGCCCGCACGCTGCGGGAGGAGTGCGGGCTCGGCGCCGAGGAGGTCCGGTCGTTGGCGGCCGTCAACTACTCCAACAGCGATGTAGGGGCGGCGATCTCCAGCGGCTCGTTCAAGACGCGTGGCATGATCGTCGTGCCCTGTTCCATTCGGACGCTATCCGATATTGCGTACGGAACGACCGACAGCCTGCTCAGTCGCGCGGCCGACGTCATTCTCAAAGAGCGGCGCCGTCTGGTGCTGGTCGTTCGCGAAACGCCGCTGCACCACGGGCATCTGCGCAGCATGTTGGCGGCGACCGAGAATGGGGCCATCATCATGCCGCCGGTTCCGGCGTTCTATCATCAACCCAGGACCCTCGACGACATCATCGACCAGACCGTGGGCCGCTGCCTGGATCTGCTCGATATCGACAGCGGGCTGGTCAAGCGCTGGCGGCCGGATTCGAGAGACTGACGTGTTGGAGGGTTCGCCGCCGCGGACATCGCTGTGGGATTTTTCCGTTTCCCTCTACGGGAAACCCGGCGTGGCGCAAGAGTGCCTGTCCCTGCAGGAGCGGTTCGGCGTCGATGTCATGTTGTTGTTGCTCGCGGCCTACGGCGGTGCCGAGCTTGGCGCGCTGCTGTCGAGTGAGGATCTCGCGGAGGCGGATCGGCTCGTCGCGCAGTGGCGTGGCAATGTGGTCCGGCGGCTGCGCGGGTTGCGGCAGTTCCTCAAGGCGTCGCCCGATGCGCCAACGCAGGCGTTGCGCGCGAAGGTGAAAGAGGCGGAGCTCGACTCGGAGCGGATCGAGGCTGCCATTCTCGAGCGTTGGCTCGATAGCCGCGTGAGTGCGCTTACGCGAAGCACGCGGGCCGCGGCCGTCGCACACAATATTCAGAGCGTGCTCGCGTTCTATGGTGCTGCCGGGGTCGCCTTGAGGCATCTCTATGACTGTTGAACAATCCATCCGTCCTTTTCTGGCGCAGCTCGAGCGCGACGGCGAATTGCTGCGCATCGGCAAGGCTGTCGATCCGCGGTACGAGATCTCCGCGTTCCTGTCCGCCGCCGATTCGGGGCCGGCGCTCCTGTTCGATCGGGTGAGCGGGTCGAGTCTCAAGGCCGTGGGCAATCTCCTGACCAGCCGCTCCCGGGTCGCCCGCGCTCTGGGCATTGCGGTGGAGCGGATTCTCCCGGCCATCCAACACTCGATCCGCGAGCCCGTGGCGCCGGAGCGGACGAACGGCGCCGCACCGGTGCAGGAGGTCGTGGTCCGCGGCGCTCCCCTGGCCGATCTGCCGGTGCCGACCTTTTTCGAGCGCGAATCGCGCCCCTACATCACGGCCGGGACGATTCTCGCCCGCGACCCGGACAGCGGGCGGGGCAATCTGTCGTTCGCGCGGCTGGGCATTCTGGACGAGCGCACTGCACTGATCGGCATCGCGCCCAATCATCACCTCGCTCTGTTTGCACGCCGTGCGGCTGCGGCGGGGCGGCCGTTGGAAATTGCTGTCGCGATCGGTACTCATCCGGCGATCCAACTCGCGGCCTGTCTCTATCTCGGCGTCGGCGACGACGAGTTGGAGTGTGCCGGGCGCCTTCTCGGCGCACCGGTCAGGGTCGTTCCGGCGCGCACCGTGGATCTCCAGGTGCCGGCGGAAGCGGAGCTGGTGTTGGAAGGGGTGATTGAAGCGAACCGGCCGGTGGAGGAGGGACTCGTCTCCGAGTACCACGGCCTGTACGAGAGCTACGGACCGGGCTGCCTCGCGACGTTCAGCGCGTCGACTCGCCGTCGGGATGCGCTCTTCCAAGTGATCGAGCCGGGATATCACCGCGAGCATATCTATCTGGGAGCACTGCCCATCGCGGCGACCCTGCTGAAGGCGGTCTCCGCCGTGGCTCCCAATGTCAGGGACGTCGCCGTCACTGAGGCGGGCTCGGGCCGCACGGACGTGGTCGTACAACTTGCTGAGCCTCGCCCCGGCCAGGCGCGCCGTGCCATGTTCGCCGTATTCGCCGCGGTCAGCATGGTGAAACGGGTCACCGTGGTCGATGTCGATATCGATCCGTGGGACTGCGCGGCGGTGGAGTGGGCGCGCACCAATCGAATGCGCCTCGAGCGCGATCTGCTGCTCTTGCCCCACTCGGGAACGGATCGCTCCGAGCCCATGGAACAGGAGGGTCTCGTCACCAAGGCCGGATTCGACGCCACCGCCAAACCTGACGACCGGGCCGAAGGCATCGAGCGCGCGCTGCCGCCGCAGGCCGCCCGCCGTGCCGCGATCGATTGGTTGTCGACCCATTTGCCGCCGGAGCAGCGGCGATGGCTGAAGCCCTAGTGTCCTGTCCCGGAGATTCGTGATGTAAGTCGTTCGAGCTTCGCCAGGATGGAGTCCGCACTGGCAGTCCAGACGAAGGGTTCGCAGTTTTGGTTGTACTGAGACACGAAGTGCTCGATCTTGCCCACCAATTCTTTGACGCTGCGAAAGGAGCCGCGGCGAATGGCCTTCTCGGTAATGTGTCCGAAAAAGCGTTCGACCTGATTGAGCCAGGAACTGTAGGTGGGTGTGAAGTGAATGTGCCATCGTGGTCGGGCCGCAAGCCAGGCTTTGACTCGGGCGTGTTTGTGCGTGCTGTAGTTGTCGACGATCAGATGAATGTCGAGGTCTTTCGGCACGTTCGCTTCGATGGTGCGCAGGAAACCCAGAAATTCCTGATGCCGATGTCGTGGCTTGCATTGGGCGATCACCGAGCCATCCAGGACATCCAACGCGGCAAAGAGCGTCGTGGTGCCGTGGCGTATGTAATCGTGAGTGATACCTTCTACGTATCCAAACCCCAGCGGCAGCATCGGTTGAGTCCGCTCCAGTGCCTGACACTGGCTTTTCTCGTCCACCGAGAGCACCAGGGCGTTCTGCGGCGGGTTCAGATACAGCCCCACCACATCACGCAGTTTCTCGATGAAGAATGCATCGGTGGAGAGTTTGAAGCTTTCGGTAAGATGTGGTTTGACGCCGAAGAGCTGGAAATAACGGTGGACGCTGCTTTTGGAGATTTTGTTCTCAGCCGCCGCCGAGCGCACGCTCCAATGCGTGCTGCCGTCCTTGGGCTTCTTGTCCAGAGTCTTGCGAATCAGCCCCGCCACGCGCTCCTCGTCAATCGTGCGTGGCCGGCCTGGGCGTGCCTCGTCATACAGTCCTTGCAATCGCAGTTGCACGTAACGCCGGCGCCAACGACCCACGGTTGCCTGTGTGACACGAAAGCGTCGGGCTATGGTGCTGTTGGGTTCTCCCGCCGCACAGGCCAAGACAATCTGCGCACGCTGCGTCAACGCCGCAGGCATCGAGCGCGAGCGAGCGA
>DASZVD010000504.1:0-6908 GCA_035547375.1 Steroidobacteraceae bacterium
GGCTCCGGCGGCCTCGCCGGCGCATTAGCCGCGTCCCCGCGGCGACCCGCGCTCCTCGCGGCGTGGCTGGGGCGTTCACCCTGGCCGTGGCCTACCGGGTTGCCCTCGCCCTGGCCGGGACTTGCCGGGTTGCGCTCGGCCTGGGCGGGACTTGGCGGGTTGCGCTCGCCCTGGCCGTGGCCAGCCGGGTTGCCCTCGCCGCGGGCGGCGCGGTGACGGCTCCGGCGGGCGGCCCAGTGGTGGGCTCGCAGATCTTCAAGGACCATCGCAACCCGCCCGCCTATCGCCAGCTGAGCGACGAGGAATTCTCCCGCTACGACCTGGGCATGACGGTCTTCAACACCCAGTTCGTCGCAGCGGGCACTCCCAACGCCGGCCGGCGCGATGGTGTCGGTCCCCTGTTCAACTCCTCGTCGTGCGATGCATGCCACAACAACGGTGCGCACGGCCGGGGACCGACCGATGAGGGTCCGGCGTCGGGCGCACTCGTCATTCAGCTGGCGACGCCCGACTCGACGAACCTGACCGACCCCGACGGTGATCCCGTCTACGGGCGGATTTTCAACACGATAGGCCTGGACGGCGTGCCTGCGGAAGGCATCGCAATGATCCACTACGAAGAGAAGTCGGGGCATTACCCCGACGGCTCGGCGTGGCACCTGCGTGAGCCTCATTACACGTTCACGAAGCTCAATTACGGCCCACTTGCGGCACGAACGATCGTCAAGCCGCGCCTGGCACCCGCGCTGTTCGGCGCGGGCCTGCTGGACGCCGCTCACGCCCGTTTCGGCTGGCAAGGGTCCGCGGTGTCGGTGCGCGACCAGACCGCTCGCGCCTTCTCCCGTGAGATGGGCCTCACCTCCGCCGATATCCCGCACGACGACTGCACCCCGGCCGAAGTCGCCTGTCTCGAGCAGCCGAACGGCGGCTCGCCCGAAGTGTCCGATGAATTGTTTGCGGCCGTCCTCGGCTTCGAGCTCTGGCTGGCCGTGCCCGCCTCACCCACACCCCATCCGACTCCAGACACGGACGCGAAACTGTTCGCCCAGGTAGGCTGCGTGGCCTGCCATCAGCCGCAAATGACTGTTGGTATCGATGGTGCTCCCGTCAAGATCGCGCCGTACACGGATCTTCGACTCCACGACCTGGGGAACCGCCTGGCCGACAAGACCGTCGCGGGCAAAACAGTCACGAGCCGTTGGCGGACGGCGCCGTTGTGGGGATTCGGCTATCGTGTTTCCCTGGAGCGATTCCCAACATTCCTTCATGACGGCCGCGCCCGCTCGGTCGAAGAAGCGATCCTGTGGCATGACGGCGAGGCCGCCGCCGCGCGTAAGCGATTCGAGCGACTGCCCGCCGGGCAACGGAAAGCGCTCGTGCGTTGGGTGGAGACGCTCTAACACCGCGGTGGAGACCCATGCGGGTCCGGCCGGTCACGCCAGTGCCTCCGACATTCAAGCTTCCCGGGCAGCGGCCGGCACAGGCGCTCCCCGAGCAGCGACCGGCACCGGCTCTCCCCGCGCGACGACCGGCACGTGCCGCTGAAAACATTCCACCGCGGCACGTGCGGCCGGGCCCGCAACCTCGCCCCGTACCAACACCAGGTGCAGTGGAACTCTCCGCTCGCGACCGCTCATCAGCGGCAGCACCTTCAGGGATCCGTTGCGCAACGACTCCGCAACCACGTGGTCGGGCAGCCAGGCATAGGCGAGACCCGCCTTCACCGTTGCGAGAGATGCCTCCATGCTTCCCACCGTGCAGCGCCGCTCCGCCCCGAGCCATCCTTCGTCGCGCGGATGCTTTACACCGGAGTCTCGCAGGACGGCCTGCACATGGCGCGCGAGGTCGGTGAACGTCAACTCGTGTCCGATCGCAAACAATGGATGCTCAGGACGAGCCACGGCGACAAAGGCCACGTCCATCAGGAATTCGCCGAAATGTCCTGAGGGCACGTGCACGGTCACCACAACATCTGCCGCACCGTCAGCGATCGCCTCTTCCGCACCAGAGAGAACGGCGTCGGAAAGCTGCATCTGGGTATCAGGACAGAGCCGCTGAAGCTCGGCGACGATTTTCAGCAGGTGCTCCCGTGGGAAAGCCGCGTCCACGACCAAAGTGAGCTCCGGCTCCCAGCCTTGCTTGAGACTGCGGGCAAGCCGCTCCAGTGTATCGATGTCCCGCAAGAGGCCGCGTGCCCTGCGCAGAAGGGTCCGGCCATGAGGAGTGAGAACCGCCTTGCGCCCTTCGATCGCGAGCAGCGGCAGGTCGAGCTCCTCCTGTAGGCGGCTGACCGCGTAGCTCACCGCTGACTGACTCCGGTGGAGGGCCGCCGCGGCCTGGGCATAGCCCCCTTCGTCCACCACGGCGGCCAGCACCGCCCACTGCTCCAAAGAGGTTTTCGCCAGGGCCATCGGCCATTACCTATTCAATATTTAGGTCTTTATACCCTAAATTTCACGCTTTTTTATTGAATTATTCGACCTTATTGTACGCACATCCCCGGCGCGGGGTACGCGCCGCACGAACAAGAGGCTCCCATGAACGAAATCCGACGCAGTCAGGAACGCGGCTACGCCGATCACGGCTGGCTGAAGTCCTTCCACAGCTTCTCGTTTGCCGACTACTTCGATCCCGAGCACATCGAGTTCGGGCCGCTGCGGGTCATCAACGAAGACCGGGTGGACCCGGGCCAGGGATTCGGCACTCACGGCCACCGCGACATGGAAATCATCAGCTACGTGCTGGCGGGCGAGCTCGCCCACAAGGACTCGATGGGCAACGGCTCGACCATCCGCCCGGGCGACGTCCAGCGGATGAGCGCCGGTACCGGGGTCCTGCACAGCGAGTTCAACCCCTCGACCGGCGCTCCGGTGCACTTCCTGCAGATCTGGATCCAGCCGGATCAGCAGCGCATCGAGCCGAGCTACGAGGAGAAGCGGTTCAGCGCGGAAGAGAAGCGCGGTCGGCTGCGGCTCATCGCCTCGCCGGACCGGGCGGAGGGCTCCGTGCTCATCCATCAGGATGCGCGGGTCTACGCCGGACTGTTCAACGGTGACGAGCGGGCCGTGTTGGAGGTGAAGCCGGGCCGACGCATCTACGTGCACGTCGCACGAGGATCGGTCAGCGCTAACGATACGAAGCTGGGTGCGGGTGACGCCTTGAAGCTGACGGATGCCACTCGGCTCGAGCTCAGCGGTGGAGCCAACGCCGAAGTGATCGTGTTCGATCTTCCCTAGCTCGCGCCTCCGGGCCGTGGTGACCTGATCAACAGCAAAGCCACCAAGGTGATGAGCCCGGCGCCGGCGAGGTAGTACCCGACATACGGGAGACCGTAGGTCTTACCCAGCCACGTTGCCACATAGGGCGCGAGCGAAGCACCGACGATGCCTGCGAGATTGAAGGTGAGCGACGCTCCGGTGTAGCGCACCGAGGTCGGAAACAACTCCGCGAGCGCGGTCCCCAGCGGCCCATAGGTGAGCCCCATGGCCGCCAGGCCGAGGGACAGGAAGGTCACGGCCCCGGGGATCGTCCCCGAGCCGAACAAAGGCGCGAGCACCAAGCCGAACAGGATGATGCCGATGGTCGCCACGATGAGCATGGCGCGCCGCCCGATCCGGTCGGCCGCCATGGCGGAGAGGGGGATGGTGAGCGCGAAGAACAGCACCCCTACCATCTGCATGATCAGGAAAGACGTGCGGCTGAACTTCAGCTCCGAAGTCCCCCAGCTGAGCGAGAACACCGTCATGAGATAGAACAGCACGAAGGTCGTGGTCGCCGCGAAGGTTCCGAGAATCAGGGTGCGCGGGTGCTGCTCGAAAACGGTGAGCATAGGCACGCGCACGCGCTCGTTGTTCTCGATGGCGCGCTGGAACGCCGGCGTCTCGGTCAACCGCAGCCGCACGTACAAACCCACGAACACCAACAGAGAGCTCGCCAGGAACGGCACGCGCCAACCCCAATCCAACAGTTGCGCGTCGCTCAACGAGGTGGTCAACAACAGAAAAGTCGCCGACGAGCACAGGAACCCGAGCGGCGCTCCGAGCTGCGGAAACATGCCGTACAGCGCCTGCTTGCCCGGCGGCGCATTCTCGGTTGCCAGCAGCACCGCCCCACCCCACTCCCCACCGAGGCCGAGCCCCTGCCCCAGGCGAAACAACGCCAGCAGCGACGGCGCGGCCACGCCAATGGCGGCATAGCCTGGCAGGAGCCCGACCGCCACGGTCGACAGGCCCATGGTCAACAAAGCCGCCACCAGCGTGGCCTTGCGGCCGATCCGGTCACCGAAATGTCCGAACAGCGCTGAGCCGACGGGGCGTGCGAAAAAGGCGAGCGCGAACGTGGCAAAGGATTGCAGCAAGGCGGAGGTCGGGTCGCTGGCCGGAAAGAACAGCTTCGGAAAGACCAGCACGGCCGCGGTGGCGTAGATGTAGAAATCGAAGAACTCGATCGTGGTGCCGATGAGGCTGGCGAACAGGACCTGAGCGGGTGAGTTGATGGCCCGGCGGGCCGCCGCGGGCACTGCGGCGGCAGAAAGATCAGCTTCAGTCATAGCCGTTGAGCTTAACCCGGCAGCGCCGAAAGATCGCACTCGGCCAGCTCCCCGATCGCCTCGAGGGTGATATCGGGTGCGGGATATCTCGCGACTTCCGCGGCGTCGAGCGCGTAATGCCCTTGCCGCGGAAAGACGGTGGTCAGCTTCGAGCCCCACGCTGCTTTCATGGCGGCGAGGATACGGACCTTATCGTCCACCATGACGTAATGCTTCGCGGGGTAGCGGCGCACGACGGCATCGAGCATCTGCTCCTTGTGCAGGTAGATGAGCACTCGCCCCTCTACCGCGCCCCAGATGCCGGAGCGCTGGATCTTGCGTGGCTGGAACACGACGTCACCGTCCGAAAGGATCACGGTAGGTCCCAGCCGTCGACAGTGCGCCAGCGCGACGAGCGCGCCTGGAAAGAGCCGGCTGGTAAAGGGGTAGTCCACCAGGAAGGAGGACATGAGCAGCAGATTCGGATCGTCGAGGTTCTCCAGCCGATAGCGTTGCAGGGCCTCCAGGTAATCGGCGTACCCCAGCTGCACCCGCAGCTCCTCGAAAATGGTCCAGTATCGATCGCGCTCGACGCGGCCGAACTCACGCTCGAGATGCTCGCTCAGGTCCTCCTGCACGGCATCGTTGTCGAGGAGCGTATTGTCGACGTCGAAAAAAAAGACCACGTCCGCGCCACTCGACATGAGCTGCCTTGCCTGATATTGGACACCGGTCACAGCTTACCGTGACTTCCCGGCACGGGTGAATCCGTCGGCCAGGCGACGGCGCAGGGTCAACCTCATCGCGGGTCGAGCGTTGTCTTTTGCGCAATCCTTTCGGCGAAGAGGGCACCGAAGTGAAAGCTCAATGCAAGGATTCCGGACGCGGCGGGCGAACGCTGGGAATAGCGGGCACGGCCGTCCTGCTCACCCTCCTGGCCGGCTGTCACGACGACGACTATTACTACGGCGGGCCGGTGATCTCCCTGCCCGGCTATACGCCGAACTCCGTCGCCGTAGCGGATGTGAATGGCGATGGCATCCCCGACCTCCTGGTCGCGACGACTGTCGATAACGGCCAGGCGAGCAACCCCGGTGTCGCCTCGGTCTACCTCGGCAGCTCGAGCTCGCCCGGAACGTACCTGAAGGGTGTCGACTATCCCACGACGGGAACGAACCCTTCCGGCATCGCGGTGACGGACATCACCGGCGCCGGCGGGAAGGACATGATCGTCGCGAACTTCGGCAACGGGAACGCGACGATCTTCATGCACGATCCAGCGAACCCCGGGAAATTTCTCGCCGGCGTCACGCTGACGACGGGTGGCCAGCCGAACCAGGTCGTCACCGCCGACCTCAACGGCGACGGCCGGCCCGACTTCGTGTTCGCCGATCTCAGCAGCAGCGGCAACGCCATCGTGGTGCTGCAGAATTCCACCACCGCAGGACAGTTCCAGCCGCCGGTCGATCTGTCCACCGGGAACCTCACGACCAGCGTGGCCGTCGGCGATCTCAACGGCGACGGCAAGCCTGACATCGTCGCCGCGAATTACGACAGCAACGGCAACAACGGCCAGGTGACGATTTTCTTCCAAAGCGCCACGACCCCGGGCACCTTCGCCGCCGGTGTGAGCTTTCCCGCCGGCGCACAGCCGCAGTCGGTGAAAATTCTCGACGTGAACGGCGACGGCCTGCCGGATCTCATTGTTGCGAACCAAGGCCCGGGTAGCGATGGCACGGGTGCCCCAGGGGTGTCGATACTGCTGCAGGACGCGACGCACCGAGGGACTTTCCTCGCGCCCATCACCTACTCGACACCGTCGGGCGCGATCGACGTTGCTGTCGGCGACCTCAATGGCGATGGGAAGCCGGATCTGGTCGTCGCGAGCCTGGGCCCTGCGCCAACGGGCGCCGTCTCCGTCCTGCTGCAAAGCTCGACGACGGCCGGCACTTTCGGGACCGCGACCAGCTACCCAGGTTACGGGCAACCCCTGAGCGTCGCCATCGCGGACCTGAACGGGGACGGGCATCCCGACATTGCGGTAGCGGACGCCGATACCGCGACCGTGCTCTTGCAGATCGCGGCCTCGCCCGGCACGTTCAACAATCCGGTCGTGGTCAACTAAACAGACGTCGCGCTCGAGCGTCGCGCTTGGGGGATGGGTGGGAGCCTGTCCGGCAGGCTCCTACTGGCGAGTGGCTTCCTCCCACTCCTGCCGGCCGCGAATCAGGAGAGCCGTGCGATCCTCCGGCAGTACCCAACGCTGCGCGATGAGCTCATCGAGCGCGTGGGTGAAGCGGTCGAGATAGTCTTCACGACTGCCATAGCGCTCCTCGATCGACTTGCGCGGATCGCCTGCTTTGCGTCGCTCGTCGGTTGT
>DASZVD010000505.1:0-7368 GCA_035547375.1 Steroidobacteraceae bacterium
AACACAACGTCACCCTTCACGAGGTCGCGCAGGTCGGCGGGCCACCCGGAAAAGGGCTTGACAGAGGCGGATGCCGGCAAACACAACCGCAACGCCGCAACGCGCTCCAGCTCCTTGCGCTCGACTACGGCGTTGACGAAGTGCGTCGTTCCGATGATGACCGCCGCGGCGGAGCGGGTTGCCTCCGGCGCGCTTTCGATGAGCTTCGCGAGCGCTCGCTGTACACCCGTAGTGACATCCTCCGTCGTGGAGGTCTTGAGCGAAGCGACGACTCGTGTACCGTCGACGACTACCGCGTCGGTGTTGGTACCACCTACATCAATGCCAATCCTGATCACCGTGCTGCCTCATGATTCGCGCCGTCATAGTCGAAGTCATAGCCAAAGGCCTTAGGCCCGACCACCGCCAGCGCTTGCGGTGTCAGGTGACGATCCAGCGCCGGCAAGCGAGCCAGGACGACGTGCTGTCCGTAGCGCAGCGCTTCGGTTCCCAATGGCTCGCCCCGCTCGGCGTCGAGAATCGTGATCAGATCGGGCACCATGGCGAGACGGCGTCCGCTTATCTCAACGAGCGTGTACTCGTTCTGAAAATGCACACGAGCGGTGCTCTCCGAGCCAATGTCGATCTCAACCTGTCCGCGAACGAAGCCGTCAGTCGTGTTGCGGATCACGTCGCGCACTTTGCCGCGCGCGAGGACGGAGCCGCGCTCCCTGCTGAACAAGGCTGCTACGGGATCCCTTCTATGAGCCTGCGCGCTCAGAAGGGCCGAGCCGATGCGGATGGCCCGGGAATAGCTGCCGAGATGCGCGTGCCGCTTGATTTGCCGGCCCGTATGGCAGCCGCAGACCGCCAGGATGGAGCCGCAGGTCGTCGCAATCGACCGCAGGAAGCTCTCTACCCAACGTGCGCTGGCGGCGGCCGTCAGGACTAAATCGTTGGCTCGTATGTCGCTGGCGGCCATCGGCGTCAGATCGAGGCCCGCGATGGCGAACGCCGACATTTGCACTTCCGGAAATGACCGTCCGAGCGTGTCCGCATCCACGAGCGGCAAGCCAAGACGCGTCGCCACCATTGCCGGGATGAGGCTGTTCATACTGCCGATCTCGTAACCCATGACGGCATCGAAGCTCGTTCCGAGATGCTTTGCCAGGGCTGCGACCGGCCGTGCAAAGTGTTCCGGGTCGACCAATCGTTCCGACAGTGCGAGCGGCGCGCCCACCATGGCGACCAACGCGACGCGCGCGTCATTCGGTAGCTGCGCGGCGGGAATGAGTGGCACGGGGGGGTGAGCCTTGAGCTCTTCCTCGGCGCTCAACAATTCCAGGTACGGAAATGATCCACCCCCCGCGCTTAGGAGAGCCGCGCCCATCGCCAGCTGCTGCAAGGCCAACGCGTCGACAACTTGCACGTGCATCGACTTCAGAACCGCACGCGGACCGAGCCGCCAAAGGTGCGCGGCGGCCCGAAGACTTCGATGAGGGAGCCGTCGAAGCTGGCGAAGGGTGTCGCGACGATGCGGTACTGCTGGTTCGTAAGATTCTGCGAGTAGAGCGCGACCTCCCAGCGGCCGTCTGCGGCGCCGTAGCTGAGCCGACCGTCCAGCGTGTAGTAGGAGCTCTCTTTGGTGGCCGGATTGTCGATGAGGCTCAACTTGTGGGCGCCAACCCACTTGCCGTCGCCCTCGAGCATCAGCTTGCCCTGCGAGCCGATCAGCCAGCTCTTGGCGAGGCGGGCGTTCACCGTGACGTGCGGCGAATTCGGCAATTCCTCGGGAGCGCTCGTCGTCTCGCCGGTGAGAATGTTCACGTTCTCGACGGGATCGATGCGAGTGTGTAACAGGGACAGACCCAGTCCGGACTCCAGCCCGGGCGCGAGCAGGGCTTGCAGGTCCGCCTCGCCGCCATAGATCCTGGCGTCACGATTGAATGTGACCGTGGACGGCCCGATCTGGTTGAAGACCTGCATGTTCTTGTAGCGGTAGTAGAACGAGCTGACATTCGCGCGAACCCGTCCGCCGGCAAGATCGGTCTTTGCGCCGATCTCGTAATCCGTCAACACCTCGTCGTCGAAGATGGCTTGATTTACTGTGTAGAAGGCGGCGGCCCCGCCATTGAAGCCACCGGCCTTGGTACCGCGGCTGACACCCGCGTAAGTCAACATGCCGTCGATGGGCTTGTAGCTCAATTGCAGCTTGCCGTCCCAGTTGCCGGAGACCCGGCTGGTGCGCGCGCCCGGCACGGAGCTGTCATAGCCGGTGCCCTGCACGATGTCCGGGTCGGTAAGGCCCAGGACATCGCATCCAGGTCCCGTGCAAGGAGTGCTCATGGTGAAGTTTTTGTCGTCGCCGGTCCAGCGCAGGCCGGTGGTCAACGACCATCGCGGCGCCAGGGTGATCTCATCCTGGGCAAACACCGCCCAGGTGCGTGTGCGCAATGAATAGGCATTGGCGGTAGTTGCCGCGAGATCAGGGTCGAACATGTAATAGCCCTGCTCGGTGCCGTAATGACCATCGATATACAGTCCGTACACGCCTGCGATCCAATCATGCGGGCCGGATCTGCCGGCGAGCCGCAGCTCCTCTGACGCGTTCTTGGCATCGACGGTTTGTGCGAACGTCAGCAGGTCGAGCGAGGTGCCGTCGGAGTCCTCGTCGCCATAATTCTTTCTGAGATGACCGTAGGCACTGATCGATGTCAGGCGTGCGAAGCCGAAGTCCCAATCCACGGTTGCGCTTGCGGCGAAAGTCGTGCGCAGGAAATAACCGACCCGGTTGGCGCGGATAGTGAAAGGATTGCCTGTTGCGCTGTCGCCGCTCAAACAGTCGATCGGATGAGCGGCAGCGGCTGCACCGAAGTAACTTTGGCAGAACTGCGCGTAAGCGGCCGGATTGGCGGCACCCGGCAGCAGCAATCCGGTGGCGGCATCGGGATAGGCGGCCGCCGCCTGATCGGGGCTGCTCGTCGTGTCATCGTGCGAGCCGCGCACGATGAGCGAGAACTTACCCCGATCCCCCAGATCGTGAGCCAGCTGCGCGCGCCAGCCGAGGCCGTCCGCGTCACCGGGATCACGGCCGAGCAGATTGTTGTAGTAACCGTTGTGCTGGTCCTTGAGGACTGACAGCCTGCCGAGCCAGCCGCCGCCGATGGGGCCGCTCACGGCGGCCTCGATCCGGTGCTCGGCATAGTTGCCTTCATCCGCCTGTACATACGCGGTGAAGTCCTGAGTGGGCGCCGCGCTCTGGAGCTGGATGGCGCCGCCCGTGGCGTTGCGACCGAACAACGTACCTTGGGGACCACGCAACACCTCGACATGGTCCATGTCGAAGAAATCCAGGCCTACGGCGCTCAGGTAGGGAATGTAGACGCCATCGGCAAAAATGGCGATCGGCGATTCCTGGTGGTCGCCGAAGTCGAACTGCTGCACGCCGCGCAGAGTGAATAGGGTGATGACGGGGTTGCCGTAATCGTTGACCATCAGGCCGGGTGTGGCGTTGCCGAGCCCCTCCGTTGTCGTGATTCCGCGCCGGCGAAGGTCGTCTTCCTTCAGAGCCGCTATCGAGATGGGAACATCCTGAATGTCCTCTGTTTTCTTCTGAGCCGTCACGGTGACTTCCGCCAGCACATCACTCTCGGCAGCGGTGTCCGCGGCGTGGGCTACGTGGGAAGGGATCGTGAGCAGCAGTGGCAAGAGAGCGGCTGCTGCGGTGGCGCGCGGCTGGAAGCCCAAGAATTCGTTGCTCATCAAAGCCCTCCCCAGATATCGAGTGGCGCAACGTTAGCGCCCTCGAGTTCGCGGAAGGGGGAGACGGTTAGTAGGTAGTCAATAGCGATTAGTAGGTGGCGCGGACGGCTGGGTGCTTTTAGTGCGGCCCGGATCGCTTTGGCGCACGCCGCTCGCCAGCTGCCCCGGGAAGCGGATGCCTGCCTGCCGGGCCTTGTCGCGGGCTTCCGCCCGATCCCGAACGTTCAGTTTCACGTAGATGCGCTTCAAGTGATGACGCACGCCATGGGCTGTGATGCCCAAAGCGATCGCGATAGATTTATCCGTCAATCCCTCGTCGAGCTTTTCCAGCACAGCCATCTCTCTAGGAGTAAAGAGCGCAGCGCCCGGCTGCGGTGCGGCGGGTGGGACGCCAAGCTGTCGCGTGGTCAGAATGGCGGCGCGCCTGAACCCGCTGCTGGCTTCCAACTCGGCGACCCGGGCAGCGTCATCGCCTTGTGCATTGCTCATCATGCGCAAGCGCCGGAAGCGCAACTCCGAACGAATGTTGCCCGTCCGTCGGGCGCGGTGTATGACACTGTTCAGAAGCGGCATGGACTCGGCGGCGCGTTGCATCGCCACAGCCTCCACAAAAGCTTCCGTCTGTCTCCAGGAGTGCAGCGTGTCGGAAAAATCGACTCCGCGCTCACCCGTCAGGTCTTTCAAGACTGCTGCCGCCGCGGCCGTGCGTCCGCAGCAGGCCAAGAGGCAAGCCTGCTGGCACAGAAGAATGGGGGCGACATTTTCGATTTCCTGGTCGCGTACGTGCCCGAGTCCCGCATCGATGACGGCCAGCGCGGCCGTCAGGTCGTTTTGCAGAAGCAGCTTTTCCGAATACGTTCGATACACCGCGGCAAATACATCCAGCCAGGCTTCGAGCCGCGGCAGGCGCAGAAACAGGTTGCGCAGACGGGACATTTCCGTGACATCCAGCGGATCCAGCTCGTGCTCGATCTCCAGGCGAAAGGCATCGCGGATCAGGGCGAGCCGCTCGTCGGCGCGTACGGATGACAGGCAGGCGCGCTCTCCTTCCTGGAAGTGAGCGAACGCCGCGGGAGCGTCCCCTGATATCCCGGCGAGCATCGCGAGGTCGCAGTACTCGAAGAAGGCGGCATAAGGGGATTTCGCGAGCTCGGCATCACGGATCGCGCGTCGTGCCGACTCCCGTGCCGCGGCGAATTGGCTGTCGTGCTGCTGCAGATAGCAATGCAGGGTGTTGGTCAGACACCCTAACGAGGGTGCGAGGTCGGGTCGCGTAAGGCTCAAACGCTCGAGGTTGGCTACGTCCGCGGGCGATATCGGCGTGCCCTTGTATACCGCCAGCATGGAATGACAGAGCGCCCTGTCGAGGGGCTCGCTCGCGCCGGGAGGTAGCTTTTCCAGGCGGTCGAACAGGCTCTGCGCGTCCTTCAGCCGCCCCTCCTTGACCCAATAGATCACGCGGCCATAGCCTGCGCGGGGATGTGATAACAGGACGCCGTCCGGCACGCGGCGCACCAGCTGGCGCAGCCGGGCCGTCCCGTGGCGCAGCCATGTCAATACCGGATCGCAGGACTCCACCGTCTCGCCGATGAAGTCCGCATCGGCCGTCGCGAGAGCGATTTGCACGGCCTCGGGCTGCAGCTCCAGCCGGCTGTACACGCGGGCTGCGGCGTAGCGCAGATTCAACACGGCACGCGGGTCTGCCGCCGCAAACCGGCCCGCGACGTACTCGCGGAAGAGCGGATGCATGGTAAGTAGCGCCGCGCCGCCCTCCACATTCACTGCATGAACAATTCCAATCTCACTCAGCGCCTCGAGAAGCGCGCCGGCCGTCTGCACGCCTGTCAGCTCTGCGATGGTGTCAACAGTGAAGCTGGGGAGCAACGACAAACGCTGCGCCAGGTCCCGGCTGTCCGCGCTCAAACGCTGCAACACCCGGAACTCGAAGAAGGCTCGCAGCGATGTTATGTTGGGCGTGCCGACCTGGGCGCGAAAGTGCAAGATGGCGCCGTGCTCGCGCATGAGCTGCACGAGGGCAGGCCATCCTTCGCTGCGCCGCTCCACCGCGCGAATCTGGGCTTCCGTCGCCGCCCGTCCCCATAGCAGCCGGATCTCGTCCCGGTCGAACCGCAGCTCGCGCCGGTCCACTTGCTGGACCAGGGCCCGGCTGGCCGGTCCCGACAAGTCGAGGGCGACCGGCCCCCGCATTGCCAAGGCCAGGGTCAGGGACGCCGGCGCGAATTTCAGGAGCGGACTGATGATCCCGGCGAGCACCGCGGCTGAAGCCGTATCGAGATCGTCAATGACGAGCAGCCAACGCTGTGTTTCGCGCTCGACCCGCGCGAGCAGCGACTGCAGCTCGCGAGCCCACTTGTGGCTTGGCAGGTCCTCCTGGCCTGCAGCGCCCGTGCCGGACACATCCATCCCGGCCTTGTGCAAGGCGAACGCCAGATAGCGAAGCACGGATTCCGGATCGTCTGCCGCATCGAGCGTTAACCACGCCGTGCGGACATTGTGCTCCGTCTGCGCGGCGGTCCATTCAACCAGCGCCGCCGTCTTGCCGAAGCCTGGCGGTGCGTCCAACACAACGATCGGAGCTCGCGCCGCCGCCGAGAGCGCCTGCATGACCCGAGGACGCGGAATGTGCTGCTGCAGATCGCGTGGGGGAGTCACCCGGGCGCGCAGCAGCCATGGCGCCCACTGAGTCGTAGGAGGATGATCCAAAGTCAATACATCTAGGGCCTGACACTCACCCGGAATTCCGTTTGCCGGCGAACCTTTACCTGGCCTGGCACTGGACCTGACCTGGCCTGGCACTGGCCACACGGGGCATCTCCCGGCTGGTATCGATCTTCGCACGGCAGTACCGGGATCGTCGAGCCTTGGGCCCGTGCGGACATAACCGGATCCGTCCGTTCGGGCAGGCCGTCGCGCAGTCGGGTCCGTCAACCTTGCGGCACGTCAGGCAGCGTCACCCGCATTCGAACGCTGCCGGCCGGTCTTACGGTACTCTACCGTTTTTGCTGTTTGGGGCCCTGCGGGAAATGGATACTGGGCGGAAGTTGGCGGACATTGTCCGAGAGGCTCGTCTCGAGCACTTCATCCGAACGCGCGATCTCATCCGCGATGACATCATTCACGCGCCGTTGCTGCCTTACGCGGGTGCCGGGGGAAGAATCCGCCTGCAGGCGGAGTGCTTGCAACCGCTCGGCTCATTCAAGATTCGTGCAGCCGCAAGTGCGCTCCAGCAATTGGATTCAACTCTACTCGAGCGCGGCGTGGCAACCGCGAGTGCGGGCAACTTTGCCCAGGGGCTGGCGCTCGCCGCGCGGCGTCGCGGAGTGGTTCTGACCGTACACTTTCCCGATAGCGCGGCGAGAGTCAAGGTGAATGCCTTGCGCACCTTGGGGGCACGGGTCGTTGAGCATTCCTTCGCGGACTGGTGGCGAATCATGACCAGCCGTGAGACGGGCGGGGCGGACGGTACGTTCATTCACCCTGTTTGTGAGCCGGCCGTCATCCTCGGCAATGGAACGATCGGACTGGAGCTGGCCCAGGCATGGCCGGAGCTCGATACGGTAGTGGTCCCGTTCGGCGGAGGCGGCCTGGCGACGGGAATCGCGCTCG